>NZ_NPDS01000003.1 GCF_002811925.1 Leptospira barantonii
TGCGCAATATCAACTCAATCAAAATTGTCTTTGCTAATCTTTACATTTTTGTGTTCTCAAGAGCACCTCTACTCTTAAGAACCTCTCTATCGCAGTATATATGTTGTTAAAGAACTATCGCGTTTCCCGAAGACAAAACAAAAAAGGAGAATGGAAACCATTCGCCCTTTTGACTTTACTCCAGTTGTTCGCTGAAAACTTCACCCGGATGGGTAAAGCGTCGTAAAAACCAATCTATAAAATCGAACGGACCCGGCAAGCAATTATTGTAAAAATTATTCCGAATTCCGAGTGAAATCGAAGAAATTTTTTCGAAAATTCCCCCGAAAATCGGTTTTGAAAAAGCGGCTCCACGCCTCTCCTCGGGTCAATTTCTTGCATGGGATCGCATTTTTTAATAGACTATTTGGTCTATTAAAATGAATTCATATTTTTGAATATATTAAAATTAGAATAAACTCAGCTCGAGGCAATCCGTCAATCAGCCGTAGTCATCTTCACCAAAGAATCGGATCCTTATACATTCTTTCGCGTTGAATCGGATCAAAGAACACGGTAAGATGATTTGTGAATAACTTACATCGATTCTCTTCTAAGATGCGAGTGACGCCGATAAAGATTCGTTTTCCATTCTCCAGAATTAACTCGAGATCCTGAGGATAATCGTTTCGAGAGTAAGAATGAAACAACACACGATGACTGTCTTCGATGTATCTCCAATGAAGCCGAACGTCGACGATCGGGGAAGAATCGATTTGTTTTCTCCAAAGATCGCGGGCTTCGTGAAGTTGTTCCTCGTCGTCCTTTGGAAAAACGGCCACGACGGTTTTTACGGAAATGCCAAAACCCCATCGAAGGGAGAATTCATCCTCGAAGCCGAAACGATGAATCCTCTGATCCGATGTGAAAAGATAAACCGATCTGGAAACACTATGAGCACTTTCGAATATTTCAAAAGTTCCGTAATACTGCACGTTCTCGATCTTTTGTCCGATCAATTCCCTGCATCTTTGTTCCAAAGCGAGTTCGCTTTTCATTCTTCGTCGTCTTTATCCTTGGTTTCGAGAATTCTCTTCAAATCGTAAACGGTTTCCGAATATAAAATCGGATTCACTTTTTGTAATGAATGCAATCTGAAATCCTCTTCTCCCCTCGGTTCGTCGTAGACGTAACTTCCCGTTTTGATCGATCCGGAATTTACGAAGAAGAATTCTTTAATCGTGACTTTTTCGTCGTAGTCGTAGCTACTTACGTTCATCCCTTCGAGTTTTACGAAAACCTCGATTTCTTCGCCCGGAAATACCTTTTTATACGAGGAAACCTCGCCCGCGTCCACGACCGAACCCCTTCTCCATCCGTATTTTTTAGCGCGGTATTTGAACGTACTTCCCGAAATTTCCCCGTCCTCGAATTGGCGGGACATCGTCTTATCCTTATCGCCGTCGGGAACGAGATGGATCGGGCGATTCAACTGAGGAAATGTCGGTTTAACGTCCTTCGTTTTAAATTTTTCGGCCCAATCCTTTTTCTCCACTTCGCTTAACAAATACGGATGAACCAAATAGATCTTCGCTTTTTCGTCGATCGTTACGGGTTTGTCTTCGATTGTAAGAATTTTATCGCCGTCCAAGTGAAACCGATTCGTTTCGACTTTTCCTTTGGAATCGAACGTCCAGACGAAATTCTGTGCACACGCGTTCGCCACGGGATTTTTGAGATAGAATTCCTTCCAATCCGCCACGGACCATTTTCTTTGTACGACCATGGAGTTTTCCAGGTTTCCGGAGAATTGACGAGCGGTTTCCTTTAAAAGAGAATTCTCCTCTTTTTGTTTTTTCTTTTCGGTTTCGTTTTGTTTCGGCGGGGTTTTGACCGGTTTGCCGTCCCCGTTCAGATATACAAAGGAAAGACTCGGTGAGATTTTCACAGTATATTCCGTTTTTGAAATATTCAATTTTTTGCTAAGACCTTTGAATCCGAAATCGGGCAACATTTTATCCTGAAGTTCGTACGGAGTCAGTCCCATTCCGAACGCGATCGATTCGAACGCTTCTTCGGCGGCCTCCCTTACGTTCGGGTATTTCGCTTTAAATTTTTGAGCGATCCAATCCAAAGCGAGGGCCGCGTCGAGAGAACGGATCAAACCCAAACAAGCGCATGCGTTTAGATTGGTTTCCTTGATCGCCAAGGTTTCGATCGTGGACACGATGGAATCGTTTCCTAAAATCCCAAGAACACCGATCGCAAAACGGTTCGGGGCCTTAAAACCTCCGTTCTTTAGGATCAGACCCAAAAGTTTTTCGGAAAATTCTTTGCAGGAATTTTTGTCCACGAGCGCGATCACGTCCCGCAATTCCTTGTCCACAACGATTTCCGAAACCGTTTTTTGTCTATGGAACAAATAACGAACCTCGTCCGCGCTTAAAGGCTTTTTATCCTTCCAGAAAATTTTCGGAAGTTTAGATTCGTCCAACCACTTCGCGATCGGTTTTTCGAGTTTTCCCAATTTCTTTGCGATATCGATCCGAGTTTTCGCTTCCGCAACCGAAATCGAATTCGGTTGATCGTAGATCAGATCCGAAGCCAAGTTTCGAACCGCGTCGTTCTTTTCAGTTTCGATCAAAACCTTCAGACCTTGGATCGATTTTGGAGTATTCAATAAGCTTAATATAAGAGCGCCGGCTTCTCGAACGTGAGATTGTTTTTCTTTTAAAAGTTCGATCGCTTTGGGAACGACCGTTTCTTCCGGCAATCTGCTCAGAGCCATACAAGCGGTTTCGCTTACTTTTTTGAATTCGCTCTTCGCGATTTCCCAACTCTTATCGTAATACTTGTTATAATCCAAGTTGGAAAGAATTTGGAACGCCTGTCTGAAATGACCCGCGATATCGTCGTTTTTGATCGTCATGTCCAAGGCTTCGCCGGCTATGTCGATTGCGGATTGACCGAGATACTTGACTGCGACCGCGGTCACCTTCAAATCCAAAACCTTCGTTTTTTCCACGTATGCGAATACTTCATCCTTGAGTGAGGAACCGAAATTCTTAAGAAGCCATTCTATGAACTCGGGAGTATTGTCCTCGTATCTGCGACCGTTCGTCAAGGACCAAGAGAATCGATACCCTCGATCTATGTTCGAGTTTTTCTTTTCGGAAATATAAACTAACACCGATTTGGCGAACTCGGAAGTTTTTTCAGAATATTTTTTAGGCATCGCCTCGTACAGATCGTACATCAACTCCGCTTTGCAGGAAACACAGTCTATATTCTCGAATCGATCGAGAATGATCGGTTCCAAAAGTTCCGGTTTGATTCGGGTAAGAATTCCGAACGTCTCCAACGGAATGTGTTTTTTACCGTCCGTTCCGTCGTATTCCTTGATCTTCGTGATCTCTTCGAGATGCGGTTCTATTTTTTTGAAATCCTCTCGGACATACAATTCCACGAAGGAAGAAGGTAAACTGTCCTTCAAAAACTGCGGCATCAATTCTTCCCCGTGATCCAAAAGATAACGTCCTATCGAAGTGACTTTTTTGTCTTCGGTGAATACGAAGTCGTCCACGTTATGCGTTCTTTCCGAAAGAATCGCGGCCTCGTCTTGTCCTTGTTGTTTGAGTGCGCTCAAAACGTCCGCAAACAGGGAAGAATCCTCCGGATGCGCCGTAACCTCCCTGCCCAACCATCGATAAAAACTTTCGAAAAATCCCTTTTTATTCTTATCAAACGCCCAAGAACCCTGAGTGATATACGCGAGGATCCGATGATCGACCGCGGACCAATTTCTAAAGGAACTCAACACTTCCGTGATCGGCTGAAAGTAATAAAGATCGTCCTTAACCGTTTGGGGAACCTGGTCGCTTTCTCCTTGCAGATATTTTTGAAGTTCCGCGAATTTTTTGCGCGTATTCTCCTGATACATCTTCCCTTTAACGGCGCGATAAAATTTATCCAGAGAATCCTTGTGCGATTCCAAACTTTGTTTGAGGTCCGCGCCTTCGGAGACGATCGACCTCGTTTCTTTTTTTTCGGGAGAATCGCTCAAAAATTCCCGAATTGCCTCCACCCCTTCCTCCAGAATTTCTTCGGGAACGTTTTTGATCTCGTGACCTTCGAGTTCTAAGCGGGAAAGATTTTCAAGTTTCGTAAATTCCTTCGGAATCGAACGGATCGGACAATAGATCATCTGAAGAACTTCCAGATTCTCCATTTCGAATATACATTCCGGAATATTTTTAAATAAGTTGAAGTTCAGTTCGAGTTCGGTCAGATTTTTCAAGTTAGCCAAACCGGAAGGCAATTCGGAAAGCCCGTTCGAACAAAGATTGAGTTCGTCTAGGTTTTCCAGATTTCCGATCGCATTCGAAATTGTTAATGGGCGTTTTCCTTTTTTGTCTTCTCCTTCTCGGTTGTAGGAGGCCCAGAGAAGCTTTAACGATTTTAAGGAACCGATACAATCCGGAAGCCCTTCGAGTTTTTCGTTGTGTTGAACGTAAAGATTGGTGAGATTTTTTAGATCGCCCAAAGAATCCGGAAGAGTTGAAATCCCGGTGCGTTCTATCGTAAGTCTTGTCAGCGAGGTTAATTCCCCCAGGGAAGAAGGAATCGTTTTCAGATTTTTACTGTCTCGGATTTCAAGGTCGTTCAGATTTTTCAACAAGCCCAAACGATCCGGGATTTCCGATACATTATGAATTTCTAAATCTTCCAAAAACTCCAAGGTGAGAATTTCGTTCATCAAATCCACGGATTGATTTACGTCGATCTTGAGTTTTTCACTCTTTTGTTTTTTTGCGTCCGCAAGAATCTTCAGATCGAAGGGATTTACGTTTTTGATTCCGATCGGAACCTCTTCGTAACCTTCTTTGAGTTTTGCCTTTACGAGAGTTTCCGTTTTTTTCTCGCAGAGTTCTTTGGATGCGAAAGTTTCCTTTTCCGGTTTTTTCGCGTCTCCGTGTTTTTGTCCTTGAAGAATTGCGATCGATTTGAAATCGGAAGCGACCTCGATCGTAAAGAACTTTTCCGATCTTCCTTTTTGATAGATGAAGTTGCGAATCATATTGGGTCCTAAGAATGGATTTGCCCGTTTTGCAAGCAAACATCCGGTTTGAAATCTGATTCTATAACAAGCCTTTTTTGATTTTTACGTCATTTTTAAATGGAAACAAACGAAAAGAATCAACATAGAATATTCAATATTTCTAATAAAATATAAATCGAAAAGGTTTCGGCGAACGGAATCATGAATCCGGTCAAAAACAGAATGTCGTTTTATAAGAAGCGGAAATTCTTAATTGTTCCGACAAACAATCAATGGAAAAAGAGTTGAAACGATAACAAATGAAATATCGAGCCATTCGCAGATCGGGCGATGGGCAAATGCGAGACAAGGGAGAATGGAAAACGAAATGTTTTTTAGTATTATTCTTTGTTTTTTCCGACCAATTCCGCCAAGATCAAACCACAGAATACGATCGCACAACCCGCAATTCGAATCGGCCCCGAAGATTCGCCTAACAAAAAATAAGCGATGATCGAAGAGAATACTGGTTCGAGAGAAAAAATGATTCCTACCCTTGTGGGAGAAACGTGGTGTTGATACTTCGTCTGCAAAAACGTGGTAAGGACCGAAGCCAAAAGCGCGTTATACAAAACACCGGGAATCAATCTCATGCTTGGATTCAACTTCGCTTCTTCGATTCCGGTCCAATGCAAAACGATCACGGAAACCAAGGCAAAAAAACCGGCGACAAAGGATTGATAAAAAACCGAAACGCGGATCGGAACGTTCGAACCCATTCGATCCATCTGAATGATATACAGGGAAAAGAAAAGCGCGCCGCCGAGTGTGATCCAATCCCCGCTCGCAATTTGAAAGGAACCTTCCCTTCCGATTTCGCCCAAAAAGATCAGACTGATCCCGGTAAAAACCACCGCGGCCCCGAGAAGATTTCCTTTGGCGGGCATCCTTCGTTTGAAAAGCGCCTCTAAAAACGGAGTAATGACGACTAACGTTCCGATTAAAAAAGAGGACTTTGTCGCGGTCGTCGTTTTTAATCCCACCGTTTCGCAGGCGAACCCGAGATACAAATACATTCCGAGCAAAAACGCGCCCGGAAACCATACTTTACCTTTTTTGAATTCTTTCCAAGCGAACGGAAGAAAGATCAGACTTGCGATTCCGAAACGAAGACCCAAAAAGATCGACGGAGAAGTATCGCGAAGTCCGAAGATCGTCATGGTAAACGTTCCGCCCCAAATCAAAGTACAAAGTATGAGATAGGCCTCGTTTCCGAATTGTCCGATGCGAAACATAATTATATTCTGTTTTTCTTAAGTATAATCTTGAGAGGTTCCCAATCCCGGTTCGGGCGGGAACGGATTTCCACGGGTTCGAAACCTTCCTTGGAAATTCGGATTTTTGTTTCTTTTCGATCGGGAAACAACTGATAGAAAAATCCGTTGTTCGGATTGGAAGTTCGAACCTCTTCCTGAAAGTATTTCACTCGTTCCACTTCCACTTTCGCTTCGATCGGAATTCCGGATTCGTCCGTGACTTTTAAAAAGATCTTTCTTCCGTCGAGAACTTCGTTTAACAAAATGTTCCAGGTTTCCTTCAAGGAAACGTTGACCTTCTCCACTTCCTTATAAACCGGATTGAGATGAGTCGTTTCGAGAAGATACGCGAGAGTTCCGTGCGCGAAATAAAGATAATCCTGATCGACCCCGTCGATGGGATAAATATTCTTTCTCGCTTCGAATTCCTTTTCGGGATTGAGACTCGCAACCGAAGCCGCGATCTTTCTTCCCAATTCCCCGGCCATATCCGGTTCGGGATTGTTCAAAGAATCGATCGAATACGGAACCAACAGACAATTCGCATATGCATGATAACTAATGGATGCTACGAACCTTTCCCGATTGGCGAGATCGATCATCGCCTTTGTTTCGGGTTCGGAACCCGGGGAAGGCCCTCTGTAAAAATAGTTCGAAGGATTCGGAGAGGAATAACCTCCTCCCGTTTTTCCCCAGAAGAAAGGATAGTTGCGGTTGATATCCACCCCAGGATTGATCTTGTCGTTGACCGGACCGATTCCCGGATAACCGTTCTTTCTACCCATCAGATTGGAAACGTGCCAAAAATGTCTGGCCCCGTCCGGATTCACGATAGGGACGACCCATATCTTCAACTTGTTTAGCATTTCATCATATTCTTTCGGTTTGGAAAGAATGGAATAAACGATATCGTAACAGTGTTCGATCGAGATGACCTCGTTCGCGTGATGCGCGCAGTTGAACAGAACCGAAACTTTTTCCTTATCGGGAACGCTCGTGTTGGTCAGAAGAAGCGCGGGAATCTCCCTTCCCCTCGCCGTTTTACCGATTACTTCCACTCGGGCCTGTTTCGAGAAACGATTCGCGATTCCGAGTAAATAATGAATATTTAATATATTATCCTTATAACCTTTTTTGAGATCCTCGAGACCGGCGAATTGTTCGTTGATCAGATCCTGATAATTACCGGAATAATATTTAAACGGAAGATACTGTTTGACGACCGTGATACCGGGAGAAGGAAAACCGAATCTGTCCACGTCTTCCTTATTCATCACCGAATAATACGAATCCGTTTCCTGATAACTGATGGAATATCTTCCTCCGGTTTTCTCCCTGAACTCTCCGAGACGCCCCGGATCGATCCGAATCAGAAGCATTTTTCTTTGATCGTTCAGGGGAGAATTCGGGATCTTCTTTCGAAAAAATCCGGCGCAGGAAACGAATAAAATCGCGCTCAGAACAACGATTATCGAAAGACGGATTGGAAGAGCGGAATACGATTTCATTCTTTTTAAATGATCGGAACTAGTTTGTCCCGATCGGCGCAAGAATCCAGAGATTTTTTAAAATACTTGCTTTGTCCGTTTCCTTTTTCAGTCTATCCTCATCCTAAATGATTCTTACCAAATCGGGAATCCTTTAGAACAGGAACCCTTTCATGAAATCGAAAATTCGTAACATTCTTCTTTTAACCGCGGTGATAGCGGCGGTTTCTTTGGGATGTATGTGCAGACTTCTCGCCGATTCGGCGGCTTGCGGAGGCAAGGAAATCCCCGGTATGAAATGTATTCCTTCCGGAGAATTCGTTCGAGGAAGCAACACACACGAATCGGATGAAAAACCCGAAGAGAAGGTTTATGTCAGCGACTTCTATATGGACACATACGAAGTCACGAACGAAGAATTCGACAAGTGCAAGAACGCCGGTAAATGTCAGGAATGTTTAAAAACAGGAAAGTGCAATTACATCGGACCACGTTATGGTAAACCGTATTTAGGATCGAAACAACCCGCCGCGGGAATCAGCTGGTACACCGCAAAGGAATTCTGCGAATGGGCGGGCAAACGTCTTCCCACCGAAGCAGAATGGGAAAAGGCCGCGAGAGGAACCAACGGAAATTTATATCCTTGGGGAAACGAACCCGCGACCTGCGAAAGAGCGATCATCGAAGTCGGAGACATCAAAGGATGTGTGGCCAAAAAAACGGAGAAACCTCATCTGATGCCGACCGCAAACGTCGGAACCAGAGCGCCCGGAGTGTACGGCTTGTATGATATGGCCGGAAATTCCTGGGAATGGACCGCCGATTGGTATTCCACTTCCTTCAAAACTTGCGGAGATTCTTGTAGAGGAAAAGATCCGAAAGGACCTTGTGACGGAAAAGATGTCTGTCCGGGCCATACGAAAAAGGTTTTAAAAAGCGGTTCCTGGTGGTGGCCCGCAAGTTATGCGAGAGGTTCCAAAAGAAGATCCCATATCCCAGAAAATTTTCCGGAATACCATCACTTCGGATTCCGTTGTGCAAAGGATGCAAACAAATAACATGTTCAACAATTCTAAATTAGGAATTTATTTTATTCTTACGTTTCTCGTTCTCGGACTTTCGTTCTGCTCTGGCTCTGAAAAGATCAAAGAAAGCCAAAGCCGCTCCGCGTTAAGCGAAGAGGATCTCGTTTCCAAACTCGGAATTCTCAAGGAAACCCCGCAAGAAGTCCTCATTCCCACCAAATGGGACGTAGGTGATACCACCGTATCCAACGAGGATCGTTTGGATCTTCTCATTCCTCACGTTCAAAACGTAGGAAACGCCTATGTGGGCGTGGGTTCGGAACAAAACCTTACGATCGCGGCTTGGGCGAAATCGGATTTCATTTATCTAATGGACTTCACTCAGATCGTAGTTCACGCAAACACGATCACGATTCTCTTTTTGAAAAAAGGGGAAAAGAAAGAGGACTTCATCCGTCTTTGGGGAAAGGAAGGAGAAAAGGAAGCGCTTGAATTGATTCAAACATCCCTTACCGATCCGGAAGTTTACAAGAAAGTTTACAAACAAGCTTCTCCGTTTATCCGCAAACGCCATAGAACCAATCTGATGCTTTCCAAAAAATACAATTACGGAATGTTTCAAACCGACGACGCGCAATACGCTTATATCCGCAAACTTGCTGTCGAGGGAAGAATTTTCCCGGTTCGAGGAAACCTACTCGGAAACACAACGTTAACCGGAATCGGAAACACTTTGAAAAAAGCCGGTCACAAAGTGGGAATTATCTACTTCAGCAACGCGGAAGAATACTTCGCGTATCCGCAAGAATTTAAGAATTCGATTTTGAATCTTCCGGTCGACGACAAGTCTCTTGTTGTAAGAACGATTTCCGTTCGCAGAGATCTTTTTCCTTGGTCTCCCGGTTCCGAAATTTCTACGGACAGAGGTTTTCACTATTGTGTTCAAAAAATTTCCAATTTCCAAAAATGGTTGGCGAGCAACAAACCCGGTCTTCGTTCCCTTCAAATCATGGTCGAAGGCGGAACCGTGGATAAGAAAAACGGAATCACCGTCGTAGACAAGGATCCGGTCGTAACTCCGGCGCCTGCGACTACAACGCCGTCCAATCAAACAAAACCGGCTACGACCACTCCGTAAGACCGATCCTATACAATCAAATTTGAATATACAAAAGCGGGCTTCAAGCCCGCTTTTCTTTTTTATAGCTCGCTTGCGAATTCTTAAAAAATACTTTACACTTCTCCGATGGCCGATTCACTCTGAATCGAATTTTGTATCATGAAGAATTCCGTAAAAGAAACGATCCTTTTACTCATTTCTCTTTCTATTTTCCTGATCTCGTTAAACAACAATCCGGAAATCGCCCGTCTCGCATTCAACGCGGACAATTTGTATCCCGCCATTTTGTATCAGGATTTAATCACGGACGGAAATCCGCTCTACGGTTGGAGCCTAACTCCTTCTCCGTTCGTTGTTCCGGACGTCGCGGTTTATTTTTTGATCCACGCCATAGTCCAAAATTCCCTTCTCAGCGTTTACGTTTCGTATGCCTTTCAGGCCTTGTTTTTGTTGTTTGCGGTTTCGTTTTTCCTAAACGCGGACCGAAAAACAAAGTCCGAAAAAGAGGACACAAATAGAATTATACTTTTTGTATATTCTATTTTTTTAATTTTATTCTCGGTATCTTCTTATTTTTTTCCCGTTTTGGGATTTGCCGCGCACGGAGGCGCGCTTTCGTTTTCTCTTCTTTGTTTCGGGACATGGAAACGTTTGTCGATTTTATCCGCAGAAGTTGGGGAGAATGGAAATTCAAATCCCAGCGGCGTTTTCGCAAAATCCCAATTCGTAAATTTTACGTTTTTGAAGCTCCTTTCAAACCCTAAGAAGAGAAACATTTTTTTTCTTTGGTTTCTGTTCGGAACAGCGCAGATTCTTTTGATCGTTTCCGATCCTTTGTTTCTTTTGTTCTTTAACGCGCCCTTCTTTCTTTTTTGTCTGGGAAAACTCAGAACAAATTTTAATCGATCCATGATTCAAGGTCTTGTCGTTTCCACTTTCTGCGCCCTACTCGGTTTGTATTTTTATCGAACCCTAACCAAATCCGATTTTGTTTTTATTCCAACCGGATACTATAGTGGAACTCCCTCTTGGAATTGGATTCAACCGATTCTCGTTACGCTTCGAACCCAACTTGCATCCTCCCCGTTTTCGTTTTTGTTTATATGGATCTCCTATCCGATCTTGACGTTCATGAAATTTTTTTTTGAAAAAAGAATGAAAGGCTCGAACGGAACTTCTTCCGATTCTTACGATCGATTTTCATTTTTGATCCTAAGCGTTTTTGTTTCCACGTTCGGGATCGTGGTAATCGGCAGTCTGAGCGGGATTTCCCAAAAAGACGGAATTCATCTTCGATATCTGTTGCCTCTTTTATTTTTTTGGATTCCAATTCTCGCAGATATTCTTTTCGGTTTAATGATGAATTATAAAAAAGGAATATTCATTTTTTGCAATATATTCTTTTTTATTTCTCTTTTGTTCATCTTGTTTCAAGGAAACTTAAACCCGACTTTCTACCGGGACGTTTTGGCCGCTTGTTTGGATCGGATTTCGGAAGAACCCGGAAACATTCGTCTCGGAAGAGGACTTGCGGACTTTTGGACTTCCAGAAGAATCCGTATTTTTTCCGAAACGAATCTGCGCGCGGACAACTATATGCCGGATTTACATCCGGAATATTGGGAGAATTCTTGGAGTTGGTTTACGAAAACTCCCGAACAGGAATACAACTTCGCGGTTCTTCCGGGATTGGATTTGAATATTCTAAAATATGAATTTGGTGAGCCCGCATTCGTTTCTTCTTGTGAAAATCATAAAATTCTAATCTGGAATGAGACATCACAGGAACGATTTAAAAATTTTCGAAAAAAGAAAATCGAAGAGATCGAACTTTGGCACAAACTTACGGGAAGAAGATATTCTTCACCTGAGCGACGTTAGTCTACCGCGCTTCGACTTTTTGACATAAGACTTCCATTCCATCTCGATTCCCCGTCGACGAAATCGGATCTAAAAATTCAAAACCGCATTCTTCTTTTTTTTTATTTTTAAAATCGAAAGAAGGGAACAAAGAACAAAATAAACATCCGTTTTCGGTAATTTTATTATTTACAATATTCAAGGAATCTAAGAAACCTTGAACCCCGAGAAATAGGAGAGTACATGGCAAATTACGTTGTTCGCGGCGGCGAACAGGAACTTCCCCCGCCTTATCAGATGAAGCAGGTGGAATTTTATTCTTTTTGCATAGAAGGAAACCGGAATGCGATTCAATCGATCGTAGATCGCGACTTAAACGGACCCGCAAACGGAAGCGCGCATTACTCTGCGTTCACCGATAAGTTATTTCTCGTATTCGCCAAACAACAATATCTCGTTCCCGGCAACGAATGCGGTTGGGTGGAGGAAACCGACGTGGGTTTTTGGATTCCTCTTTTTGCAAAAGACCCGCTTCGAATCCGTTTTTATCAGCCCTATCTTTTTGTGGACATTCCCACCGCGATGGCGACCGGAAGAGAAATATACGGTTTTCATAAAATTCAAGGCGATTTTCAAATGCCTTCTCTTCAAGTTCCTCCCGAATACTTTTCCGTGGATGCGATCACTCCTCGCGGCAAGGATCGTCAGGCGATTTCTCAACGAATGTTCACTCTTACTTGTCCACCCGGAGGTTCTCAAAAGAAAGAATCCTTTGATAATTTTTCCGCGATCGGAAACAAGTTTGCGGAGATTCTTTTTGGTGATCCTTCCAAGATTACGATTCCCGGCATGGGTCTTGTAGTCAATCTTCTCGACTTCTTATTTTCTCCCGAACTCGGAATGGTGTTTCTAAAACAATTCAGAGACGCGGCAAATCCGACTCAGGCTTGTTATCAAGCGATCGTGGAAGCGAGTAGCAACGTGACTCATTTTCGCAAGGGTGGTCTTCTCGAAGGGAATTACGTTTTGGATCTTTTGGACAATCCGTATTTCCCTTTTGTTTCCGATTTCGGCTTAAAAGGAACCTCGGTTCCGGTTCAGTTCGGAATTTGGTGTGATTTCGATTTCGACTTCTCACCCGGAAAGATCATCCATCAAAACACATGATAGTTTTAGAATATAAAAAGAATCGAAAGCGTTTTGCGCGTTTTTAAGAGAGTTAGGCGGGATTTTTATGGCGGATAAAAAGGAAAAGGTAGTCGTCCTCGGGGGCGGCTTGAGTTCTCTCGTTACGGTTTACGAAATCACATCCCAACCGGATTGGCAGAAAAAATACGATATAACGGTTTATCAATTGGGTTGGAGACTCGGCGGTAAATGTGCGAGCGGAAGAAACCAGGAAGTCCACAACAGAATCGAGGAACACGGTCTTCATATCTGGTTCGGCTTTTACGATCACGCCTTTCAACTCATTAAAAAGTGTTATGAGGAAATCGGAAGACCTCTCACTCATCCTTTGGCGACTTGGGAAGAAGCGTTTAAACCCGCGAACTTTTTCGTATTGGAGGAAAACGTAAAAGGAAATTATCAACCTTGGCCGATCTCGTTTCCGATGAACGATAAGATTCCGGGAGATACGTTGGAACTTCCCGATCCGAAAACGTATCCGTCGATGATTCTCGACTACGTGAACGAATACTATAAAAAGAATCAGAAATATATTTTTCCCGAAAACGAACATCAAAACGAAAACAATCAAAGCATCTGGAAGCAAATCGTGGAATGGGTTGAGGACACCGTGGAAGACATCGGTCTGGATCTGGTGGGCAAATGCATTCTCACGTTAAAAAGAATTTTGGACAAACTGAGCGGCGACTTTCCTCACGATCGATTTTTGAAAATCGCGGATGAGTTCGCAAAACATCTCTGGAAATTAGTCGAGAACAAGATCGAATCCAATACCGAAGCGAGAAGGTTTTGGATTCTCATCGACTTCAGTCTTGCCAACATCAAAGGTATGATCGAAGACAAGGTTTTCGAAAAAGGTTTCGAGAGTATCGACGACTACGACTATAGAGAATGGTTGAGACGTCACGGTGCGAGCGAACTTACGATCAATTCCGCGATCGTTCAAGCGATCTACGGCCTTGTGTTCGGCGGCGTAGACCAATATACGTTTGCGGCCGGTACTGCTCTTAAGGGTGCGCTTCGAATGGTATTCACATACAAGGGTGCAGTCGCTTATAGAATGCAGGCGGGTATGGGAGACACCATTCTCACTCCGATCTATGAGATCCTGAAAAAACGGGGAGTGAACATAAAATTCTTTCATAGAGTGAGGGAAGTGATTCCCGGAACCTCGGACGGAAAACCGTGTATTCAGTCCATCAAAATCGGAAAACAGGTGAACTTAAAGAAAGATGAATATTCTCCCCTGATCGACGTGAAGGGTCTCGGTTGTTGGCCGAGCGAACCTCTCTACGATCAGATTGTGGAAGGAGAAACATTAAAAAAAGATCATATAGATCTCGAGAACTATTGGTCCGATTGGAAGGATCGGGAAGAAGTCCATCTCGAATACGGAAAGGATTTCGATCGGGTCGTGTTCGGAATTTCAATAGGCGGGATTCCGTTCGTATGTCCTCAAATCCTAAAAGAAAACAAACAATGGAAGGACATGACCGAAGCGATCACAACGTGTTTGACGGACGCATTCCAACTTTGGATGTATCCCGATATCGCCGGTCTCGGATGGAAGTATTGGAAGAACGAACCTCCGATTCTCGGATCGTATGTGGAACCTTTCGATACTTGGTGCGACATGACCCATCTCATCGCAAGAGAATCCTGGCCGGACGATCTTTGGCCGAATCATCTCGCGTATTTCTGCGGACCTTCTCCTTCGGGAATCACACCGAAGAATCCTTTAGCCAACCCTGACATCCCGGCAGAGATGAAAAAGTTGAAGGAAAGAGTTGTGAAATTTCTTGACCAAGATGCGAAAGGACTTTGGCCCGCGACGACTCCGAACGGTAAGTCGACCGGATTCAACTGGAATTTATTGATCGATCAGAACAAGACCGCGCTCGGAGAAAGAAGAATCGATTCGCAATATGTCCGTTTAAACATTCAACCCACGGAAAGATATGTCTTATCGGTGAAAGGTTCAACAAAATATAGGCTTCCCGCGGGCGCTAACGGATATTCCAATCTTGTAATAACCGGAGATTGGATTCAAAATTCGGTGTTAAACGCCGGTTGTGTAGAAAGTACCGTCGTAAGCGGCATCGAGGCGGCCCAATGTTTTCTCTGAATTTCCGAAAGGGATTTTTTTCTTTTTGATTTTAATCCTAGGGAGAATATCACAGTTCTTCCAGGATGGAACTCCCCGGCTTTGAAACGTTTGAATCCTTCTCCGTAGATCATCAGTTTCTGATATACAGATCACTGGATCAAAGATCGGGGAAGCACGTTCTTCTCAAACTTCTTCGTCAAAAAAACCCTTCACGCAAAGACATTCAGAAGATCCATCACGACTTTAGAATTTCTAGTTTTGCTAAAGGACCTCGAATCCAGAATTCTCTGGAATTAATTCGTCACGAGGACACGCCCGTTCTCGTCATCGAGGACAGCGGCGCTCTTCCTCTCGCGAGAATGTTCCCAAATGGTGTTAATTCTGTTGAGAAATTTTTTGAGATTGCCATGAGTATCTCTCTCGCGCTCAAAGAGGTTCACGAAAAAAGAATTCTCCACCAAGCGCTTCGTCCCGGAAACATCTGGATCCAACCGGAAACCGGTGTCGCTAGTATTACGGATTTCTCATCCGCCACTTTTTCGGGCAAGGACACGTCACCCTCCATTACCCCGGATCTTTCCGCGGAAATTCTTTCCTACATTCCTCCCGAATTGACGGGAAGACTTTCCCGTGTATTGGATCTTCGTACGGATTTTTATTCCTTGGGAATCATCTTCTATCAGATGATTACGGGAACACTTCCCTTTTCTTCGAAAGATAGAAACGAAATTTTACACGCACATCTCGCGAGAAAACCGGCCCCGGTTCATACGATTCGGGAAGAATTGCCGGTTTCCATTTCGCTCGTCATCGCGAAATTACTCGAAAAAGATCCGGAACAACGTTATGCGTCCATCAACGGTTTGATATACGACTTGGAACTTTGTCTCGGAGATTTTCAAAACGGAGACGGAAATTCTATATTTGTTCCGGGCTCAAGGGATATTCCCGAACTCACATTCGATCCGTCCGCGCTCTACGGAAGGGACCGAGAAAAATCGGTTCTTGAATCCTCTTTGGATAAGGTTTTTCGCGGAGAAACCGGTTTGGTTTTTATCACCGGAGATTCCGGTTCCGGAAAATCCGCGCTCGCCAAATCGTTCTTAAAGAGTATTTCGGAACGAGGCGGGATCGTCGTTCAGGGAAAGTTCGATCAGTATGAAACCTCGGTTCCGTTCGGCGGGCTTATCCATTCTCTTCGGGACTTGGTTTCCATCTTTCTTTCCAAACAGGAAAAGGATATCCGAGAATTCAAAAGGTTGATCCTGCAATACACCGGAGCCAACGGAAGAATTCTTTTGAATCAGATTCCGGAGTTGGAATTCATCATCGGTCCTCAACCCGAACTTGCGGAACTTCCGCCCGACGAAAATCGAAACCGTTTTTACTTCACTCTTCGCAACTTTATCCGCGCGATCTCAGAACTCAGCCGTCCTCTCGTTCTTTATATGGACGACTTACAATGGGCCGATCCGGCGAGTTTAAAACTGATCGAAACGTTTTTGATATATTCAAAAATTAAGAATTTCTTATGTATTCTTTCCTTTAGACCCGAGGCGATAGAACCTTTGAGTCCGTTCTCCAAAATTCTGGAATCCATCGAAAGCAACAAGGTTCCGAGAAGTCAGATCACGATCGAACCGCTCGATGAGGAAAGTATCTATAGAATGCTTCAGGATTTGGCGCCGGGACCTCAGGAACAGATCCAGTCGGTCGCGTCCATTCTCCATAAAAAAACTTTGGGCAACCCTTTTGCGGTGGTTCAACTCCTGAGAGCCTCCGAAAAAACGAACTCAATTTCGTACGAATTCGAATTCAAACTCTGGAAATGGGATCTGGAAAAAGTTTCGGAGCTTCCGGTTGCGGATAACGTGATCGATCTTTTGTGTCAGAGAATCCGTGAACTTTCACCGGGCGTTCAGGAACTTCTCGGAGTTTGTTCCTGTCTCGGAGAAAGATTCACTTCGGGATTCATTTCTAAATTACGTTTTTTTGATACTGCAAAACTCAATCAGATTCTCTGGGAAGCGGTGCGAGAAGGCCTTTTAACACCGTCGCACAATCAGGATCATTCCCTTTTCGAAGAAAGTGTTTCCTCGGAACAGGCTTTCGGATTTTCACACGACCGGGTTCAACAAGCGGCTTACAGTCTTTTGGAAGAATGGAAGCGCAAGGAATTTCATAAAAAAGTCGGGATCGCTCTTTTGACATTACACGGTCCTCAACCGAAAAACCGAGTTCTGTTTCAAATCACCAATCACTTGAACCAAGCCTTGGATTCGATCGACGAAGACGCACTTCGTAAGAATCTCACCATGCTCAACTATAAGGCGGGGCTTCAGGCGAAAAGTTCGGGTTCTTACGAAAGTTCGCTTCAATATCTGAACTTCGCGTTAAATTCCCTCGATCAGGAAGCTCTTATCAAAGATCTCGAATTATATTCGAACGTAATTTTGGAAACCGCGGAAACCGAATATCTTCTGAACAATTACGAAAGAACGATGCAACTTTTGGAATCATTAGAAAATTTGAATCTTCCCGATCTGCAATACATTCGTGCGGACGCGATCCAGGTTCGACTCTATTCCAAAATGAACAAGGTGGAAAGCGCGGTGTTGGCCGGACTACGCGCGATGAAACGTTTTAAGATCCGCATTCCATCCTCTCCGCTTCGAGTTACGGCGGTTCTTTTTAAGGAACTTTTTCTTTCTTTGATCTTATCAAAGGGCAAATCGGATTCGGAACTCGTCCATATAAAGGAGAATGGGGAACCGGAATACCAGGCCTTGATCGATCTGTTTGCCGATCTCGGACCTTCCGCGTTCACTTACAATCAGAATCTTTTCGCGCTCATCGTATTAAAAATGTTTAATACTTCCCTAACCAAGGGAGTTTCCAGAAGTAGTCCGATCGCTTACAGCGGTTACGGAATGATCGTAAATCAGGCCCTCAAGGATTTGGATCAGGCGGTTCGTTATTCTAAACTCGCCATGGATCTCAACGAAAAGATCCCGTTCGATCTTGTTAAGTGGAAGATCCAATACGTCTACGCCGCGTATCTCTGTCACTGGAAACGATTGATTACGCTCGACATAGGATTGTTGGACGACGTTCACAACGGGGCGTTGCAGAACGGAGATATTTTTTACGCGGGATTCAGCATACAGGCGAAGATGCAGAAAAAAATCTTCGCTTCGTATCCGATCGACGAATTATTAACCGACATCGACAACGCCGGTAGATATTTCACCGCGACAAGGGACGACTTCGCTTCCACGATCGCTAAAAGTTCTCATCAGTTCATCAAAGCCCTCTCCGGAAAAACTTCCGCTCCTGATTCTTTGAACGACGCCGAGTTTCAAACCGAAGAATTCGAAAAAAGAATTTTGGAAGATAAGAATTATACCGCACTTTCGTATTATTATCACGACTTAACGAAACTCTATTATTTTTCGGGACAATTTCGTAAGGCCCTGGAAGCGGGTAAAGAAGGAGAGAAGTTGATCCAGAATGCGTTCGGTCTGATTCCGTTCGCCGAATTTTGGTTTTATTACGGTCTTACGATCCTTTCCAACTTTCATGAATTCTCGTTTTCGGAAAGAATCGTATATTCAAAAAAACTAAAACTTGTTCTTTCTCATTTCGAAAAATGGAGTAAGGATTGTCCCGAAAACTTCATGGGTTTTCTGGAACTTCTCCAGGCGGAAAAGGAAAGAATCAAAGGAAAAATTTCCGAAACGATCGCGGGTTACGAAAAAGCGATCAAACTTTTTCAGGAATCGGGTTTTATCGCGTTTCAAGCGTTGTCCTGCGAAATAGCCGCGAAGTTTCATTACAAAATCGGAAACTTCTCCCTTGGAAACCACTATATCCAAAACTCAATCGATTTTTATTCGAGATGGGGTGCGTCCGTAAAAGTCGCCGAACTGGAAAATCGTTTTTCTAACCGACTCAATCTTTCGCTTTCCCCCGAGGCGATGGGCAGAAAACTCCAAAACCAAACACCGGATCTCGACCAGGAAATCATATTAAAAACGTATAATCTTCTTTCGGGCGAAATCGTCCTCGACAATCTTCTGAAAAAACTGATCCAGATCGCGATGGAAACAGCCGGAGCGACCAGAGCGATCTACTTCCACTTACATAATAAAAATCTAATGGTCTTTCTCGCGGGTCAAAGCGGGGACACGGGGATCGTAGTGGAAAATCTTCCTGAGCTGGACGAAACACAATATCCGGTTTCTTATCTAAATTACGTTTTTAGAACGGGCAAGATGATCTCGACGAGCGGGTTCGATTCTTCCTCGATCAAGGATTTCACGGATCAATACATCAAAGAAAAAAGACCTCAGTCCGTGATTTGTATTCCTCTGATCCACGCGGGAGGACTGAAGGGAGTTCTCTATCTCGAAAACCAATTGGTCAAGGGAGTGTTCACCGAAAATCGGATTCAAACCTTGGAACTGATCGCGGGTCAAGCCGCCATCTCGATCGAGAACGCGAACCTGTACGCGGAACTCGAAGAGAAGGTAATCGAAAGAACATCCGAACTCAACAACACGATCAATCTGATTCAGAGAGACTTACTCTATGCGCAGAAGATCCAAGATAGAATTCTCCCGAAACCGGAAGCCACGTTAGGCGGCATATACATCTTAACCAAATACATACCGATGAACGAGGTCGGAGGCGATATCTACGACTACGCGGAGATTTCTCCCGGCCGAGTAAGAATCTTTTTAGCGGACGCGACCGGCCACGGCGTTCAAGCCGCGTTAGTCACCATGTTGATCAAATCGGAATACGAAAGTTTAAAGTATCTCGATCTTCCTCCGGGTGAAGTGATCGCGGAACTCAACAAAGAGATCATCGCAAAATACAGCGCAATCAAATCCTTCTTCAGTTGTCTCATCGCGGACGTGGATACCGAAGAAGGAACCCTTTCCTACTCGGCCGCGGGACATCCGGATCAATTTTTTCTTTCCGGAACCACGATTACAAGATTGTCCAAAAGCGGACCGATCATCGGGATTTCGGAAAAGGTAAAGTATCATTCTCAGTTTTTGGAAATCGCAAAAGGGGATAAGTTATTTTTCTTTTCAGACGGAATCGTCGAGGAATTCAATTCATTCGAGGAAGAATTCGGAGAAGACAGACTTTTGGAATCCATACTCAAGGAATCCTCCAAATCCGTACCCGAGATGGTCAAATCGGTTTTTGCGGACGTTCAATCCTTTCTTTCCGGCCAACAAGCGCAAGACGACATCACCTTCCTTTCCGTCGAAATTCTCTAATCGACTTAACAACTTCTTAACTTACTTTTCTTAAGTTTAATCCGGGCGATCTTGACTCAATCCGCAATCCGTGGTTTACTTTGAATGTAAAAAGACGCGCCCGCGTCCGATTCAGGAATGAAAATATTATGAATTTAGAAACTATTGCCGCTCTTTCTCTCGGCGGCTTGTGTCTTGTTTATCTTGCGTATTCCGTCTTCAAACCGGAAAGGTTCTAAGGAAATATTATGGTTACGGAATGGATTCAACTTTCGATCTTTCTTTTTACGATCGTCCTGCTTTCTCCCTTATTGGGAGCGTATTTGTACAAGGTTTTCACTTCGTCCACGACACTGCGGTTCGAATCGATTCTCTATAGAATCTGCGGAATCGATCCGAGCAAAAACATGAATTGGAAAGAATATACGATTTCCCTAATTCTATTCAACGTTTTCGGTTTCGTTCTTCTTTTTATCATATTATTATTTCAGAATATTCTTCTCTTAAATCCAGGGAATTTTCCTGGGCTCGACCCTTATCTCGCATTTAATACAGCCGTGAGTTTTACCACCAATACGAATTGGCAGGCATACAGCGGAGAAGTTTCCCTCAGTTACTTTTCTCAAAGTGTGGGTTTGACGACTCAGAATTTTCTCAGCGCGGCGACGGGTCTTTGTGTTTTGCTCGTTCTCGCAAGGGGGATTTCCGCGAACTCGAATTCCGAACTCGGAAATTTTTGGAAGGATCTTGTTCGCGGAATTCTTTATATTCTATTTCCTTTATCCTTTATTCTCGCTTTGTTTCTTACCGGCTCCGGAGTCGTTCAAACATTTTCGGATTCAATCACGGCGACAACCTTGGAAGGAAATGTTCAGATTCTTCCCTTGGGTCCGGCGGCTTCGCAGATCGCGATCAAACAACTCGGAACAAACGGGGGAGGATTTTTCGGAGTCAATAGCGCACATCCTTTCGAGAACCCGACTCCGATCTCCAACTTTCTGCAGATGATTTCCATTCTTATTTTACCCGGGGCCTGCGTGTTTTTATACGGAAGAATCGTGGGCAATCTCAAACACGCATGGGTGATCTTCAGCGTAATGTTTTCGGTTTTTTGTTTGGGTCTTCTCGCGGTTTGGTTTTCCGAATCCTCTTTCAATCCGATCTCGAACACGTTCGGCTTTTGGGAAGGAAAGGAAGTTCGTTTCGGAATCCTAAACAGTTCGATCTGGGCCACGGCGACAACGGTGGCGTCTAACGGATCGGTCAACGCGATGCACGACAGTTTTTCTCCGCTCGGAGGTTTAGTAGAAATTCTGAATATTCAATTGGGTGAAGTGATCTTCGGCGGCGTGGGCGCGGGAATGTACGGAATGATTCTGTTCGTTCTTCTTACGGTATTTTTAAGCGGAATTATGGTGGGACGAAGTCCGGAATACCTCGGTAAAAAAATAGAAAAACGGGAAATTCAAATGTCGATCCTGGGTATTCTTTTACCGTCCACGGTTATTCTTCTTTTTACCGCGATCTCGGTGAGTTTGCCGGAGGGAGTCTCTTCTCTTGCAAACCGCGGACCGCACGGTCTTTCCGAAATTTTATACGCGTTTTCCTCCGGGGCGGGCAACAACGGAAGCGCATTCGCGGGACTGAACGTCAACACACCGTATTATAATATTCTAATAGGAATTGCGATGATCCTCGGAAGATTCGGAGTGATTTTTCCCGTGCTCGCAATCGCGGGAAGCTCGGCCGATAAAAAAAGATCCGAGGTTTCGTCCGAAGGAGCGTTTTCCGTGGAAGGAGGAACGTTCTATGTTCTTCTTTTGTTCGTGATCGTAATCGTCGGCGCGTTGACGTTCTTTCCCGTTCTGACCATCGGGCCGATACTTGAGCATTTTATAATGTTACAAGGCAAAACGTTTTAAGGAGAATCGGATGAGCCGCAAATCGAAAGTATTTTTGGAATCGGGCGTTTTTCAGGAGGCCGCGATTCAATCCTTAAAAAAATTGAGTTTTCGCTCTCAAGCAAAGAATCCGGTGATGTTCATCGTTTTTCTAGGGGCGTTATTCACAACTTGGATCGTCTTCAAGGACTTATACGGAGGAGTTTATTCTTCCTTCAATCTTCAGATCGGTCTTTGGCTTTGGTTCACCGTTCTTTTCGCGAATTTTGCGGAAGCGATCGCGGAAGGAAGAGGAAAGGCAAGAACGGACAGTCTTAAAAAAACGAGAACGAACATCATCGCCAAAAAACTGATCGGAGAGGACATTTCCACGGTTCCCGGAACTACATTAAAAATCGGTGATATAGTAATCTGCGAAGCAGGCGACTCAATCCCCGGCGACGGAGAAATCATAGACGGAATCGCAAGCGTGGACGAATCCGCTATCACCGGAGAATCTGCTCCCGTCGTTCGAGAAAGCGGAGGAGATCGTAGCGCGGTGACAGGCGGAACCAGAGTGTTAAGCGACAAGATCACGATCCGCATCACCGCGGAACAAGGAAACACGTTCTTGGATAAAATGATCGCGCTTGTGGAAGGGGCCAAACGTCAAAAAACTCCGAACGAAATCGCTCTTACGATGTTGTTGTCCGGTTTATCGTTCGTATTTTTGATCGCTGTGATCAGCCTTCCCTTTTTCGCCGAGTTCGTTGCAAAAGAAGGAGGTCAACACGCGAATCTTCCGATTCCGATTTTAATTTCTCTTCTTGTATGTTTGATCCCGACCACAATCGCGGGTTTACTTTCGGCGATCGGAATTTCCGGTATGGAACGTTTGATTCGGTTTAACGTAATCTCAAAAAGCGGAAAGGCGATCGAAGCCGCGGGAGATATCGACATTCTTCTTTTGGACAAAACCGGAACGATCACGTTAGGCAACCGCGAAGCAAGAGCGTTTTATCCGGCGAGCGGAGTCGACGAAAAATATCTCGCCGACGTCGCGCAACTTTCCTCTCTCGCGGACGAAACCCCCGAAGGAAGATCCATTGTCGTATTAGCAAAAGAGAAATTCGGATTCAGGGAAAGAAATCTTTCCGAGATGGAGGGAGAATTCATTCCGTTCAGCGCATCGACGAAGATGAGCGGTGTCGATTTAAAAAAACAAGGAAGAGTGATCCGAAGAATCCGAAAAGGCGCGGGTGATGCGATTCGAATCTATCTCTACAACTTCAGTCAAAAAATTTCACCGGAGATGGAAGACGTAATTCAAAGAATCGCTCAGAAAGGAAGTACTCCGATCCTCGTCGCGGAAGACAACAAACTTCTCGGAGTGATCGAACTCAAGGACATCGTAAAGGGCGGACTCAAAGAACGATTCGCAAGCTTGCGTACTATGGGAATTCGAACCGTGATGATCACGGGGGACAACCAACTCACCGCCGCGGCGATCGCGGCCGAAGCGGGAGTGGACGACTTTCTCGCGGAAGCGACTCCCGAAACCAAACTCAAAAAAATTCGGGAACAACAAGGAAAGGGTTATCTCGTCGCGATGATCGGAGACGGAACCAACGACGCGCCTGCTCTCGCACAATCCGATGTGGGTGTCGCGATGAACACCGGAACACAAACCGCAAGAGAAGCGGGCAACATGATCGATCTCGACAGCAATCCGAGCAAACTCATTGAAATCGTGGAAATCGGAAAACAACTTCTGATGACAAGGGGTGCGCTGACCACCTTTAGCATCGCAAACGACGTCGCAAAATATTTCGCGATTCTTCCGGCGCTTTTCGGAAGTTTCTACGCATTAGGCGGAACGGAAGGACCGTTATCCGCTCTCAATTTAATGCGACTTGGTTCCCCCCAAAGCGCGGTACTGAGCGCGGTGATCTTCAACGCGTTGGTAATCCCCGCTTTGATTCCTTTGGCCTTGAAGGGAGTCGCTTACAAACCTCTCGGAGCGGACAAAATATTAAAACGAAATCTCACAATCTTCGGTTTAGGCGGAATCATCACTCCGTTTATAGGAATCAAACTGATCGACATCACCTTGGTTTTATTGGGAATCGTTTAAGGAGAATCTAATGTTCAAAAACGCAACCATCGCAATCAGAACTTTATTTGTTCTTACGTTCATTACCGGAATTTTTTATCCGATCGTAATCACCGGATTTGCGGAACGCCTTTTCCCTTCGCGTTCGAACGGAAGTTTAATCCGAATCGAAGATAAAATCGTCGGTTCGGAATGGATCGCACAAAAGTTTACAAAAAAGGAATATGTTTGGTCTAGACCTTCCGCTTCGGATTATTCCGCATTTCCTTCGGGCGCTTCGAATGCAAGCGCTACCAATGCCTCCTTAAAGGCAAACGTCGAGGAAAGAAAAAAATTCCTTCTTGCAACACATCCGGACCAGAAAACCGTTCCTCCCGATTTGTTGTTCGCTTCCGGTTCGGGATTGGATCCGCATCTCAGCTTGGACGCGGTTCTTTTTCAAATGAATCGTGTCGCAGTGGCGAGAAAACTTACGCCGGAACAGATTCTTCGATTTAAAAAGATCCTGGAAGAATCGATCGAAAAACCTTCCTTCGGTTATATCGGCGAGAATCGAATCAACGTTTTGCGATTGAACTTGAAACTCGATGGCGAATTCGGAACAATCAAAGAATGACCGAGTGGAACGAAAAATCGCGTTTAGATCCGGACGAACTTCTTCGTAAGATTCAAGAAGATGAAAAAAAAGAATCTTCAGGAAAGCTGAAAGTTTTTTTCGGGATGGTCGCGGGTGTGGGAAAAACCTACGCGATGTTAAACGCCGCACGCGCTTTAAAAAAAGAAGGAGTAGACGTCGTGGTAGGTTACATAGAAACACACGGTCGCAAAGAAACGGAAGAGCTACTCGAAGGACTCGAAATACTTCCCCGAAAAAAACTACAACACAGAGGAATCGAATTCGAAGAAATGGACATAGACTCCATTCTCAAACGAAAACCCGAAGTCGTATTGGTCGACGAGTTCGCACATACGAATATCACCGGAAGTAGACACGTAAAACGTTATCAGGACGTAATCGAAATTCTCAATCACAGCATAAACGTATTCACAACTTTGAATGTTCAACATTTGGAAAGTCAAGTGGAAGCCGTGGAAAAAAGCGCGCTCGTAAAAATCAGGGAAACCATACCCGATTCCGTTTTGGACATGGCGGATGAAATTCTTTTGATCGATCTTTCCCCGGACGATCTCAGAAAAAGACTGCAGGAAGGAAAGGTATACGTCGCGGAAAAGGCGGATCTTGCCGGAGATCATTTTTTCAAAAAGGAGAATCTTTCCTTTCTTCGGGAAACCGCACTTAACTATACCGCGAGACACGTAAACACCTCGCCCGATTCCACGAAATTCAGGGAAAGAATCTTGGTAGCGATCAACGCAAGTCCCGATTCTTATTCCTTATTACGTTATGCGAAACGTCTTGCATACGAACGAAACGGTGAACTGTTCACTATCTACAATCAGACAAGGGAGAATCTTTCCAAAGAAAACGTAAGTCAATTGGAAAAAAATCTGAACTTTGCGAGAGAACTCGGTTCGGAAATTCTTTACACCGCCGACGAGGACCTCGTAGAATCCATTCTCAGGATCGCGGAACAAAAGAATATAACCCGTGTCGTATTAGCAAAACGGAATCAATCCTGGTGGAACCGGTGGAACTCCACGGTTTCCAGACTTACCAGAACGACCACCAACTTCGAACTTTGTCTTGTTCCGTACGATCAACCCCGTGACCTCGGCGAAGAATCCGCACTCGATCGTTTTCTAAGAACCTCTTCCGGAGGAAAACAATACGTCGCGTCCCTAACATTGATTCTTTTGGCGACTGCATTGAGTCTTTTTTTGGAACCGATCACAGGTTATTGGAGTATCTCGTTTTTATATCTCTTTTTCGTTTCCGCCATCGGATCTTTTTTTTCCAAAGGCCCCACGGTTCTCGCGGGATTACTCTCCGGAATCTTTTGGGATTTTTTATTCATTCCGCCTAGATATACTTTTTTTATCGAAAAGCTGGAAGACGTTTTGATGTTCGGTTCCTTTCTTTTTATATCGATCATCATAGGCAACGTCACTTCTCGTCTGAGACAAAAGGAAAAAACATTGGTCAACCGGGAACTTCGTTTAACAACGTTATACGATCTTTCCAAAGAGTTGGGACACGCGAGAGAAATCCGGCAGATCTCCGAAATCGGAGCGGAGAATTTAAGGAAGGTATTTCAAACCGACGTAACGATCCTATTGGAAAATCAGGGAAACATCGATTCCAATTCTTCCCGAGCAGGAAATTTTTTTCCAGACGCGAAAGAAACCGCGGTCGCCAACTGGGTTTATAAAAACAAAACTCCTGCGGGAAAATTCACGGACACGTTGCCCTTATCCTCGGGAACTTATTTCCCTATGGTCGCCCCCGGAAAAGTCATCGGTGTGGTCGGAATCGTTCTCGGCGAACGACTCAACCTGGATCAGGAGAATCTTTTACTCACGATGGGAAATCAAATCGCGCTGGCACTCGAAAGAGAATTGTTATCCGAAGAAACAAGAACGAGATACTTAGCCAATCAATCCGAAAGGTTATACACGATCATCTTCAATTCACTTTCGCACGAACTCAAAACTCCGTTGTCCACGATTCGAGGAGCGGTGACCGCATTGATGGAACCGGAAATCGGAACGGCCGAAGAAGCACGCAACGAATTGTTAAACGAAATCAACGAAAGTAGTATGATTCTCAACCTTCTACTCGGAAACCTATTGGACATTAGCCGATACGAATCCGGTTTTTTAAAGTTGAGAATGGACTGGCACGATCCTTCCGATCTCGTACACGTAGTCGTTCGAAGACTCAGACAAACCGTAAAAAACAGCCGTTGTGTGATCCGTTTACCCGAGAATCCGATTCCTACTTGGATGGACTTCACCCTGATGGAACAGTCCCTTTTTAACGTGGTATTCAACGCGGTTCAAATTTCGCCGGAAGGTTCTCCCGTATCCATAGAACTTATATGCAAAAAAGATAAAATGCAATACGTCGTAGAGGACAACGGTCCCGGAATCCCCGAGGAAGAACTTGAAAAAATCTTCGAGAAATTTTATAGAAGTAAGAATCAATCCCATGTTGGAAGCGGGCTCGGACTTTCCATCAGTAAGTCCATCGTGGAAACACACGGCGGAACCTTGATCGCCGAAAACCGAAAAGAAGGAGGAGCCAGATTTTGTATAGAGATTCCCGTAAAACCCGGTTGATCCGATGAAACCGAAAATATTGGTCGCGGACGACGACGATCGGATTCGAAAGATGATTCGAATCAGTTTGACCGCTTCGCACTACGATGTGATCGAATCGGGAACGATTCGAGAATCCATCCTCAAAGCCGCGAACGAATCTCCCGATGTGATCCTATTAGACTTACAATTTCCGGACGGAAACGGAGTCGATGCGTTACGCGAAATCAGAACCTGGAGCGAAACTCCGGTCATCGTCTTATCGGTGTTATCTTCCGATGCCGAAAAAATCTCCTTGTTGGACGGAGGAGCGGACGACTATATTACAAAACCGTTTAGTATGGGAGAACTGCTCGCAAGAATCCGAGTCGCGCTTAGAAACAAAACGCAGGAAGCCGGTTCTCCGATATTCTCTTCCGGAAATTTATACGTGGACTTATCGAGTAGAAACGTTCAAGTATCGGGTGAAACCGTACACTTGACTCCGATCGAATATTCTTTTTTATCCTTATTGATTCAACACGCCGGAAAGGTTCTGACCCAGGAACAGATCATACGTCACGTTTGGGGGCCGCTCGCCAGAAACGAATCGGGACCACTTCGAGTTCACGTCGCAAGTTTGAGAAAAAAGATAGAATCCGATCCTTCGAACCCTTCTTTGTTGTTAACGGAACCGGGAGTCGGTTACCGGCTTTCGGTTAATATCTAAAAAAATAGATTTAAAATTTAGAATATTCTCAATTTATAAAGAATGTTCGTCCGTCGAATCCGAACGACTTCGTTTATCAAATCGAAATACCCGCCGATAAAAACAATTGGACCCCGATTCCTTTTGCACGATCGAGTTCCTGTTCCTTACCGTCCTTCCAAATTCTTTCCAAAATCGCGGGGTCCGGTTTTTGATTGTAAAAAAGAATACTCTCTCTTTGAACGTGTGCGGAACTATTCATAAACAGAAGAACGTTAAAACCTCCGTTTAAAAAAATCCCCGAAGAGAACACATAACGTATCCCGGCGCCCGGAGCCACATAAGCCCTTTTGTTGGAAATCGAATAGGACCAACTCTTACCGTCCGCACTTCCGTCCGAATAAACCCAGAACTCGTTCTTACGATCTCTCTGAAAATAAAATTCCTGGCCGATGCCGACGCTTAGATAATAAGGAATCGAAAACGGAAACCATTCGAGAGCGATTGTATATTGGTTCTGAGTATATTCCTTATTTTGCAAGGAGAACGCGACCGCACCGGGTTGATAACCGGTTCTATCCAAATCGAAATGATCGGCCCTATGTCTTTGATGTGCTAAAAACGAAATGGAGAATTTTTCGTTGATGTTATAACCGGTTTGAAACCAAGAAAGTTCGTTGATGCCGAAACCTCCCAAGTAAAAACGTTTTCGATTGCGAAGTTCCCTTTGCGAATCCGCGATCATGGACAACTCGGAATCGTTCGGTTCCGCAAATAGGGAAGAATGGAAAACCGAAACCACAAATCCGATCACGAACAATAAACGATAAATCAAAACGATGAGTTTCATAGTAAGACTTTGGAAGAATCTTATTTCCTAACGATTGAGTAAATTGTAAAAACGATAACGGATCGGAATTTATATTCTCAAAATTGAAATCTCATCGGAATCAAACCCTCCCCGTTTGACAATTTAAGCCAATGTAAGTAAATATATGATATTGAGTTTCATTCTCATTTATGTTGACTTTTTTATCCATCTCCGTATCTTGGAAAAAAAGAGGCATCGTATATGAAAGAAATTATGGATTTTTCGCCTAATACTGATTTGGTGCTTTCGGAATCGTTTTTGAACGAGCCACTTGTTCGAAATCTTTTCTCTTTGAATGCGAAACACGAGACTGCAAAAGAAATCATCACGGAACTTGAAACGAAAGAACCTCGTCCCTCGCACAAAAAAAGAACCGAAACCATCTCACAAACAAACGGAACGGATCTTTTAAAAATACTTTCCACAATTTTGCAGACGAAGAATTTTCACTCCGAATACGAACCCATTCTCTCCTTGGACACGGGAAAAATTTTCGGATACGAAGCGCTTGCACGTTTTTATATCGAGGGGGAAAGAATTTCACCCGAGTTCGTATTTCAGGAATTGCACAAGGACGCGGATTTATTTTTCGAGTTCGAGACGAATCTAAAACGGTTTCAAATCGAAAATCGTCCCCTAGGGAAGAATTTATTTCTCAACCTGGATCCCCACGTTTGTAAAAACAGAGCGCAAGCGGATTCGTGGAACGAACTTTTAAGTAAAAGAAAGAACGTCGTCTGCGAAATCATCGAAAACACGGATTCCACATTGATCGAAGAAACCCGTTTTTGTTTGAACGCGTTGAAGGATTCGAACGTTCCGATCGCTCTCGACGACATGGGCGGGAAACGGAACCTTTTTTGTTTCGATTTTTTGGAATATTCTAAATTTATCAAATTCGACAAACACTGGCTTCATCTTTTCAAAACAAAGGAATCGTATAAGAACATAGCCTGGGGGTTTTTGGATTTTGCGAGAGAATCGAACATCCAGTGTATTCTGGAAGGAATCGAAACTCAAGAGGATCTTTTGATCGCGGCGGAGATGAGATTTCCGTTGGTACAAGGATATCTTTTTCAATCCAAGAATATTCTCGTTTAAAAAAGGAACGCGTCGATCGATTGCGGCGCGCAAAAAAAACGATTCAGCTCGGCTTTTCCATTCTCCAGCAATAGTGAATCCTTTCGTTTCGAAAGTCGTCCGGAATCGTAATCTTGGATATGTCCTTTATGTTGTCCCCAAGGATCGAGTTTTCATAAAATTCGAACTTTCTAAAGTTGGTGGAAAAATAAAGGACGGCTCCCGGAAGCGCGAAATCTCTATAAAGAATATTTAATATTTCTACGTGATCCCTTTGTATGTCGAATACGTCCGTCATCTTTTTGCTGTTCGAAAAAGTCGGCGGATCGACGACGATCAAATCGTATCTTTCGCGATCCGCTTCCTTTCTTTCGGTGTGAAGCCATTCCATCACGTCGGCTCTGAGCAGACGATGTTTGCTGAGGGAAAATCCGTTGAGTTTCAGATTCTCTTCGGCCCATTCCGAATACGTGTTGGAAAGATCCACACTCAGACTTTTTACGGCCCCGCCTGACGCCGCGTAAACGGTAAACGATCCCGTATAAGAAAATAAGTTGAGAAATTTTTTCCCTTTCGATTCCTTTCGAACGAGATCCCTTGTGATTCTATGATCCAAAAAAAGTCCGGTGTCGAGGTAGTCGGATAGATTTACGTAAAGACGAATTCCGTTCTCCCCCACTTCCATAAGCTCCGCTTGTTCGGATTGTTTTTCGTATTGTTCCTTTCCTTTTTTGGGTTCTCTTTTTTTCCAAAAGATCTGATCCGCGTTTAAACCGAGAACATCGGAAACAACTTTGCCGATCTCGGCATTCTCCCTTTCTCTTTCCTCGTCCGAAATTTCGTAACTGTTTTTATACGCGGAAATTTGACAGTAAGGCCCGTAGATATCCACGCTTACCGGAACCTGAGGAATGTCCCGATCATAGATCCGAAAACATTCTATCTTTCTTTTACGAGCCCACTTCTTCCAATGTTTGGACATTCTCGCAAGACGGTTGCGAAACATCACCATCGGATTTCCGGGATCGTGAATCGAATCGGATTCTTCGGTTCTTTTTTCTGACATGGAACCAGAATATAGAATCCGTATCAAAATCCAATCAGAACAAAAAGCGGGTCCGTAAAAAGACTGGAAAATTTGAAGCATCGGACGATCCTTGTTGGACGTTTTCCTATTTTTCAATGCGCGTGCGGGAGCAGAAATTTTGAAATACACTTACCTCGAAAATCAAAAAGTAAAATTGTTTCTCTCCTATTCGGAAACGGATTCCAAGGACGCGATTCTTTTCGTTCACGGTTATCCCGATACCCACAAAACCTGGGATCTTCAAATCGATTCCTTAAAGGATCAATATCGTCTGGGCGCGATCGATCTTCGGGGTTTCGGTCGTTCGTCCAAACCCCTAGAACAATCCGAGTACAACTACGCGGCGATTCTTCCCGATCTGCTGGAAGCGATTCGTTTTCTTTCCAAGGACAAAAAAGTCCACCTGGTCGGTCACGATTGGGGAGCCGCGCTCGGATGGTTGTTCATTAGTGATCCCGAATATTCAGGATATATAAAATCATTCACGGCGATCTCGGGTCCGCATCCGTGGCTTGCGGGAAAAAGAATGATAGACGATCTATTCAGTCTTAAAATCGAAAACTGGAGAAAGGTCATCGATCAGGGTTTTCGTTCCTGGTATATCTGGTTTTTTCAGATTCCTATGTTGCCAGAATTCATCTGGCAAAACTTCGGAGAATCGATTTACAAATTGATCATGGACTTAGGAGGGGTTCCCAAAAAGGATTCTCTTCGAAAGGTAAGCAGAAACGATATCTACGGTGCGACGATGGCTCCGATCAATCTGTTTCGGGAATTGTTGTTCGGAAGAACCGTGATCTCGGCTCCGTCGAACATAAAAGTTCCGGTGCAATTGATCGTTCCTCAGAAGGACTTTATCGTATTACCGGAAGTTTACGAAAACTCATACGACTACGTGGATAAGATCGAAATTCATAAATTGGATTCCAATCACTGGGTTCATAGGGAAAAACCCGAACTTGTCACCGAGTTGATTCAAAAATTCATCGTTAAGTATTCCGCATAACGTGCATTTTTCTTCAGGTCCGTTTTGAACTTCGAAATCGTTTCCTTATTGCTTATGCCGTTCACTTACGCGTTCGTAGGTTGGTTCACCAACTGGGTCGCGTTAAAAATGACTTTTTATCCGTTGAAGTTCTACGGAATTCCTCCTTATCTTGGTTGGCAGGGAATCATTCCGAGAAAGGCCGAAAAGATGGCGGGCAAGGCGGTCGACATCGTGACGACGTATCTCATCGACGTCGAGGAAATGTTCAGCAAGGTCGACCCGACGATGATTCAGGAGAATCTTCGTCCCGAAATCCAAAAAACGATTCTCGAAACGATGAAAGAGGTTTCGGACGAACTCAATCCTCTCGTTTGGAATTTGATTCCGGACCTAGTTAAGAATTCCATGATGAAGGAAATCGAAAGACAGGCTATGGATTCCATCCCGACCCTGTTTCAGGATTTACGCAAGGACTCCAAAAGAATCTTCGACATAAAAGGATTAGTAATCCGTAATATGACCGGGGACAACGTTCATCTCACGGTCGAAATGTTTCAGAAGGTGGGCGCGAAAGAATTTCGATTTATAGAGGTTTCCGGTTTTTATTTCGGATTCGCGCTCGGTTTGATCCAGATGGGAATTTGGCTGATTTATCCGGCGCTCTGGACCCTACCCGTTCAGGGAATTATAGTGGGATATCTCACGAATTGGCTCGCGCTCTTTTTGATCTTTCGTCCTTTGGAACCGATCGGCATAGGTCCCTTCCGTTTTCAGGGACTTTTTATCAAACGTCAAAAAGAAGTTTCCGAAGAATATTCGAGAATGCTCGCAACGCGTATTCTCAGTTCCGAAAAGATTTTGGAAGAATTGTTTTTCGGCAAAGCCTCCGAGGAAGTTTTCAACCTGGTCGTTCACGCGATCGAAAGACAGATGGATACGATGGCTTCGGTCATTCGCCCTACGCTTTCCCTTTCTTTTACTTCGAATCAATACAACCGTATGAAGGAAAAAATCATTCGGAAGATCACGGAGAATCTGAAAAACTTCACGACTCATATCGAAGACTATGTGGAAAAAGCGATCGATCTTGAATGTACACTTTCGGGAAAGATGATGTCGCTTCCTCCCGCCGACTTCGAAGACGTTTTGCGGACCGTGTTTAAGGAAGACGAACTTTTGTTGATTTTGGTGGGGGCCGCGCTCGGAGCCCTTGTCGGTCTCGGTCAGGCGTTTTTTATGATGCTTTGATTAAAATAGAATATTCTAAAAACTTAATATTTATTAAAGTCTTCCCGAAGCGGTGTAGTATTTTTGATAATACGCTTCGTCGATTGAATTGATCGTAACCCCTCTTTTTACGGAAGCGTGAACGAACTTCTTTTCTTTCAGATAAACCCCGACGTGGCTGATTCGATCCCCGTAGATGGTGAAGAAGATCAGATCGCCTTCCTTCAATTCTTCCTTGGAAATCGGATTGGTTCGCGGGAACATCGTATAACTCGGCCCGCTGAGACGGGAGCCGTACACCTTGGAAAGAATTTTACTCGTAAAACCGGAACAGTCGATTCCGGATTCGTCGGTTCCGAAATCCTTGTAAGGAGTTCCCAACCAACGATAGACTTCCCGATAAAGAGCGATGTTGTTCTCGGGTTCGATTTCGATTCCGTGTGTTTGACGATAAAAGTCGCGGAGCGATTCTTCCCCGAGTTCTTTTTTCTCCGCGTGTAATACCGCATACAAAACGGAAAGAACGCAGACCGAAAAAAATAAGATCTTCTTTGACGGAATCATTCTTCCTTTAGACGGATTAAAAATTGACCCCGCCGAAAATGATCAGCTCTAAAAATCCGAAATTCTGACTTGCTCTATCTTTTGAATGTCCGTTCGTAAAGATATTCGGAAGGTCTATGTAACCTCCCTTAGCGCCTAACTCGAAAAAGACGGATTTAAAAACGTCCGCGCGAGTTGCGACGTAACCCGAAACACCGTAACCGGACGCGTGAAAGTGATTGTTTTTACCTTCTCCGAAAAGACGTACGTCGCTTCGACAAATGATCGGACCGCCGCCGACCGAAGAAACAAAACTGACCGCATTCTCACCGTTAGCCGAAACCCAAAGAGGTTGAATCATTCCCACGTCTAAGTAAAGAAAATTCAATCCGTCCGTGTGTTCGAATTTCAAAAAATCCGGCGTGATGTTGATCGTTTCTCCGTTGTGATATCCTTCCAACTTTTTATATGCGTCCGGAAAAAGATAAAGATAAACCGCTGAATCCGAAGAAGTCGCAAGATGCGCCCTTTGAATCGCAAGCGGATCGATGTAACCGTAGATGTTCGACGCCTGACCTCGGCTCATCACGTATTTCATGTGATCCTGACCGAATGCGATGAAAAATTTATCCGCGAAATAGTACGTTAGGCGAAAGTTATACTGAGGAATTTCCCAAAGACTCGGATTGAGATAAACGGAGGGATTGAATTTTTCCGGCTTATCCTTTGCTACAACGTCCTTTAACGTGAAGTTATATCCGGGTCCGCGAAAATTGATATCGCTCTGAGTATAAGAATCCCGGTTGTATCCCCATTGAAAACTCCAAGTTCCTTTTCTTTGATCGACTCTTCTCGGAGGTTCTTTTTCCTCTTTGGAAGCGATCTGAGGGTTCAAAGGAATCTGTTCGTTTTTCGGTTCGGCGTTGACTTGAGCGAAAGGAACGACGTCTTGAATGTCCGAGTTCTTCGTTTTGGATTCCGCGAATGTGGAAAACGAAAGAAGACAAAAGATAAGAATGGAAACGATCTGTTTGAATGAAATCGGAAGTTTTCGAATAGAATTGAAGTTCATGAAAGTCGCGGCGAAATAAATTTCTTAACTAGTATATCAATATACTAAAATCAGGGTGGCCGCGTCTCTGGCTATGTTTTTTTCCGGGCTTCCTTTTCCGATTTATGAAGTAAGAATGGAAACGCGGTTATCCCGCGTTTCGAAGAACGAAATTCCGAATTTGATCGCTCACAAGATTCGGATGTTCCTTTTGAATCCAATGATTGGAATCGACCGGATAAAATTCCAAGGAATCGCAAACCGCTCGGTGAGAATCGTAACATTCCGGACTGATCGCCATATCTCTTAAGGGTATCAAAACTCGAACCGGAACCTCGATCCGTTTCGGAGTCGGATATAATTTTCCTCGGATCAGTTCCCTATATAAGTTCATCGGATGGATCGCGCTTTTGAGAATCTGTTCTTTTGTAAACGTTCGCATCGGATCCTCTTTCGGAATTTCGGCGGCATACATCAGATACTTCCAAACCGGAAGCGCCAATCTTCTCATCAAAAATCCGGGCAACCAAGGGATCTGGAAAAACACGATATACCAGGACATGACGGATTGTCGCAAGGCCAACCACATCTTCTTCGGATTCAAACTGAAGAAGTATTTAAACATTAAGTTTCTTGCAAGTATCGGATGCGGACCGCCCATCGCGGTGTAGGAAAGAATGTTTTTGGAATATTCAAAATCCCCCACATAGGCCCAGGACAACAATGCCCCCCAATCGTGAGCGACGAGATGAATCGGTTTTCCGTTTCCTAAAAAACGAATCACCGCTTCGAAATCCTTAAAAATTTCCCGAGCGTTGTAAGCCTTTTGTTCCGAGGGTTTGCTGGAATCTCCGGCGCCCCTCAGATCGAACGCGCCCACGTTGAATTCTTCCGAAAGTAATTCGAGCTGGCGATCCCAAGTCGAATGTTCGTCCGGATAACCGTGAACAAAAAGAATCGTTTCCCGATCCGGCCTTTCTTCCGCGGTCGTATTGTATTTTAGAAAAAGATTCAGATTTCCGTTTCGAACGAATGTCGTTTTAAAACGGGATTCCGTATCAATTTTTTTCGAGGTTTTTCTTTTTGTCGGATACAAAGCGATCATCGGTTTTCCTTCGATTTTGTTAAGAGACATCGTAACGGATCAGAATCGATCGCTTAGGCTCGTCATCTTATGTACGATATTCGGAGTCATACGGTTGAAGAAACTGATCGTCTTGGATTTGATTCCCGGAAAGACGTGCAGTTTTCTTTTTTCCATTCCGTTTACGATCGCCTTTACGACCGCGACCGGGCTGTCTACAATCGACTTAGGAACGTCTTGTTGTTTTCCGAACTGTTGCGATTTCAAAATTCCGGTGTCCGCAAAAAACGGATACACGTTCGTCACCGCGATTCCCTTTTTACGAAGATCCGCGTCCATCGCTTCGCCCATCGCGCGAATTCCGAATTTAGAAATCGAATAAAAGATCAGTTCACCCGGCGCAACCTGTCCCGCTACCGAGGAAAGATTTACGATCTGTCCTTGTTTTCTTTCGAGCATCGCCGGAACGAACAAACGACTCAGATGAATCGGCGCGTAAAGATTCACGTCGAGAATCAGATTCCAATTTTTATCGGGAACATCCAAAAGCCCGCCCTTAAACGCGAGCCCCGCGTTGTTGATCAACACGTCCACACCCTTGGAGGAAAGCTTTAGAGTATTCTGATATACGTCCTTACAACCTTCTTGAGTTTGAAGATCGCCGGAAAAACTACCGAGAATCTTTCCAACGAACTTGGGATTAAAACCGTTCTTTCCGTTTTCGTCCCATCTTCTGTGCAGATAAAAATCCGCGTCCGTGTTCGGAGCTTTGAGATCGGTGAGAATCACGTTCGCTCCCTTTTCCAAAAGTTGTTTCGTCAATTCTCTTCCGAATCCGCCGTTCGCGCCGGTGATTAGAATCGTCTTATCTTTCAATTTGCTCATATTGCTTCTCTGTATTGGTGTTCTTGTGATGAAAAAATTTCTTTCGCTAAGTATAAGTTGTCTTCCTGATCGGGATGAAACGAAAACCGAAAGTACTTCAAGGCCGCGATCACGGTCAAAGGGAGAACCTTCTCTTCCGAAATCATAAGCTTAAACAATTCCTTTCTGGTTTTCCAGCGGAACAAAAGTCCGTCCTGCCAAAGAAAGATCAGAACCGCGGAAAACGTAAAGGCGAAAAAGATCGTGGATGCGATGCTCATTCCGATGATACGAATCCAATAACTCTGCGTCACTTCCTTCAGAACGTCGAAGGCCGCCGACTTGTGTTCCAATTCTTCCGCGGCGTGCCATTCGAAAAGTCTTCTCATTTCCGGATGCGCTTGTTTTAAAAGTCCGCTTCTCAATCCGAGATCGGCCACAAGAGAAGTGTAATGTTCCAAACCCGCGACCGCGGCCATGTTCATCTTTTGGGAGAATAGTTTTTCCAAAAGTCCGAACGCGAACCAAACCACGAAGTTCATAAAACCTTCGAACTTATATCCTTGATCCTTTAGGTTTTGCCAAAACTTCTTATGTTCTCCGGCGTGTTGCGCTTCTTGGCCCACAAACGCGATCGCGTTCCGTTTTACCTTTCCTTCTTTCAGTTGAGGAATGTATTTCTGAATCGTTCTGATAAAATACTTTTCCCCTTCCGGAAAAAGAATGGTCCACGCGTTCAAAACGTGCGTTAAGGAAGCGTTGTCTCCGCACCAATGTTTCGGAACGTTATCCGAAAATTGAAACCTGGGTTTTCGAACCGGATAATCCGATTTTTCAAGGACGTTCGTTTGATTCATATCGTTTTCAAATCCGTTTTGTATATTCGTATATTCTGATTTACTTTCATTTCAAAGTCTCAAGCCGCACCAACTCGAACCTTGGAAGATTTTTTCGTCTTCTCTTTTGCTTTCGTTTTGGTTCGAGGCAACGGGGCGACGGAGACTTTTTTGTTTTTCTTGGGGGAAGATTCTTCCCAATAACGAACGTGAGGAAGATTCTCGTCCAACCAATACGCGTCCGAATCGCTCACCACGAGAATTTCTTCCCACTTCACTCCGAAACTCTCTTCGGCTTGCGCGCCTTTGTAGAATTTTCCGATATGAGGTTCCACGGCCCAGAGCCCGGCGTCGACTCGGGTCTTCGTGAATTCTCCCCAAAGAGGCGACGAATTCTTGTTAGGTGATAAGAATCCTTTTAGGATTTGAGGAACGAGATATAAAAACGTTTGAGGCGGAAATCCCAAAACCCTTCCACCCGGAACTTTCCATCCGGGAACACGGCCGACCTTATGACCGAGAACTCCGTTGGGATACAATGTATGACAGTTTGAATAACCGAGGTCGGCGATGAGATCGTTGCAACTGCGATAGATTTCTCCCATCGATCTTTCGGCGCGGACCAATTCCAAAATGAGGGATCTGAATCCTTTTAAGTCGTTGCGGCCTTGTTCTACGGCGGGATTTTTTCCGAACGCAAAAGAATATCCGACGTCGGCGGTAACACCTTTCACGTTAGGCGCAACATCGAGGATGACCGCCATTCCTTCCTTGAGTTTACGATCGGAGGGTTGAAACGCGAAACCGAAATGGGGAAGAATCCCGTCGCCGCCGATCGCTTTGAAGGTAAGAGGTCTTCGAAAACCTCGGAAGCAGGTTCTATCTCCGAACCACGCGAAACCGTAATGAAAGAAATTCTTTCCTCCTCTTTCACGGATGTAAGAATCGATCAAGGACGCCGCCGTTTTTTCGGTCATTCCCACGGTGAGTCTTTCGCGCACCCACTCCACGGCATCATATGCAAGTTTTTGCACATTCTTGAAATCATCCAGGTCCAAGGACGAATAATATTCTCGAGACATTCTCCCTCCGATAGAACCGCAAACGGTTTATCGAAAAGAATTGTAGCGCATGTTACACGAGTGATCGTCCGATCTTATGATTTCCGACCGATTTTTAGGATTTTTTTCTCCATTCCGCCGGAGTCATTCCCGCGATTTTGAGGAATTGAGCGTTGAAGGTCGATTTCGTATTGAACCCGACTTCGAATCCGATGGAAAGAATCGTCTTTTCCGGTTCTTCCAAAAGAATCTTTTTAGCCTCGATGACTCTGTATCCGTTGATGAACTCGTTGAAATTTTTGCCGTAACTTTCGTTGAGAATTCTAGAAAGCTGATGCGGTGTGATCAGAAGTTTTTCGGCAAGATCCTGCATTCGAATCTCCTCGTCTCGATACGACCTTTCTTCTTCCATCAACTCGTTGAGACGAAGTTTGATCGCGTCCAAGTTGATTCCGCCGAGCTGGGTTTTTTCGTATCGTTTCTGCTGTAGTTCCGACTTGAGAGATTCGAAGAAGTTCGGATATCTCGCGGTGAAAACAAAAACGAGTCCGTTCCCCAAGGTCATCAGCACCGAAGCGAATGCGAATAAGCCGGGGACGTCGAGATAAAATCCGATCCCGGATAATTGGATCGAACCGATCGTAACCAAAAGCATAGAAGAAGCAAGTCTCGAAAGATGAATGTCGATTTCCTTAAAGGCCTTCCAAAAAAGATAAACCGAGTAGATACAATACAGAGTTAGATGGACATATCCGATTCCGATCAAAAGAGAAACTGGATTTTTTCCTCGATGAACAAACGCATCCGCGATGAGTTCCGACTTTCCCTCGAAAGGAGAAAGAAAGAAAATCAATTCTCCGAAAAACGCGACATACGCCGGTATAAAATGTCTCTTGAGTGGGATCTTGTCGTCGAGACTGAAGCGGAGCATTCTCCCCACCACAAGAAGAAGCGCGGGTCCCATCGCGAGCAAAGAGGAAAAGAAAAATATCCAGAGAAACGGATAGGATGCGGTTCCGGGCATCTGCACAAAACCGATCCTGGATTCCGCGGAGGCCATGATGAGCGCGAGCAAAAACATTCCGGAAAATCCTTCTCCCCGTTTGTGTTTGGCTAACTCCGTGAAAAAAAGGAGAATACAATACGCCGGACCAAGTTGAATTATAAAATGAAGACCGAACCAGATCGGATCCGATGGGTTGAGTGCGCTCATGGGAAATGGGAGAAGGAAAGCCCACCCGGAAGTTTTGTCCAGAAGAAACGGGAAAAATCGACTCTCGCAAAATTAGAAGTATTGACGCGTACCATTCTCTGAGGTTCCCTATCGGTATGAGTGAATTCATTGAAATCAAAGTTGGGGAAAAATCCTATCAGTTCCCGTTGATCTCCGGAACCGATGGAAAAAAAGGAATCGATATTCGTGAGCTTCATCAGAAGACGGGGCTCATTTCCTACGATCCGGGCTTTTTTAATACCGCTTATGCCGTGAGCCGCATTTCCAGAAGAGATCCCGATTCGGGAGAACTTCACTATCGCGGTTACGACGTCGCCGATCTAGTTCAACATTCCACGTTCGTCGAAACCAGTTATCTTTTGATCTACGGAAAACTTCCCACCGAACAACAACTCAAGGAATTCTCCCTCAAACTTTCCAGACACTCTTTGATTCACGAAGACATGATCAATCTCTTCGACGGATTTCCGGGAAAGGGACATCCTCTCGCGGTTCTTTCGGTGATGGTCACATCCCTTTCCAGTTATTATCCGGAAGAATACGAAGAATCCTTAGACAAAGGAATCGATCATTCCGCGAGACTTCTCGCGAAGATCAGAACGATCGCGGCATTCTCCTATAAAAAGATCGTAGGCGAGCCGTTCGTTTATCCTTTGGATAAACATCCTTATTGTACGAACTTTTTATATATGTTGTTTTCCATTCCTTCCAAGGACTTTGTTCCTACGGAAGAAGTGGATCGTATTCTAAATCAGCTTTGGATTCTTTACGCGGATCACGAACAAAACGTTTCCAACACGACGGTTCAGGTGATCGGTTCCACTCAGGCGAACTTGTTCGCTTCCATCTCGTCCGCGATCAACGCGCTCTGGGGTTCGAGAGAAGGCGGACGTCAGGTTGCCGCGGTCGGGCTTATCGAAGACATCATCAAATCCAGAAAATCGGTTCCCGAATATTTCGAAAAATTCAAAGGGGATTCGGAAAGACTTTTCTCGAACGGTTTCGGTCACAAGGCATACGACTCGAAAAGTAAAAGAGCGATCATCGCGGGAAAACTTTTCCACGACTTTTACAAAAAACATCCAGTGAATCCGATCGCGGAAGTCGCCCTTAAGATCGACGAGTATATGCAGAATGATGAATATTACATCAATCAAAAGTTATATCCGAACCTCGAGTTCTACAGCGCGGTGATTTTTAATTCTCTCGGAATTCCGAAAGAATTGTTCACAGCGATGCAGGTCATCGGAAAACTTCCGGGCTGGCTAGCGCACTGGAGAGAACAACGCGTTTCCGGTAATTACAGCAAGGCTCGTCCGAAACAAGTTTACACCGGAGAAATCGGTCGGAAATACATTCCGCTTTCGGAAAGATAATTTTCGTTTTCAAATTCGAGAACCCGAGATGGAAACATCGGCTCGCACCGGCGGAATAATACGCAAGGGAAAGAGCCGAGAGTTTTCTCTCGGGTTTTTTTGTGCTTCGGGGATTTGTAAGAGTTCCCACAAACTGCGTACGGAACGGGAGAATTTTTCGAAAACGAAGTAGTTCCTACATTTTTAGGGGAATGTTCGAGCGTTGGGGGATTTTCGGATTCCTGCGATAAGTGCAATGAGAACATAAATATAGGAACTCATACAAATCTCTGCGAACTTCAAAAGAGTTCCATGAGACTTCGCGGGAGCTCCACAAGACTTTGCAGGATTTCGAGGGAGTTCCTACATTCTTTCCAAAAACGAAAAAATCGGCGGGACTAAGAGTACAAAAAAAGACCGGCTAATCGCGTTAGCAACCGCCGGCTGAATAGGTTTCAATTCTGTAAGTCCAGTTAATTAGACCGGTTCTTATCGGTCAACGCCTTCAAGAAAGTTACGATCGACTTTGTATCGGAATCCGAAAGATCCTTCCCGAGTTGAAGGTGAGCCATTTTCTTGACCGCTTCTTCCAGGGTTGCGACTTTTCCGTCGTGGAAATACGGACCGGTGATCGCTATATTTCTAAGAGACGGAACTTTAAACACAAAAGCGTCAGCGGCGTTTTTCGTGAGGGATTGGCGACCCTTGTCTACGGTATTTTCATACGGATTGACCTGGCCGAGTTTTCGGAAGGAGTTCCCACCCAAAAGAGGTCCGATATGACAAGCGGTACAACCGGTGGCTAAGAATTTTTCCAAACCTTCCTGCTCTTCCGAGGAAAGCGCCTTGTGATCGCCTTTTTGAAATTCGTCAAATCGATCCTGAGTTTTTAGAGTTCTTTCGAAAGCCGCGATGGCGCCCGCAAGATTTTCATAAGTGATCGGATTTGAATCCTTAGGATAAGCCTTTGCAAAAAGGTCCTTGTATTCCGCGATCGCGGAGATTTTCTTTTCGACTTCGGCCGCGGATGGCATAGCCATTTCCACCGGATTCAAAATCGGCCCCTTGGCTTGTTCTTTCAAATCCTTCGCTCTTCCGTCCCAGAACTGAGCGACGTGAAAGCCCGCGTTTAAAACGGTAGGAGAATTTCTGTCTCCATTCTTCCCAAAGGCTCCGGGAGAAGTCGGAAGATTATCCACCCCGGCCGCTTTACCGACAACGTTATGACAGGAATTACAAGCCTGCGTATCGTTCGCCGAAAGCCTCTTTTCAAAGTATAACTTTTCACCCAACTGAACCAATTCCGGGGTATCGGCTTCTCCACCCGGCATTTTGTCGGGAATCGTCCCGAAGACTTTCTTGGAATCATCGATGAGCTTTTTCGTCTTCTCCGACGGTCCACAGGACACCAATACGCTTCCCAGGAGCGCTAGGGAAAGCAACCCCACTGTAGATTGTTTCATAACCAGTTCCTCTCTCTATTACTTTAGAATGATTCTAAAACAAGATCTTATTTAGAATCATTCTAAAAAACAATTCTTTTTCAGACTTTCTTACGTTTTTTCCGTTCAATCTGAAAGACCAAACCTTGGGCGTTGATTTTAGAATCAAACCCGAGCAACATCTCCTCCTTTTCTCCGAGTTTCACTCCCTGCGTGGAAAGTTCCCTTTCCAAATAAGCCCTGATTCTTCCCGTGCAGAATTCGAGAAGCGGTTCCCCTTCCAATCCGGATCTTTCTCCGGAGGAAAGAATATTCTGCATCGCGTGCAAACCCTGTTTCATCTGACGCGCGCCGGATTCCATGTCGTTCCAAACTCCGAAGTGCGTAAGATACGCTTTGTCCGCGCCCGTGGAAAGAATTTTGTCCACAGTATTCATCGCTTCTTCCGAATCGAAATCGGTCGGAGTTGTGGAAGGATATAAAACCGGACTTTTACCGGTCGCGAAATCCTTGTATCCGAGTCCAAACGAATCCCCCGTGAAGATTCCGTTGCTCAAGGAATCGTATATGCAGAAATGATGATTCGCATGTCCTCTTGTATAATAAAACTTTAATGTTCTTTTTCCCCACCGAATCTCTTCTCCGTCTTCGGGACTTTTCACCCTTTGTTGATCTACGGGAAGAATTTCTCCGTATAACTTCTTAAAGTTTTCCTCTCCGTAAACCTGGATGGAACTTTGAACGAGCCTTATGGGATTGATGAGATGTGTCGCGGCTTTCGGATGCGCGAGAACGATCGCGTTCGGGCAATGTTTTGCCAACAGCCCCGTTCCGCCCGCGTGATCGAGATGAACATGAGTTACGATGATGTATTTTACGTCCTCGGGTTTACGTCCGGCGTTTTTCAATTCTTCCAAAAGAATGGGAACCGCGTGGTTGGTGTTGTTTTCCACAAAGGCCGCTTCTTCGCCTTCCACGATCAGATAGGCGCAAGCGACTCCGGGCGATATGTAATCGCAATCGATGGTGAATAAACCCGGAAAGACTTCCTTCTCGTAAGGCGGCATACGAATTCTCCTTGTCGTAAAGTCGGACCTCGGCGCACCCAAACAAAATCAGGCAAAGTTTAATCTACAAATCCCTTTCCTACATTCCGCAAATTTCTCTAACTTTTTCTTTCCAACGAGTCTTTCTAAACCATAGACTCGAATTCCTTTCAAAGCTGAATACTCATTCAGATACAAAATGCTGTTCTCTGGTTTGAAATAACTGTAAGAAGCTAAGAATGATTGCTTAATACTTCTCTGATTCCCTTCGCTGACCTGATTGTGAATCCCATCTCTACTCCAACGATTCCGCGCCCACACATTTCTCTTACCATCTTTAGCACGAGCTGAATGATTGATGCTTCGGAAATTCTTGTTGTATCGTTCCATCCAAGGTATTCCCTCATCGGAAAACAATGGAACATCCTCTGGTAAGAAATCAAATAGAGGTTGAAGGCTCTTTTGCTTTTGATCAGGAACGGAAGAAAGAAGAACAGGACCACCCTTAATAGCAAGTGTATGACAGAGAGTTCCGATCTGATACTTACCCTTCTCTTCAGCAACCGAATCGGTTAAATAAATAGAAGCAGTTTGACCTTTGTGTTTAAATCGTTTCCGATATCCATTGGCTCTTTGAGAAGCTGAGAATAGTGCTAACGTATCCGTATGAACTACTGGTTTACCTTCAATAAAAGGCTTTAAATCACCTGTTTCAGGCAATTTCTTACCTTTCCATGCTTTTCTCAGATCCTTTACCATCTCGTCTTGAATCAATGGAATCAAATCACTACAAAAGATTTGAAGTCGTCTTTTGAGTAACGTTCCAGTATTCTTAGATACAGATAATTTTCTACAGATCGCAGAAGCAGATAAACCTAATGGAAACAGTTCAATCGATTCAATCAGTAAATAAGAGAACACCCACAACGGTAATTTTAAATGTTCTAAAAATGTTCCAGAAGTTCTTGAATCTAAGTGATTACACTCTGGACAACGAATTACGTTCTCTCTCGTGGAAACTTCCTTAGTCAGAGGAATTTTACAGTCAGGACAGTTCTTAGGATAAAGGGTAGATAATAAGTTCTTAGTGATTTGAGTGTAATAGTCGGTGTTTAAGTGAGGGAATTTTAGATTAAAGCGATCTTTGGCAGTGAGCGATTTTGATTTAGGTGATTTGGACAGTGAGGACGGTGGTATAGATTGTAGTTTTCCGCATCTTACATGAGCCGTGGAAATCTTGGCTCCAAGGACGTTGCGAAGAAACGGGTTGGAGTCGAAATTGGGCGTTGTGCGAAATGTAAGAAAGGAATATGCACCTGACATGACCGAAATACTTAACATTTGTCATAGTCAAAGTCAACTAAAAATATCGAGGGTTTACTCCAAATCAGATCGGAAGATTCTTTTCGCACCTGTCCGACTCAGTTCTTTCTCTTCGGCTTCTTAAACGAATTAGCGTAGTAAATGAAAAATACCCTTCCTCTTTCCTACAAATTTTTACTCAGTTTTACGATCGTCGATATTATTACTATAGAGGTTGCTAGAAAACACCGTCGTTTATGACGCTGGTTTAAAAAAGGAGAGCGGATTGCAAAGACTATCGTGTTATAACGCTTAAAAGGAACGGATGACCGTCTAATTTACTATCGATCTCTTCGGAAAGACCTTATAAAGACGGAACCCCATAAAAAAAACTATTTATAGTCAAATAAACTTTCTGCTCGTACTATTAAGCTGTCTTCAATAACAATCACATTCACATAAGTTTAAGTATTTCGTATCAATTATCAATCGAGTCTTAAAGTATAATTAAGGAGCAAGAAACTAAAAGAATCGTCCCTCCAGACCCTGCCATATCTAAAAAAACAATCAAATATAATCGATAGACCTCTTATAACTTTAGCTTCTTTGAAGCTTCAATTGAAAGCATCATTATTAGTCAAGGCTACAATAAAAATGGAAAGAGGATTCAAAATGATAAATAAGTTATTTCTTAAAATTTTATTATTACTATTTTTATTTGGATGTAATCCGCATTCAAATAAAGAAACCCTAACGAATGGCTCTTTGGATAATTTAAATATTTTTAATCTAGTCAATATCGGAAGGAATCAATTTACATCAAATTTTATCCGAAATAAAAACGACCTTTATGTGACAAATGGCCGCGTTTTTTCAACTGTCTTAAAAGGCAAAACTCTTTATATCGGGGGATTCTTTGATTACGTAGGACCTGAAACCGGACATTTTGCTGTAGTAAATACTGATGGGAATGTTCTTCCCGAATTTCCATACATAGAAGGGCAAATCGAGGCAATCGTCTCCGACGGAAAAGGAGGTTGGTTTGTCGGAGGATATTTAGAAAAGGTTAATGGAGTAAATCGACCCGGGTTAATACACATTAACCCGGATAATTCATGGGATGAAAAATGGGACGCCCAAATGCCTTCCGGTTCCGGAATCAAAAGTATGGTAGTCTATCAATCGAATCTTTATGTAGGAGGGAGTTTCTTTAGTATCGGTGGAATGAATGTCCGCAATTTAGCAAAGCTTGATTTAACAATGGGCCAAGCTGATGAAAATTGGAATTTTGACACTCAAGGTTACTATGTTAGCGACTTAACCTTGGTACAGAATTTTCGCAGATTGGAATCGACTTTATATATAGCTGGATCTTTTGTAAACGTTCAAAATGCAACGAGATCAAATCTTGCGTCCATTGACTTGCGAACGAATCGCCTCAATCCTTGGGCACCAATTGTTTCTGGAAATAATGGGGGAGCCGTTTTTGATCTCGAGGTGGAGGGATCCATCGCATACATTGGAGGCTCGTTCGTTAAAGTTGGATCTGAGGAAAGAGTATGCTTAGCCGCCATTGACAGGATTACGTCGGAACTAAAAAATTGGAATCCGGTCGCAAGCGGTACAGTGGAAGAAGTAGAAGTTGCCAACGGAATCGTCTTTATTGGCGGCGGTTTTTTTCAAGTGGCAGGACAATCGCTTCCATATCTTGCCGCTATTAATGCACAAACAGGCGTTCCCTTGGCTTGGAACCCAGACCCGAATGGAAGCATTTATGCTCTAAAATTACATGAAAATATCTTGTACGTTGGCGGAAGCTTTAAAACAATCAATTCAAAGACGAGGCTCTATGGTGCCGCTTACAGTTTAAATGACTTTCAGTTAACGAATTGGCATCCAAAGTTAGATAATTACATTTTAGCGATCGCAACGGACAACGAACGATTGGGACTTGGAGGTTTTTTTTCGAGCGTGGGAGGAAAAGTAAGAAGTAACCTGGCTGCCTTAGATGTGATTACTGGTACCGTAACGGATTGGCAGCCTGTTTCGGATAGCTTTATCCTAACGATGTTTGCAACGGATAGCCGAATTTATGTCGGCGGAACTTTTGATAAAATAGGTGCATATCAAAGGGAACGAATAGCCGCCATTGATCCGGAGACCGGGGGAGTACTTTCTTGGAAAGCAAATGCAAGCTATGCGGAAAATCCGCACAGCGTTCTTTCTATAGATGTGAAAGATGGAGTCGTTTACTTCGGCGGCTTTTTTAATCAAGTAAACGGAATTCCAAGAAACAATTTAGCGGCTGTAGAAGAATCAAGCGGCACTGTAAAAAACTGGAAAGCAGAAACGAACTCCGTTGTTAGCGTAATCAAAATCGTTAACGAAAATTTATACATCGGCGGGCAATTCAGTCAGTTAAACGAATCCTTTCGTTCTAATATAGGAGCAGTAGACTTATCTACAGGACGAGTATTAGATTGGAACCCTGCAGTAACCGGAGGTCAGACTTACACTGAAGTTAAGGCAATGGAAACAATCGATTCTGACCTTTATATTGGTGGACATTTTAGCGATGTATCCGGCAACAAAAGATCAAATTTAGCAGCAATAAATCTATATGATTCGACTGTTCAAGATTGGAATCCGAATATTTGTGCCGATCCAAATTCATCCTCCATATCAAGTTTAAAATTTTACAATTCGCAACTCTATGTGGGCGGACAATTTTATTCAAGTGATAGGATAATTCAAAACTTAACTGCATTTAAAAAATCCTCTTCCGAACCTATTAGAAATTGGTTACCGAATCCAAATGGACCGGTTGATTCCATTTTATTCTCGCCGGATTTTCAAAATGATATTTTTGTGAGTGGCCAATTCTGGAAAACGTTTGATGAAGAACACAGATCTATATCGAGAATCCCTAAAGCGAGTTCGCCACAATAAAACTCGCTTTAAAGTTAGAATTAAGTCAAATCGATAAAGATTTAAGCCATCAAATTAAATAATGTCATTCTCGATTCTTCTAAGAACGACTGATATTGAAAGACTGTATGCAAAATTAAAAGGAAGATCACTCTGGCGTTAACACCTCTTTGTCTCGATAGAATTGTAACGTCTTCTACTTTTATTACACTCTTCTCATATCCATTTTTTGTAAGGTAGATCATAGCCTGACCTACCTCTTGCATCTTGTTTATGATTTTTGGTAAGACAATTCTAATTAGAGGGAAAAGCCAAGAAACGTAACCGTAATATCCTAAGACTCTCTTCTGACCTTCAATTGGCTCCATAATGCCTACCCGGAATCCAAATGCTTGTTTAAACGGAAGTTTAAATAAGTCATTTTCGGTTTTACCCTTTACTCTAGCCCACATGGAACGCCCTTTTTCAGAACTATCGGTTCCACCGCCACTAACATAGATAAAGGTCAATTTAGAATTAGGCTTTAAAGCCTTAGCAAATGCCAAAGTTGTATCATACGTAATATGTCGGTATTCTTCTTCCGTTTTACCATAGCTACTTATCCCCGCACAATAGAAACAGGCATCATAGCCGGTTAACCTTTTATCATTTTCAGGTAATTTGGAAAAATCGGGTATAATAAGTTCCTTTAGTTTCCGATGAGAAATGCCAATTGGATTTCGACTTACACTCAAAATTTCGGTAACTTCTGGATTCTGCAGACATTCTAGGAGAACGCCTTCTCCTACCATACCTGTTGTACCTGTGATAATTACTTTCATAATATTTCCTTTATAACTTCAAAACTTTTGGGACACCTTAATACTCACATGCATTTTGATCGGTGATAGCAATTTTAAAGATAACTTCTACTTGTTTCAGGAATATTGAATTCGTCTTTCAATCTTTTATCAAACTTTAGAAATAAAGGAAGACCGATTAGAATCGAAACAAAACCTAAAAAATCAATCAAATCAATTGTGTACCAACCTACCTTAAGATGAAAATAATTTTCACTGTGCAGACCTAAATTGATGATAAGAAATGGAAGGACAAAAACAAGGGTGTTGTAAGTTAAATGAACTAAGATAGAAAAAAGTATATTTTTGCTCCTATATAAAACAAAACCGGAAAATAACCCAATTAGAATTGCGCCTGGCATTTGCGAAGGATTAATATGAACAAATGCAAATAGAATAGATGAAACGAATAGTGAAATTCGGAATGAGTAATTCTTCAACAATCCCCAAAATATAAATCCGCGAAAATATATTTCTTCAGAAAAAGGGGCTAATACGATAGTTGTAAAATAGAGGAAAATCATATTTTCTTGTACATTGTCCTTTGGCGCATTCGTTACAAAACTTGTTACTACTTCTTGCGATATAGCACTTTTTCTCAAAATCAAACCGGATAGAAAAGCTCCGAGAATATGCAATGCAAATGCAATTAGTAAGGAAGCGAATAAGAAGTTAGAAGAATTTACTTTCATAACTAACAACTCTTTAAGATTAATCTGACTTCTCTTCATTGCATAAAAAGAGAATAGAAGACAACTGATACTGCTTAAACCCAATAAAGAGTAACTCGAAGCCCATTCAGAAAATGCAGAATTTCTGACCCTAATGCTAACCAGAGCGATAATAAACTGAACAATAAGGAATGATAAAGTAACGTAGATTACATTTTTAATTTTTGGATACACCCTGTCTCCTTCGGAGTACTATAATCCCGGACTATCGACATATTGCCACCAATCACGAACCCGAAATATCAGAATTATAGTAATTATTTTTTTAAAAAATATCCGATTTGTCCATTCACAACAAGTTCATGTCCTATATCTATTCGATTTCAAGTTTCTGGAAACCTCTTCGAGATATGACTGCAACAAATTTTACTCTAAGGTTGTTTGGGTTTTCACCATAAGCGTTGATTACAAATATCGTCAAGCGCCCGTCTCTAAATACCAACATTTTTAATTTTTAACTTCAGATACAATTCGAACCTGCTTTCTTATCAATTCCATTCGAACAATTCACGAAATATTTTACAAAATCGCTTCGAAGCATTGAAGATACGTTAAATTACAATTAATCCTGATATGAAAATAATAATTTTTCAGAATTTCTTATTTGGCTAACCAACAATCGCTCAGCAATTGTCAAAGATATACTATCAAAACAGAATTTGGTTTGAATTTCAGTTTTCTTACAGTCTTCGATCTTTTTCGACTCAGGCTGACAGGTTTTGTTCAGCATAATAAATACGGCGACTAAAGAGAATTTTCTGTGCATACTGCTAAAAGTTGAGAGGCGCAATATTGTTCAGATGTCATTGTAGGAGGTTTATTCGTGAAACAATTATCGGAACACGTTTGATGCTGACTAAGACAAGCTATATATCCTAGGGCGCAATCAGTGGAGTTCGCATTTTCTTTTTTTCCTAAATCTTTATCCGAGCAATGTGCAAAGCTAAAGATTAGAAAAATTAAAAATAATTTTTTCATCTAACTTTCCTTCATTTTACATCTATTCCTAAGAATGTTAAAGAAATCTAAAAATCTTTTCTTATTCTGATTAATTTCCAATTCACCTCTATCTGATGCCTCTTATCAATTTCGAAAATGTATTCTCTAATTAAGTTGATAGAATCCTCTCTCAAAGTAATCGTCCCTAATCTATATTGACTCACTACATTAAGAACTAACGAATTATCCTTGATAAAACTTTTAAGCATTTCTTCAGTCATAGCGATTTCTATTTTTTCAGACAATAGATTTGTCCTCCCCATTGCCCGAATTGGAAGCTTCTTAACAATTTGAACCTCTTCCATTTTCCCGTCTCGGATTATTTCTATTTTATTGATAATAGCTGGAGTATGGGATAGAAAATCAAGCTCAGCCTTGTAATGTCATTGATTCAAATAATAATAGTGTTTTATTATGAATTTAGCGAAAAGCTCTTCATTACTGAGGGAAAGGACAAGATCAACTTGCCTATCCCCGTAGGATTCGATACGTCGCATCGGAAGGCAAGTCAGAAAAGTGATCACAAGTATCAGAATGAATAAAGAACTTTTAAATGATCGCATTAAGTATTTTATAAAAGCAGTCTATAGAGATTCGATGAAAATTTTATTTATTGCCTCAATATTCAAAAGAATATGAATTCAAATTCATCGTAGAATCACAAATAGAGGATTGTTTTCTAAAATTACTATCTCACACACCACATGCCTTGTCCAAAATGGCTTCTATCGAATAGACACGCCCTTTCAGGACGACAATACATCAAAGTATTCAGGGAATGATTCAAAAGAAATTCTTGAATGTTTGATCCGCATGGGGTAGAAATCAAAGTCTTCAAACAAAAATCTATATCTTTTTGCGTATAATAAGAACTCGGCCCGAGAAAAGACAACGGGTTCGTTGAGCTATTCTTTGTCAGTAAGATGCTATAATTGCTCAGACTCGAATCCAAAATGTTACAGGATAGTAATTTACTCTTAAGTGTAGTTTCAAATCGCTCTTTAAAATCTTCGTTTCCACTAATCTGGTCTCCCCCAATACCAGCACAGTAAAGTACCAGTAGAAGAGGAGTTAGATAAAAGTAAGTGAAGATTTTTTTCATAGAAAACATATTGCGCTATTACTCTTGTTTTTTTCCAAACACGTTAATGTACTTACATTCTTATTCAACTCTTGAAATTTAGCAAAATCTCGATACATATTATAGTAATGAATTGCAAGCGTTGTTACTCGATATGTTAAAACAAGTCCTCCAACCCAGGCGCTACCGGTTAAAATACCTGCTGCCGAAGAAGAAGTTACGATCTCGTTCAAATGCGATCCGACTTGATTCGTTAGAAAATTAGCCGCAATCGGCAAAATAACCCAGTTCGTAATAATGCCGTTTTGTATTGATGGCAAAAGAATTTCGTTAAATATTGTTTGCCCCATCTGATAATTTCCGGTAGCGACGGTCCATATTGCTAAGTTCTGAATTTCCCTTGCTGTTTGACGTATAAAAGTCTTTTGGCTATCCTTAACCATTTTATCTCTAATGATGGGCCTAAGCCAGCTTTTTACAGATACTCGTGCAGCTATCCAATTCGAAGCTTTAGCCATCGAATTATAAATTCCATGTGAAAAATTATGACCTATTTTATTGAGACCACTCTTTCCAAAACTCTTACCAAGCATATGACCGACTATACGATTAAACATATGAATCCATGCATTATTCCCAGTCGGATCATTGTATTGCATCGGATTGCCATTGACATACATAAATAAATTGCTTCCAACTATGCTTTCAGAATCTAAATGCGAATCTGCTTGTAGAAATCTTCCTAAGTTAGGGTCATAATACCTCGATTTGTAAAAAAGTAAGCCTGTTTCTTTATCTTCTTCTTGCCCTGAATATTTGTATCGAAAGGCATCTGGTCCATAAGAATCAGTTCTTAAAATTTCCCCATAGGGCTTATAAGAAACATAGCTGGTTCCAATGGCCGAGCCACCTGAAATAGGTTTTCCTACTCCGTTTGTCGCCATAGTGATAGAGCCTAAATGATTCGGATGAAAAAAAATCATTCCAGGAACCGGACTTCCACCTAAGTTAGATCCACCACTAGTACCAGGATTGGATACAGAAGGAGTGTCAACAGGAATCGTCGAGGGTAACGCTATCCAAGGAGGGTCTCCATTTTTACTTCCTGTTCCCGGCAGAATCCCGCAAGAAAAGAAATTAAAACTCATGAATACACTGAGAATTAAAATAGGGGTCACACCTGCATCAATTGGCTTCAAATTCCTAAACTTAGGAGTTCCATATAAAACCCAACCAACGAAACAGATAACGAAGACCCCGAACAATGACAGGATTCCTAATCGGAATTTATTCCCAATTTTACCATCCCTAATATCAAATACCCAACGTAAGGCTATAGGATAATTCGCTTCGCTTACAATACGATTTTTAAAATATTGCAAACAATCAATCGATATCCCTTTGCAAATCGAATCTTTAGGGCTTAAAGCAAATGCAGCAAACTCTGTTTCCTTTGATGAAAAATTAGCATCTGACAATAGACTTACATTTTGAAGACCAATTTGCGCGACTACTTCATCTTCAATACCTTTAATATAAATTGTATGGAGAGGAGTAAAGCCAGGTCGAAAACTAATTTCATATAAACCATCAATGCTAATTACACTTGATGAATCAGATTGTTTGCTCTTTCTTAAGCGAGAACCTTTATAATCATAATCAAAGGTCATCACCTCACTATCTTTTGTCAAAATTCTCTGAAGCTTTCCCATCGGATCATATTCTAAAGTATCCCCATCTCTATTCGTCATTAAGCCGGAGTTATCATATGAATAAAGTTGATTTCCTTGCGGAGAATTAATCTGTGTAACTGCGTGAGAATTAGCACCGCTATAAGAATAATTATTTGCGCCCTTTTTAATTAAATTTCCGTCGTCAGAATATTGATATTCCTCAGTTCCATATTTTCCGTTTGAATTTACTATACGATTAAATTGATCATATTGAAAGATTTGAGTTCTCCCAGGATTTCGCAGGTCTTCAATTTTTGTAATATTTCCTGCCAAATCATATTCATATTTCAAACTTTCGTAAATATCCGAATCTAAACCGCTAATTACTTCAGTCGGTCTTCTAAAAATAGGATCAAAATAAATATTTGTTTGTACCCCATTTCCGACATTTCTTAAGACTTTAAATTTTCCGCCTTCCATTAGTGGCCCCGCGTAATTCACAACGGAATGCCCAATACTACTTCCATCCGCAGTATCCATTGTAACTGATGTTAGATAACCGCTAACAGTGTAATTATTGTGAATTACAGTGCCATCTGGATATGTAACTGAAGTGACTCGATTTCCAAGATCATAATCTTTCAAGAAGATAAGAGTTAAATCTTCTTGGTTTAAGGTTTTCTTTATTTTAGTTTGATTGCCTCTTGTATCGTATTGAAACTCCGTTTTTCCAATAGAGTCCATCACAGAAGTAAGTTTACCTTTCCCATTACCTGAGGATGATTCATCATAAGTAAATTGTACACTCTGCGTTGTTCCGTTAGAATGATGACCTATTATTTTAGTCAAACGATCAGCAGAGTCATATTGATAAGTGCTGAATGATCCATTCGCATTTCTTTGTTCTAACACAGTGCCCGTTGGAGAGTTTATGAAAGTCGTAACACCAGTATCAGGATTTGTTTGATTTAGTTTATTTCCAAGTAGATCATAAGAAATAACAGTATTCAACCCTTGTGGATCAGTGATCTTAGCAATCGACCCTTGTGGATTGTAGCTGTATTTTATTGTTTTCCCATTCCTCACCTTAGACAAAACTTGATTCAGTTGATTTTTAGTTTCAGTTAAAGAATCAATTTGGGTTCCATTCACACTCACGATCGTTGTCGTATCATATCCCGAATAACTAATATCAGTTATTTTGCCTGAAGTATCGGAACTTTTTACCACATTATTTTCAGTATCATAAGTATAGACGGTTGTTAAAAAGGGTGCAGTTCCAAGGTAAGGCTCATTCTTACTCCTTATAGAGCCATTTGAATTAAAGACGGTATCTTGGGAAAAGACAATTGCATCCGCGATTAATTTTTCCGTTTTAATTGTTCTACCGAAAGCATCATGCGATTCCTGTGTCCATGAATCGCCAGTTTTTAAATCATGAATTGTTCGTTTAACTTTTTCTCCTGCCGGGCTTCCAGTTTGAATGTATTCAACAACTTCAGACCAGTCCGATTCACCGGAATATTTAACTCCAATCAGTCTTCCAAAATAATCATAAAGATTTTCTGATCGATTACCATTCGCATCGATGGCCGAAAGTTCTTTTCCAAAAATATAATCATAAATTCGACTCGTTTGTAAGCCCGTAGAATCTGTAGTTTTTGTAATGTAATTGTGGGTAATTGCATCATATTCCAACAAGGAAATATTACCATTCGGATCTCGAATCGACGTTGGATTTCCAAAACTATCATAAGAAAGGAAAGTTTGTACAGCATATTCCGTTGTCGAAGGCTTAATCAAAGTTTTTCGATCGGTGATCAAATGATTGGAATATACGAACTCAGTTTGAGAACTCAAATTTCCGCCTTGCGATTTCTGAAACTGGGCAACCTCCCCTAAAACCCAATCTGATAGAGATACAAAATAGGTAGAATCTTCTCTCAAAGTTAGAGAAGTATCTGCATCGATTTGTATAACCTTAGAAAGAACGTTATTGTAAGCATCATATGTATAATCCGCTTGCAGAGTAGATAGAGCTGCTCCGTTCTGATATTTGGTCGAAATATCTTGATTTTTACGAATATTTATTGTCCCGAATGGACTACTAACCTGTCCGTAAACGAAAGTTGCCGTTGAGATTAATTGGTTATTAAGATACTCATCGCGTTTAGTTTCAATTCCGACGAAATTAGGGTTAGCGCCTTGGTACTGGCTAATATTTTTTCTTCCAGTCAGGGTCTCCGATATTGTAATTTTTGCAAAACCCATCATTGAACGATTATCTTGATCTTGAATATAAGTTCTTCCGTTTTCAAAAACATAAGACTCCGATTCCCCGAGACCATCGGCAACCTGAGTATATACGTTCGTCGCTACAGAATATGAAGTTAAATTTGGCTTCAAGAATGCGCCTATCGAACTCGTATTAATTGCATTCACCACACTTGAATTTGATGAATCATAGGTATTCGCATAATTAATTTGAATTCCTTTTTCTTGTATGCTTGATATTTCAGTAAGGAGCCCTTGAGAAATTTTCTTGGAATAAGAAGGCTCAACATAATCAATATTCAAAGCATTACTATGAGCTGTTTGGTTCCTTTCAAATGAATGAAGATTATTGACAAAAGTATCATTGACTAAATTTCGCATCGACCCCCTGAAACCAATAAAATCGGAGCGTCCATCCAGATTCGTATCCATTGCAACTGAAAAAGAAGCCGCCTGGAAACTAACGTCTCCCCCATTTGAATAAAAGAGACCATTGTTTTTACTACGAGAATAAGAAACATAAATAGTTCCACTTTGAAAACGGATAAAATCTGCCTTCGCATCTCCATCTACATCGGCAAATGTTTTAGTATTCACAAAGTTACTATAAACTTTAGCGCTATCCGATGCCATCAACGCCGGATTTGGTGGAACTGGAACCGTTTCGTTATAATCAAAGACAACGTCTGTGTTGCTATCATCAGAACCATTCTTTACGTGAAAGCCAGTTCCATTAAAAAAGAATGTATAGAACGAAACAGAATCTAAAGTACCGTCCCAGTTCACATCAAACTGCTTAACCTGGGTCCCATCATTGGACACTTCGAAAGTTGTATCAAAAGACGAAGTAGATGGATTATATAGGTCAATTTGAAAACCATTATTGACCAATGAAATTCGATCTGCAGCACCATCCCAATTCATGTCGCGCATCGAATAGCGTTTACTGTTTGCAATACTACTTGATACTTCGTAATAAGGCGTCGTATAACTAACAGGAAAAGCTAATGGAGATCTTACAACATGACCGTCGGATAAATAAACATAGAGATTATTATCAGCTGAGAATGTAATTAGATCTAAATAGCCGTCTCCATTGGAATCAGAAAGAAATCGATCCCCTTCCGTTCCCGCCACACCAATATAACTGGATGTAGTTGTCCTAACAGAAAAGCTCCCGCCACTATATCGTAGAAAAGAAATACTTAAATTTTTACTTCCATCTGGATTATCCGTCATTCTAACGTAATCAGCAATTCCATCATTGTCCATATCGACAAATTGCCGAAAGGAAGAACCAATTCCTGGAATACTAAGCACGATCGGATTTATACTTAAGCTTCCGCCCGTTGCCAAATAGATTAGGAAATTATTAGAAGTATCAGTTTGAATAAAATCACTCTTCCCATCCGCATTGAGATCAACAAGCCCTTGATAGGAATTTGGATTGGATTTTAGAATTGTCGAAATACTAATTGGATTAAAATTCGCACCAGTTAAACTTAGACTTACATTTAATTCTAAATTATCATTCTCTAATGCAACAAAGTCTGAGATAAGATCCCCATCAATGTCTCCCTGAAAAACTTTCGACTTTTCATTGAAAGTAAACGTCTTTCCACCGATCGGCGATGTCGCACCGGGATTGGAGCTATCATAGCGTACAAGTTGGTTGCTCTTTTTATTACCTGAAATCCATACTGGCTCGGGGGCTTTCTTGGGATCAAAAGTTGCGAGGAAGGTCTGAGACCCTACCATTCCGTTAACACACATATCGCCAATGGAATCCATATAACCCCAGCAAGCCAACCCAGCAAATCCACCTGAGACGGCCATACAAGTCGCATCGGCGGAACAAGCGCATACTAAAGCTGCAAAATCACAATCCGACTTGATAGACGAGTTTTCGAAACGATAACTCATGTCGATCGCCGAAGGAGAGGACTTCGATGTGGAGCCAGCTGTCGGTGAATCGTTATTATAATTGAACGCAATGGGTCCGTAGTTTTTACGATCTACACCCGCAAGCCGATTTTTTTTATCAAATAGATTATTATCATAAGTAAGCATATATCTCTCTGCTTCAACGACAGATCCATTGTCTTGTTTTTGTGTAACAGAGATTGATCGAATTCTCTTCGTCAACTTAGCTTGGATATTCAAGAAATTAGATTCTACCGCATCAGTCCGATCTTCAATTTCAAATAGAATGACTGTATTACCTTGGTTGTATTCGATTCTATCTGGGATTGGCGTTCCGTTTGAAGAACTATAAGGTTGATATTTTATACTGTAACCATTACCATGCAAATCTCTCACACGATTGAGGGCCCATATTCTGGAATTCCCGCTTAGGTTTCGAATTGTTGCATTTGAATTAGGGTTTTCGGTCGAAGCGTCTTCCCCAAAATAATAACTTGTACCATTGCGATCCTGAGCTACCCAAGAATCGGATAATTTCTTAAATTGGAAAAACGATTCAATTTTAGTATGATAAACATTACTCGAAGTTTGAATTAACTTACCAGCAAAGCTAACATAAGCATCATTTCCATCATTGTGAATTCCTTTTGATGGATCGATTGAAATCGTTAAGATACCTGATAGATCCCAACCGCCACCCACCAATCCGTCGTTTTGAAAAGAATTATACTGCAACTCAATGGATGGAGTTACGTCTTTGGTTCCTTTGGGAACTTGAATCGGAATGGAAGCATTCAAGGCTCCGAAAGAATCAACGACTATCTCAGGAAGAGGCTGGGGAATCCCCGTTTCCGAACTTGGACCAGAAAGAGAGAACATCTGTAAAAATGGAAAAGCGGCGATACTTGAAAAAGCAATTATGAGAGCGAGAACAACTTTAAGAATACTTACACGGGTAAAAATCGGTGAGTTAAATTTCATTTTATAACTGGCTTCCTAAAAAGAGTCTGAATGTATCATAGTGAGACTTTTTTAAGCAGCTTGAGTCAATGATTTTTCGACATACTTTTATCAAATATATTTTCATTTATTTTCAAATACATTACTTTATTCATAATTTCATTGTCTGTCGTTTAGATTCACTTGACTATAACCCTTTAGGTGAGTTTTTGACTTATCGAATCCCTTTTCGCATTAATAGGCTTAGCTTATTCCTTTTAATTGCGAATTAAGGAAATTCATAAGTTAAATTGTCTCATATAAGTTCCTTAAATTATGTTCAACTACCAGTTTTCCTCTCGTAAAAGCACGTTATTTGCTCTTCTTCTATTTTCCTCATGGTTTGGCACCTCAACGATTGATCCCGCAGAAATCATCCTGAAGGACGGCTCAGCGTTCATTGGTAAACTCCAAGAAGAATCCGACATTCGAGTAAAATTCCTTTGGAAGGAAAAGAGTTATGAAATTCCGAGGAAGGATCTTGCTTCAATCGATCCTACAAAAAATGGATCAGACACCTCTTATCACTACACTTCTTTCCAATTAAAGGACGGTAGCACCATCAAGGGCATTGTCGCTGAAGATTCAGATAAGGAATTGATGATCAAAACTGATCTAGGCTTTATACATATAGATAAGAACAAGATTCGATCTTCCGATGCACCCGAAACTCTCAATCCTGTTTTAAATCCTAAGTATTTAAACACAGGTGATAAAAACTGGAATCACAAAATTGGATTCTCCATTCAAGCATTAGCGAATGGCTCTCCGCTTGGAGCTTCTAATCCGGCTACCTTCGGCGGCGCATTTTATTTAGAACCCGCTTTCTTTGAACTACTTAAATTTAGACCAGGAATTCGCTTAGAATATCAAGTATCCAACTCGAATATATCGAATTACACTTTTCTAAATCAGTTCTTTTACTTCAATCGCTCATATCGCATTGGAGAAAGTTTAATCTGGGATTTCTATTCTAATATTGGAATCGGTTCATCGACCGTACAATATTCCGGCAACGGCCAGAAACTTTCGGGAACGAATCCAGCAGTTTATTTTGAAATCGGATGGCAAGGCCTACAAATCAGATCGGTTGTGTTTCGAACCGGAATTCGTTCAACTTGCATTTTTGAATCCACTGGTCAAGTCTGCAATGCTGGTATTGAATTCGGAGCTTTATTGATCTTATGATTCTACCCAACATTAAAATCATGTTTAAGGAAATTGATATGAACGAAATCAAATCAATAATTAGTAAGCTATTATTAGTTCTGATTACGATCGGAGCATTTTCCAATTGTAAAAATGAAAAAAAAGGGTCGAGTGATCTTGAGTTACTTTCTCTCTTACAATTATTATCTGGTTTCAGTCTTCCAGGACCGAAGCCAGAATGGACTCGAATATTAGGAGGCACCTCAGGAGGAGTTCAAGTTAAATCTATAACTTCTGATTTGAATAGTAATGTTTATATAACAGGGCAAGCAGGTGGCAATGTGGATGGCCAAGTTATCACAGGCTTTTACGATCTTTTTATTACGAAATACAACTCTTCAGGTTCGAAGCAATGGACTAGATTAATGGGAGTCGCCGGAGACCAAACAATCGCGTACGGAATCATATCCGATTCTTCGGGGAATATCTATACAGTTGGAGAAACAAATGGAGCTTTAGATGGAGAAGCATTCTTTGGAACTCCTGATTTCGCCGATCGTAATTTTTTCATTGTTAAGTTTGATTCCAATGGAAATAAACAATGGACCCGATTATTAGGCGTAACTGGTTACACGAGCGCTTCATCAGTAACGACAGATACTATAGGAAATGTCTATGTAACGGGTACATCAATAAGTGGCCTGGATGGACAAACTTTTTCCGGCGGTGGAGCCGGATATTTCATTGTAAAGTATAACTCTTCCGGAACAAAGCAATGGACAAAGCTGTTTGCCGGTCCAAAACCTACTGGCATAGCTTGCGATCCCAACGGAAAAATTTACTTAACTGGTTTAACAAGTAGTAATATGACCACTATGGATGGAATTGCTATTGCTGGAACAAACGATGCCTTCTTAATCCAATTCGATTCTAATGGGAATAAAGCTTGGACGAAGCTAACAGGAGCAGCTGGAAAGGATACACGTTCAAATGGTATTACAACAGACTCGTCTGGAAATATTTATCTCACCGGATCTACAAACGGAAGTATTGACGATCAAATAAAATCTGGCGGTGTATTGGATTTGCTCATTATAAAATTTGATAGTAGTGGGAATCGAATTTGGACCCGTCAGGTAGGCTTTACTGGGAATCTCTTTGCAGTTTCAAATAAGACCTCTACAGGTATGGGAATCAAAGTTGGAAAAGACCAAGAACTGTATGTAACTGGTTTCACAAATGGCAATTTAGACAATCAACTCCATTCAGATCCGACAAGTGATAAAAGTAATGTATTCCTAACTAAATACGATTTTCGTGGGAACAAAATTTGGACCTCAATTACTGGACAAAAAGGATATATTTCCGAAGCCTATTCAATCGCAACCGACCCTCAAGGACACCCTTACTTAACCGGTTATACAAATGGACCTTTAAATGGGGAATCTCTTGCAGGTAGTGGATCAAACCTGTTCGTAATAAAATACCAATGAAATTCTCTATCTTCACTTTCGGAATTATCGAATGAAATATACTGTTATTCTCTTACTATTATTTTTCTTTATTAACTGTGGGCAATCACCTCTCATTGACGGTTCCAATTTGGATACACATAAACTCGATGGCTTTCCTCTCGTAATTCCTGGAGCCACAAGTGCTACTTTCATCTTTAAGTGTAAGGCAGAGTCATCAGCCGCAGTCGCTTACGGCAAAGGAAGTATCGAAGGAATCATGCCAAGTATTACGAACTCGAAAGATCATATAGTAGTAATCAATAACCTTGAAACTCAGACCAATTATTTCTATTCAGCCTTTTGTGGAGACTTACAATCCCCTCCGAATCCTTTAATGCTCACTTTCCAAACTCTTGTAAGTGATCAACCACAGAAAACACGAGGTATTTGGATCGTAGGTGGTCTCGGAGCAGGAATATCTCCAATCGCTCAGGTAGATTTATATGATCCCGTAACAAACCAGTGGATTCCATCAATAACAAGTGTCCCTACTCCAAGAGCTTACTCCAACATCGTTTCTCATCAGAATAAGATCTACGTTATGGGTGGTTTAGTAAAATCAGGAGTAACTTTCACAGCAGTCAATACCGTCAACGAATACGATCCCTTTAATAATGTTTGGAAAACAATGACTTCTATGCCTGACACTCATCAGGGCGGAATCGCTTTCTCATCTGGAAACGATATCTATATTATATCAGGGACAACCTCCGTAGACATGACAACAGGAACACTTGCAAACACGGTGTATAAGTTCACTCCTTCCTTAGGAACCAATGGAACTTGGTTAAAGTATGTTTCTAACAGTGCGATATTTCAAAGAGTAGATATGCCGGGTTGTGCAATTCACGATACTTTATTTTTCTCTGGTGGAAGACGAAACACGGACGGCCTTCCATTTAATACTTCAGACGCCTATATTCCAAGTGGAAATACTACCACTTCCCTTGTTGAAGCGACTATCAGCCAAGCAAAGTATGGAGCCGCGATGGCTTGTTATCGTCCGAATCCAAAGGACACCTACCCTGCTGATCCAGCCGCCATCCTAATTGCTGGAGGATCGACAACAGCTGATGTATTCCAACCCCCTACTTCAGTTACGTCTTCCAATACCTTTGATTATAGCTTAGCGACCACCTCCAATTATACAGCAGGTGGAATTCTACCAACCGCACTTTACTATCCCGCAATGGAAGTCTCCTACGAGCTTAGGAGAGCGTTTCTGTTTGGTGGAGCCAATCTTACGAATGTTCCGCAGGATAAAGTTTATTCTATGGATCTAGGAAACCCGACAACGACTCCGTGGAGAACAGAGACAGTTACACTGCCGGTAGCTCGATACGGCCATAAAGCGATTATTTTGAGTAGATAAAGATGAAAAATGTTCTAAGTCTAATCTTGCTTTCAATTATCTTCTCTGCTTCTACCTATCCGCAACAAAGCACGGACGAAAATACTTCTTATCAACAAATTAAAGATTTCGTTGATTCTAATCGAGTGGAGGAAGCCCAAGCTCTTTTGGATGAGTGGATAAAAATCAATCCGAACGATGTCACCCTTCAACTCTATCAAACAGAAGTTTGGATCAAAGTAGCTGATCAGAAATACAAGGAACGTAAATTTAAAACTGCATTTTCTTACTACGAAAAAGCTTTCTCCAATTGGCCGAACAACCCTTCTCTTCGAGCCAGATATATGGAGTTAAAAGACAAGAAACTTGTGGATCATGTCTCCTCTTCTCCAATTCTTAAGACTCGTTATTCCGGATTTGGCTCCACATCGAGTGAGAATGGAAGCATAAATATTCCCTTTCAAGAGATGAATAAATCTTTAAAACAAATCAAAAATGAAATTCATCTTTTGCAAGAGAAATCAAACTCTTTCTACCTAACCTTGAATTTGATATCAATGTCGATTCTGCTTCAGTGTTTTATTTTGTTAAAGTTAATTTCCAAAAGAAATCAAAACTAGTCTTCCAAAATTCAAGGATCTTCTACAATAATATCATATTGGCTCCTTAATTTGAACGTCATCCTTTTCGTGTTTTTCTAGAATTTGATTTAGTACTTTTACAAACTTTTCAATTCGGCTATGAAAATCCGTATTCTTCAAATATTCTAAAAATGACACAAACGAACCACAACAGTATAGCAAAGAGTAAATAGATAAATAATGTGCAAAAGACATTCTTTGGTAGTATATATTTTCAAAAACCTTTTCTTGAATCTCTTTTGGGTAACTATTTAAAGTAATTAAATTAAATATATCTTCTGATAACGTATGAACTGAATCAGAGGCTGATGCATAAACAATGTGGTAATGATATTCTTGTCCAATATCCCTGAATCGAGATTTTGCATCCGGCCATTCAGCAACTTTATCAGACACTATATGCGGATTACTATCTATATAATTGTTAAATAGAGATATCTTACCTTCTGCATGAGGAATTGCTTCCTTTAAATCAAGGCGAAGCGCATCGTTCTTCCATTTTGTTGCCTTTGTTTTAGCCCCAAGTATATAATGCTTCATCAAAGAAATAACACGATCATTTGTCTTTGTATTCAAAATATACTGAAGATTCACCGAGTGTTCAATGGATATGCGAGACATAGCTTCAGCCGAACTATAATGACGATTCTTGAGAGAATTTATGATTTGAGTATCAAACTCACAAATTGCATTAATTAAATATATTGCCACTGGTTCCAAAATTCCTTTTCTAAGAAAAATTTTTCTATTAGCTCGCATCTCATTATGCATTCTAATTATATCTGAATGTATTTGTTCCAAAACCGGAAAATCACGTCCGTGCGATAAATATGTTTCACGAACTTGATTAATTTTATCATTTATTGAATCCATTAGCACAACCTAAAGCTCCTAAAATTAAAACTTACTACAAAGTGTAAACTGACTGCGTAGTGATAGCATTCACCTGACAGCTCGGTAAAACCGGCAGCTCCGATTTCTTCTGAAAGTAAAAAGATTTTACCACAAATTATTCAAACTCCACAGAAACCCGATGCTCACCAACACCAATGCGGTAGAAAAAGCAAAAAGAAGAAAGCTAAATTTGTTAGAGCTTGCTAACGAATTAGAAAGTGTAAGTAAAGCCTGCAAGATTATGTGATATTCCCATCAGCCATTCTTCGAGATCCGAAGAAACGTTCCGACCTACGAAGCAGAGGGGCTCTTAGATCGAATCCAGGAACCAACGAACTTCTTCCTAATAGAGTTAATCGAACACAAAACCGACGACCTCAGAGTAACGGATAGGTCGAACGACTTCATCGAACTTTACTCTATGAGTATTTCAGAATCGCAGGTCGAACTAAATTTTACTAGTCGATTGAGGAAATGCCGATCGACTTAAAAATCTTATTTGAAGAATACAATTACAAAGGCGCTCACTAAAGAAGAAGCTGAACTGAAGAACTCCTTTTCAAATTTTTACCACTGGAATCAAAATTGAAGCCAACGAGGAACCAAGCTCAGAAGATTAGTCAATTTATTTCAAAAGGAACGGTCAGGTAAATACTATTACGTACGCAATATTCTGACAGGGGAAGGTAGACTAAGGTTGTTTACATAATGGGAGATATGTAAATAAACGGATTATATAGACTTTCCGTAACAAAGGAACATTCACTATTCGTTAATAAATACTCTTCGCATATAATTAAAGTATACAAACTTATTTCAAACTCATTATTATAAAGATTTTGAATGTATCATATCAATCAATCTCTTCGAAATTTTTCCATTCTTAATATTACATTCCCAAATTCTAAAAACAGACCATCCGCTTTCTCGTAATTTTTTATTTATCTTTTTATCTCGGTTCTTATTATTTTCAATTTTTTCTTCCCAGAAAGAAATATTTGACTTAGGTTTTAAATTCCTACAGTTATGCCCGTGCCAAAAACAACCATCGGCGAATACAGCAACTTTATGATTAGGAAAAACGAAATCGGGCTTTCCGATTACTAAAATATTTCTTCTCCAACCTTTGAGCTTATGTATTCGAAAGAGCTTAATTAGAGATAATTCAGTGGAAGAATTACCTTTACTTTTTATCTGCGACATGATCCAAGATCGCCGGTCAACTGAAACTACATCCATTTCATATTACTCAATACTCAAATTAAAAAATTAATAACTCGAATTTCAATTTTCTTATATTATTTGCACATCAAACTGTCTATTATTTCAGCTGCGAATTATCGTCCTTACTTTAATTATGTTTCAAAGTATTTAACAATGCACTAAAATTCGAAAATTCATTGACCTTGATAAGCGATTTAAAATATAACAAATCAGTGTAGTTGTCGTGGCATTATATCGAGCCGTTAGGCTATTCTTAAGACAATCATGGATTTAATATGACAAATAAACCTGAACCCGACAAGGTCCAAGCCTCCCCAACAAAAAGATTCTTCGTCGAGATGTTAACCAGAGATATCGAACTCGAAGACGCTATTCTAGACCTGATTGATAATTGTCTCGACGGTGCAATCAGAAAAATTGGAAAGAATAATCTATCCAATACCCCTGAGCCTTACAAAGGCTATTTTGCAGAAATCATCTTTGACAAGTCTTCATTTACGATTAAAGACAATTGTGGTGGGATATCATTATCTATAGCCAAAGAAGTAGCATTTAAATTAGGAAGACCTAATAATTCTAACAATAACTCTTCTCATACAATTGGCATCTACGGCATAGGAATGAAGAGGGCTATATTTAAAATTTGTTCTGAAGCCACAGTGATTTCTGCAACTGAAAACGAAAATTTTGAAGTTTCCATTCCGAAAGAATGGATGGAAAACGATAACGAATGGGAGCTTGAATTAAAACATAATTCAAAAAATCAAAGCGAAATCGGCACAACAATAAAGATGAAACATATAAGGCCGGAAATCGCTTTAAAATTCGCAAATTCCAATCTCAATTTTTATAGTGAACTTATACAAAGGATTTCTAGTCATTATAGCCTTATACTTGAAAAAGGTTTTAAAATCTTAGTAAACAGCTACGATGTAAAACCCAAAAGTATACAATTTATCGCCAACTTTGATAGCGATTCAAATAATAATCAAACTTTCCAACCATATTATTATCAAGGCAAATCTGGAAAAGTTACCATTGATATAGTTATTGGCTTTTATCGGCCTATGCCAAGTGCTGAAGAAATAGAAGATGATCAAGAAGGACGTCACTCGGCCGAGCAGGCCGGAATAACAATTTTATGTAATGATCGAGTTGTTTTAGAAAGCGATAAAACTAGACTTACAGGCTGGGGCGAAGAAACAGTCCCAAATTTTCACAATCAATTTATTGCTATAGCCGGTATCGTACAATATTCAAGCGATGATGCATCTTTACTTCCACTAACAACGACCAAACGAGGTATTGATTTAGGCTCTGATTTATATTTATATACAAAAAAGTTTATGCGCGAAGGCATACGAACCTTCACTCAATACACTAATAAGTGGAAATTAAATATCTCAGAAGAAAAAAAACATCGGCCGAACCAAAACTATTCTCCAAAAGATATTTTAAGCAAACTATCGAAGCAGAAAAACACAAATTGGACCAAAGATAAATCTAGTGGAAATAAATATGATGGAAAAAGATTTATTCCAAAACTGCCAGAGCCGGAAAGAGATAGCGCAGAATTTAAAGTTATCCGTTTTACAAAAAAAATTAAAGATATAGAAAAAGTTTCAAATATCCTTTTTGATATTAAAGACGAAAAACCGGCCACAGTGGGAGAAGCAGCTTTTGATTTTGTCTTAAAGGGGTCCAAAAAAAAATGAGTGGAGGATTTATACCCTATCATATACGACCAAATAAATCGATTGATAGGCATCTTTTTATGGAGTTACTAAGATATGTTGATAAGAAAAAACCAATCAGAGAATACGCATACATTGGTTTTGGAGGTAATTCATTAGAAGATTTTAAAATAATACATCAGACTTTTGGGAATAAATATCTAATTTCTTTAGAAGAAAGTGAATCTGTATATAAAAGACAATTGTTTAATAAACCAGTTCGTACTATTATTTGCAAAAAATTAAAATCTATAGATTTTATTAATCGTCTTTCGACAAATAAATCGACAATTACTTGGTTGGACTTTGCTGACCCAAAACTCATAGGTCCGCAAATAAATGAATTGCGGACTCTTCTTTCTAAACTAGCCGATTTCGATGTAGTCAAAATTACCTTGAATGCAAATATTAATTGTCTCGGAGAAGCTAAAGATATTTCCGAGGAGGAAATTATAAGGACTGGAAAAGAAAAACTTGAAATACTAAGAAATAGAAGATTAGAAAAGCTAAAAAATAGACTTAGAGATCATCTTCCTTCTACTACCGAAAGTGCCAAAATGAATGACGAAGAATACCCAAAAGTTTTGTTAGACGCTTTACGAATCGCAACTCAGAAAGCCTTTGAAGGAAATTCAGATCGTCTTTTTTTACCATTATCAAGCTTTATTTACAAAGATTCCCTTCATAAAATGCTTACACTCACGGGCATTATAATCCCTTCCGAGAATGTATCGGAATTTCTTCAAGAAACAGCGATAGATTCGTGGGAATTCTATTCGAATGATTGGAATAAAATAGTAGAGCTTAATGCACCGGGACTAACTATAAAAGAAAAGCTTTGGTTAGATAAAGAAATACCCGTCCGTAAATTCGAATCTCTAATCAAAAAAATACCTTTTGATCTAGATGAGGAAGAAAGCAAACACGAAAGCATAATAAAAGACTACATTAAGTTATACAGGTACTACCCTCACTTTACTAGAATAACACTTTAAAATCAAATAACCTTAATAATTCTCGATAAAATCTCTTCAGCTACTATTGGACTAACGCTATTCCCAATATGGCGAAAACTATGCCATTTAGTTGAGTGAAATAAAAACCAATCAGGAAATCCTTGAAGACGTGCTGCTTCACGAGGAGTAATCACTCTATTCTCACTTGGATGAAGTGGACGAACCGCTTGAAAACTTCCTTTATCCGGACCGGTTCCAGCACGTATTGTTGGACTCTGGCCTTTTGGATCTAATCTTTTACATCCTGAAACAGAATCTCTTTGTCCAGCTTTTATTTTAGACCATCTTTTAATAACTTCTTCTGAATGAGCAGTCCCAATAAAACCCGAAACCTCATTCTTTAATTTGAATCTCTTTAAGGATTCTGCATCACCAACGTTTGCAGGTATTTTACTATAAATAAATTTTGAATATGGCTCATTAAGGTTTTTCTTAATTATTTTCCAATCCTCCATTTGATCGTTGGCATTGTTAATTTTTATCGGAAGTCCCTTAAAAGCTTGGCTAACAGATATCGGCTTTTGACCTCTAGGAGGAGCCAATACTAAATTTTCATTGATTTTTCTCGACTTTCCTTTTAAAAAACCAACACAAAATATTCGCATTCTATCCGTCGGAACACCAAATTCCTTAGCATTTAATAAGACAGGGCCAATAATATTATATTCATTACTAACTATATCAAAACTTTTTTTTATAATATGATTATATCTAGGATGCATTAATCCAGGAACATTTTCGAACATAAAAAATAATGGACGAGCTGCACGGACATATTTCATGAATTGAGTAAGTAAATTATTCCTAGGATCCGCAACGTCTCTTTTACCCATCACACTAAATCCTTGGCAAGGAGGACCGCCAATAATTCCGGCAACATTACGATTCACGTATCTATCAGCAAACTCATTCGGTGAAAGTAAGTTGATGTCAGTTAAAATATGTTTTGCATTTGGAAAATTCTTTCTATGTGTTTCAAGGGCTATTTCATCCTTATCCATCCCATACAATAATTCAAATCCTGCCCTGGTTGCCCCCAGACTTAATCCACCAACACCACAAAATAGATCTATAATTTTAGCCATTTTAAAACATTAATCCGTATCAAGATACCTACAGGCAAGCAAAGATTATCGATCCATAAGGGAATCTTTAAGTAACTAAAAATCTTCCTTAAGATTTTTAGTTACACTTGCTTTTTCGAAACAAAGAAAAGCTGTGCATTATAGTTTTCCTTTCGAATGCGAAGTAAGAGACACTCAACGTATCTCTTTTTATGGGATAAACAATTTGAAAAATATTGAGTCTTTATTCTTCAATGCTTACGACCATTATCGGCAAAAACCGTTTAAACTTTAATACTGTTTTCATCAAAGTATGGAACGGACTCTTATCGAAAATTTGAAAAGCAGTAATTGGAACTTTTGTATTGAAAAGTCTGCCTCTCGTGATCGATTGAGTGCTCTTTCCTGCATTCCATTCGGGATCTATCTTTAGAGGAGCTTATCACCATCAAACGAAATCACCCGATCATTATGATTTTTTTTGATTTTGGGTTAGAATTTCATTCCTTTCCCGAATTCCTTTGAAAATTCCCGAAACATACCTTAATTTTCTATTACTGTGTTTTCATACTCATCAGTTTCTTATTAGGTTAAATAATTCTTTTTAAAATAATCTGAAAGAAGCCATTGGTTTTAAAATGACTATCAAGAATACTATCCCTATGTAAATGATTAACTATTACTAAAATGTATCTTGACCAAAGTGCCCTCCTCGGTATATTATCGAAATGGATCTTACGCAAGAAAATCGTCTTACTAATCTTCGAAATCCTAACTTACCGAACGTAAATACTCGCAACTCTTATTACCTACAAATTAAACAGTTCAACGTTTGGAACCAAGGGCAGTCGATTACTCCAGAAAGAATCCAAATCTATCTAAATTATTTAAAAAGTAAAGGTGTTCGAGCAGCCACCGTCCGAGCTGCAAAGTCGGCTCTTAAAAAAGGAATAAAAACTTCCCTACCTGGAAAAGCCAATAGTCTCGTCTTTCTAAGTTTGTTAGATTCTACTTTTAAAGAAATGAAAGTGGACTCTACGAAATATTCTGTTAAACAATCAGCAGTCTTAACCAAAAAAGAAGTCTCGCTATTATGCAAAAATACTCCTAAAAAGTTATCTTTGATGATAAAGGCTTTTTATAATTCTGGATTTCGCGTATCAGAACTTACACGGATTAGGATTAAAGACTGTTCGGTCTCAAATGATTCCTTAGCCATCACGATTATTCGAAAGCGCGGGAAAGAAATAACTATTCAAAACGCGTTTCCCGTTAGACTTTATCAAGAAGTACTAAAAACCTTTCATAACGGATTCATAAGTCCTAAAGAGTTTCTATTTAAGAATTTGAGATCAATTAACGGGTATTATTCTAGGCAATTCTTATGGCAGGAAATAAATAAATACTCTAAAAGAATATTAGGAAAACCATTCTCAGTTCATGGCTGCCGTCATTCTCACGCCAGCAGTCTACTCTTAGCTGGAGTAACGATTCCAGCAATAGCAGAAAGACTTTCACATGAGGATATTAGCACCACTGCGAAATACTATCTGCATGCGAAATTAAATCCAAAAACTTTAGAAAAAGTTTTTATTAAATAAATTCCAGATGCTTTCCACTGGAATATTTCGAATATTAACCTTTTTTTCGTTTAGCTCGATCATTCTTTATTTTGTTAGCTAATTTATTCCTCTCATAAGTCTCTGCTACCAAAATCCGATTGGCCGTGTCTCGCTTTCTACCCCTTGCAAATATTTGATCAATAGTCATGGAGCTGGGAATAGAAGCATAATATTCTTTCCCATCCCCGAAAAGAGTAAATGAATTATCGACATATTTGATATCGATACTAAATTCATTCTCGCTTTGCTCTGATTCTAAATTAGCCTTCCGCTGAATCTCTCGTAATTTTAAATAAAATTTAAAACTAAAATATAGAAGTAAAAGGTTTAAAATAATCGAACCCAAAAGCATGAAGTTTAAATAACTCATTATATCAACAGCCATCCTGATTCTCATTTTTTCATCGACAGTGGAAAAGATTTGTGTAGTGATAGTATTCACCAATCACAACTAGTAAATTCTACACTCTACCTGAATTCGATGGTTCTAAACATCTACGAGATTGGAATTAAAAAGATAAATCGCTTATTACTTCCAATTTACGTTAACAGTTTAAATAGATTAAACTGATTCATAAAAAATAGAGTAACTCTATTCAATTTTTCCTCTATATTCCTTTCTCCTAAATTTTCTACGCTAACTTTTCACTACTTTAGGCGTACTCTATTCTATAGTTAAAGCTTTATTCGAAATATCGTAAAAATTATCAATGATGAAATGGATAATTTATCCAACATTCATAATTACTTAAATGGTTTTACTAATATATTCGAAACTGTGAAAAGGTGTAATTTTTTCTAATAACATATAACTAATAAAAAATACACTTTTTTTAACAATATAAAACTCTAAGTAATTAAGAAATATAGGATAACATCCAATGATAAACACTAAGCATATAGAAGAACATGAAGTAATTCTGACACCTTCGATCAAAGACTTTAAAGGGAAATCTTTCTCACAAGCAGTGGCTTATATAGACATATTCGATCTTGAAAATAATGACAATATTAAGAATACTAAGATCATTCAAGAGAGACTTAAAAGCCAATATCCTAAAAACAAGAAGGAAGATTTTAATTATTCATTCTATCTCAATCCTAAATATTCAGATATAACTGTAATAGATTTCGATGATTATCAAGTCACATTGGAGAAATTGAAATTCCTCTGTAAGTCTAACCGAGTATTTAGAACTTATTGGGAGATACTCGAAAAGGAAGTATTCAATAAGACATTTACAGTTACTACACCTTCTTGTGGAAAACATTATTATATGAGAATTCCGAATAAGACTATATTTGAGAGAATCGTTACCGCGATCGACCCGGCGGATTTTCTAACTGAAGAGCAACTGCAAACTTTCATTGAATATTTTGAAATAAAGGCAGACGATGAAAATAAATTAAAAAGGGCAAGAAGAATTAAGATCGATTTTATTCCTAATGGAATGATCCACGGACCCGGTATTTTAATGAAGAATGTCAAAAAGAAAGATGCTCCTCCAAAAGATCGTTATTACAAGATTACCAAAAATGTCCCTCTCATCAATATCGATGGTATATTAAAGCCGATCCTAGAATATATATTTAAACCGAAGAGATCAAAATCCAAAAACCAAAAATCGAAGACTTTGAAATCTAATTACGAATTATTAGATACTAAGCTGTTAGAAATCATAAAGAACATAGATGAAATTGAGAAGTTACAGATAACCAATTCAAGCAAAGCGATTAGCAAAGTATCTAAGAATCTTTCAAATATAAAGACTCAATTCACCGCCGGAAATACGGATATCTTCTCGAAGAATTCTGTACAAGAAAGGCAATGCATAGAGGAATGGTTCAACAGGGAGAAAGAAAATCTAATCAAAGAAGCTTACTTAAAAACTCCGGAGACTGAGTATATATATAATATCTTATATAAACAAAAAGTAGCGGAAAGTTATAAAGATCGAAACTATGACCTTTATCCAAAAATATTATTAGAAAATGTTATTAACTCAAAACCCGGCGAGAGATCTGAGGTTGAAATGGCTTTCATAACTAACCTTAAAATTCGTAATTTTGAAGATATTTTTATTAAGTATTTAGTTTATAAATCATTCCCCCAATCTTCTCGCTGTATTGAAGATCCAAGTTTTCTCAACCAAGCCTTGCAAGTAGCAACTGCCTTGTCGAATTTTCCAGAGAGCTTAAATAAGAAAGATAAATCCTGGATTAAGATTCTCCAATCGATTTGTTTAATTAGAAAAATAGATTTTAGTGTTTATAAAGGTTTAAATTCCGATAAAGCAAGAGTTGCTTTAGAAACTTTATACAATTGGGCTTCCGTTACCAACAACTTTACAATTACCCTTCCTCTCAAAGAATTAACTCTAATTTCATTAGGTCGCTTAAACTTTAAAACATTGAGAAAATACCTTCTAATATTCGAAGCTGCAGGTTTTATAGATAATGTATCGTGGGAAAAGGATGAAAAGGAAAATTTCTTTATCCGAAAGGGATCACAGTATGCGATCTAACTAAACTTAAAAATTTACAGCTCATCACCAAACCCCGCTTTTTTCCACAAGATGGACATCAAAATTTGGCTTACACTGCGGGAATAGGCATTCGCGGATTCTTAATAATCGACTTACTTAGAAAATACGGAACTCTAAATCGTACTGATATTTATTCCTATTTTACTGAGATAAACGACTTCAGAAGAGTTCTTATTAAATGTTTATCAACCTTAAAAGGTTTAGGGATTATCGTATCCGATCCGAATAAAAATTATTCTTTGAATAAAACCTCCTATAATCAAGTATATGAGGACTATGCTCTAAACAGCGTGAAGAAGAAAAATTCTAATCCGTTAGAGAAGAAAGTCGAATATTACCAACAAGACTTTAATTTCCATCAGAAGAAAAGAAAAGCGAGTTAATATATATAATTCCCCTGGAGATTCTTCCAGGGGAGATCCATCGGGCTTACTCTATTTACCTTTTTCCAATATCACTTCGTTATTCTTATTTAGAAGTTTGAACTTAACTAAATTTAGTTTAACCTTTGCAAATGATCCGACCTTCTCTCTGCAAATTATTGTCGGGTCCACATTACTCGCCATATCCATAAATTCTTTACTCGTAATAATGGTGATGCCTTTCGAATTGCAATGAACATACTTTTCTTTTTCGATAACTAATTTAGGTTTGAATAAACCAACGTAAGTAAATTCGTTAAGCTTTAAATTCTTCGCTTCGGACTCCGCAATTTGAAAAAATATTACATCCGAATATATCCCTTTATACTCAAATGGAGCTTGTCCAAAATAACCGCCCACGGAACTATCAAAAATTATTGAAAGGTTATATCCCTGTTTATTGAAATCATATTTACCCAATGAAAGACCGACATTTTCAAGATAGACAAATTCTTTTTTCCTAATATCCTCATACTCCTTAGCTTTATCATTAATTTCAAATTCATTGCCATCAATTTCAATTTCATTCATAACTTTAGATTTAAGATCCTTATTAGTTAAATATGCGTTCAAAAGCGTTCTAAAATTTCCTTCTTCGGATAAATTGTAAATTGAATCGACGGAATACTTATAGAGATCAATTTTCCCTAGATTGGTTAACTCGCTCCCGGCTTTAAATAGGTTATCAGGATTTCTCGTTAAAATAATCGAAGTAATACCTACTCCAGAAAATAAGTAAATATCCTCCATATTTTTAAATTGATTTTTGTATTCGTTTTCTACAACGTTCAGGCCCTTTTTAATATTTAACTTATACTGAACTTTATCACCAATTCCATTAAATCTACAATCGAGTGATAACGTTAGCTCCTCTCCAGTCTTAATGTTCTCAGCATCTTTAATAAAACATAAAGAGCTAAAAGAATTTTCTCTACCCAGCACTATAGTATGTATCCCGAATATTCTCCCATCCTCATAAATCGTTATTGAATTCAATTCGCGTATATTTTTGGTTTTTTCGAATCTATAATAATTCGCATTTACTTTTAATTTATCTTCGTCCGGCTTTCCAACTACGTAGTAGGTTGCTTCAAGTTCCATATTTGTTTTAAATTTTATTTCAGCTATGTTTTGATAGCCACTACAACCTATGGAAAATAGTAAACACTGAATCAAAACTAAAATAGCTCTCTTAATTTTCATTTTCACCTCTAAAAGCAAAATATATACCACATTGTAGTGTGTGCCTCCGGAGAGTCAAACATTACCCACATTGTAGTGTGTGCCTCCGGAGAGTCAAACATTACCCACATTGTAGTGTGCTTTTAAATTAATTCATAGTACCCACATTATAGACTGTAGGTGACAATTTAAACATCACACATAATAATGTGGGTGAGCAAAAAAGAATTTTCTATAGAAAGTGACGAATTTCGAAAAAAATTAGGAAACAAAATTCAATCTTTACGAAAAGTAAGAGAAATTACTCAGGAAGATATGGACGACGGAACAGAAATTTCCGTCCATTTTCGGACTATTCAAGAGATCGAATCCGGTCGAGCAAATACTACGATCAATACAATTTTAAAAATAGCTAAAAGATTTAAAGTGAAACCGAAAGATTTACTCGATATATAGGTTCGTATCCAATGCGAATATTTGCATCTTTATATAAAATAATCGTTTAACTTTAAAGAAGCAATTACCAATTCTACTAATTGAAATGACCTATTTTTGAATCGATATAATTAGCAGATCGCAAATTAAGATCATTATAACAAGCTCCTTGACTTTCGATCGAAAGTTTTATTTGTTCCATTCCAATTTAGCTTCTTCTATAATACGGAATTCATTAGTGGATAGATTACAGCTTTTACAAATAATTCGAAAATACCTTGAACGTTCTGTGCCATCGAACCTTTTAATGGAATCTAATCCATATCGATGATTACAGTTCGGACATTCCTTTAGAGGGATCGAATTTGATAGAAACTTACGCATTGTTTTCTCAGGTCTCTAATTTAAATAAGGCTCAGGCTTTTTATTGAATAAGCTTAACGGAAAGAATTTCATAATGACCTTTGTAAAAATCATTTTCGAAGTTCGTAGCAAAATACCACCCGAGACGTGGAAAGTAATATCCACGACTTTTACTTCCAGGTGTTCCTGCTAATTGAGTTTTACAGGTAATCAGAATCGCAATACCAGAGATATCCTTGTGAACCTTACTTGCTTGAATGATACTTCCGGTTCTACAAGTAGTTAAGTATTCGGTATAGGAATCCGTCGATTTGAATTCAGTTCGATATTTTTCCTTGAAAGAAAAGATTACGTTAGGTTTTTCCAAAGTGTCTAAATTGGGAAGAATAACTTCCTCCAGCACTCGCATAGTTAATCCTCCGTATTGAAGATCCAAACGTTGCCATAATTGAAAAAAGCCTAATAGACTAAGCTCTTTTTCTCCACCTTGCCCTTCTTTCAAAATGTATCGATCGTCAACGATTTTGAAAGTATCTACTTCATTTTTAGGAGAACTTGCCTTTCCTTGAAATACAGTGTGAATTCGTCTTTCAACCGACTGAATACGCGATGATGGAATTTGAAACTTCTCAGCACTTTTGCGAATTTCATTTCTTACAGAATCCGGAATTTCTGGGTCACGATCTTCGGAAAACTTAAGAAAAATTGCCGTTCCAGAAACGAATAGAAATACTAAGCTTGAGAGTATTATAGAATATAGTATAAATTTATTTGATTTCATTCACTCAACAATACAACTTTAATCGCCCAATTAGAGTGAAGGTAATTTTCAATTCTACCATCGCCTATATTATTACTAAAGAGTGGTAGAAACATCTAATTTTACGACGCAAATTAGCGATTGAATTAATCTTCAAACTCTAAACTTTCCGGCGGACCTGCTTGGCCAGTAAGATTACCACCATACCGAATTAGACTATACAACCTCTCGACTGACACATGAAGCTCGTCTTGATTACACCAGTATTCATGTATTCGTCCATATTCTCTATAACGAGAAATATTAAACCCATCCTCAATGTCGTTAAACCAAATTACATACTCTCCAATAATGCCAACGGCCCAGAATCCTCCCCCTACCTCACCATAAGATTGCTCTTGCCATTTGGTTGGACAAATTTGAATAAGATTCCAAAATCTTGAAAGTTCAGAACGTAATTTTTCCTCAGAGGCACGAATTCTCTGGAAAAGCTCATCGATTGTAATTGGTTCCCAGTCCATCAGTATTTATCCTTTTTTGAATCGCTCCATTTCACATTAGATAGTTCAAGTACGTCTCCATAAAAAAAGATCCACGTTATCATTAGAAATAATATCAAAGTACCGCAAACAAATATTGTGGTCATTGAATCGGATATATCGATTCCGAAATAATCGACCATATATTGCGTTATGTATTCAACAGTTAACTGTATTAAATTTTCATAAATATAATTTAAGGCTTTCATATAAAATTAAACGAAAAATTTTATAAATCGGGCCTTCTGTTTATTCTATCCAGATGATTATATTGTTTTAAATATTCAGAGGCCGTCGACTTTACATGGCGAACGATTCCCGTTTCCAAAAATGAACTATGGAATATTTTTTTAGCTTTGTCAGTGAATTCATCCTCTTCCATAGGATTAACAAACAATATTTCTCTAAGCGAAATATTATCCTGTAATCCAGCGGAAAGAAGATATTTAAAATGGATATCGGTCTCCGGTATTGAAAAGCCAATAATGATCAGCCGAGTAGCAGTTGAAATAGCAGAAATGGCATTATTCCAGACATACTGTAAATGCCCAGAAAATGTTTTTTGCCACGTAGGAGGTAAAAGGATTCTATCTCCCTTTGACTTAGATGAATCATCATAATTTCGAAATGCTTGAATAAATAGTCCACTTGAATTAGGCTTCAATTTCCAATTTATCGATCCATGTAATTTTAAAACTTTTATTCCACTGTCCGAATCATGCAATTCAGACGGTGCATCAATTCCTTTTATCCCATAACTAACTTTATGCCCTAAATTCCAAATGCTATTCTCTAACACAGTATCGTAATTAAACGATATAAAAGTATTATTGGTAACGACGTTATTCTTTTTAAATAAGCCGAGCATGTTGCCTATATAGAAATCATAACTATCAGAAGAATATGTATCGGATAGATTATTGGTTTTTAAATTTGCTTTTGGTATCTTATTCGCAAACTCTTTACTTATAGTTAGGTCAATATTTTTACGATCGCCGGTTTTTTCACAGTAATTTAGAGTAGCGGCAATACTTTCAACAATAGCTTCATTAAAGGAGTATATTTCTTTTGCCGCTGCTAATGAAAAAAGCTGTTCTATATCTTCAATATTTATATTTACTCGATAAGCCGCTCCCGAAGCCTTCAGCCTAAAATCAAAAACATCTCTAATATGTTTGATTGATCGCGAATCTTCATTCGTTTCTAACCATTCCGCTGCTTCTCTCATTCGAATTAGAAAGTCCTTTGTTAAAGGCATATTCGCATCCTTAGAGAAGCCTGCACCCAATACATACACATTGTTATTATTAAATATCTGATTCATTTATTACTAATTTTCCAAAGTAAAAAACTTATATCTGAATTTGAAATATATTAGTCACGAAGTATATTCTTCATCAATCTGCATTGCCATCTCTCCCAATTCCTTTAAATGTTTTTCAACAAAAAAGAAATATATGAAACGATCTTCAGAAGGAACAATTTTAGCACCTTGATAATGTTCCTCAAGCACAGCAATCGGATGGTCAAAAAGAGTAAGCAAATAATCCACACCTGATAGATTACCTAATAAATTTCGTTTCTTTAACTCTTCAGTGAATGCTTGTAAGGTCGTTCGGATTTTTCCAAGTGAATACAGAACCATACTCGCTGGATAATCTCCACCGAGCGCGCTTTCATAGATTTTACCAAGTTCATATGGCATAATATTATCAATTATTGTCTTAATCTTCACGTCTTTAAATTCCTTCTTATGCTTTTCATTTTCCTTATTCAGTTCCGAAATAATTGTCTGTAAACCAATCGCTAATTCCTCAAGTTGCGTTTGAATGGATTGATGGATATCAATCTTTTCAAATTCTAAATCATTTGTCTTCGCGTCGATTGACAACAACTGAACAAAACGAGCAGAAGACTCCATCTGTGAAATAAAATGAAAGGACTGAAATTTCTTTTTCCACGCATTGACTGGATGCCCAGCTACCTTATTCCGAATTTTTCTCATCTCTCTAAGGCGTGGTGACAAAGTAAATGGTAGATTCAAAGTTTCGTATATGTATTGAAGAGCATCTTGTTGTAAATACAAAGCTTGCAAAATTCCATAAATGGCCAAATATTTGATGCTTGAAGAATCAAGTTTTAAATATTCCTCTATAGCATTCGTTGTATCCCCGATCAGGTCCATTGAAACGCAGATTGCGTTCCAGATTTCTTTATCCATCATAAGCATATTTTGTTTCCGTGGAGAATTAACGTAATCTCGAAGTTGAGACTCCAGCAAATATATTGTATTTAAGATTTCGCGATCCATGAAGCCTATTTATTGATTTTTGACTTTCCATATTTTCAATCAATCTTTAATCAAATTTTTCTTTCGATCCTTCGATTCATCTTACTTACTAAAACGTCACAGGCCTCACCCCAATTTTTATTATAACGATGATTAAACTTTACCTTGGATGAAATCAATGCTTTACTCCAATTCAAAGCATCCTGATCCAACGGTTTTCTTCGATATAGATTCTTGAGTTTATCGATTTGCTTTTTAATTCTATATTTTTCTGATTTGAATGATGATATCTCCCTTTGGCTTTTTCTTCCATTGATCTTCTGCACTTGCATCCGAGAAGCATGAACCCATAACCCGCCTTTGTGTTTAATAAAACTCCTTTGATTCATCTTATTCAAAAGCCGAATCTCAGTTTCTTGCCATGAAGTATATAAATCGTAGCTGAATTTAAGTTTTGTTTTTTGTAATCTGAGGTAACCCTTCCAAGGATCGACATCACTTACAACTCTCTCTTTTAAAGATACCTGAAGTAATTTCGTTTTGTTTCTGCAAAGACATTGATACCAAGTTCTCTTTTTTTCATGTTTACGATTTCTATACCAAGACCATTTAATTCTCTGATAATACCGAATTCGAATTCGATCGGTGATGTCTCGAATTGAATGCTTAGGAAAATCAACTTCCATACTCATCCTTACTTTCGCTTTTTCTTTTCAGTAATCACATATCCTTTTTCAGATCCCCTAAAGCGAATTATTTCCACCGCCAGCTCGATGATCTCTCCTTCAGAGATGTGGCGAGCAAGATAAGAAATGCTTTTATCTACAAGATAATGATTTTCTTTTTCTTCGATTCCAATCTTCTTATATGGCTCTATGAGTTCAATTTCAGCGGTCATCGGAGTTAATATTCTACCAGTCAATGCACACTTGCGATCGTATTTATCGAGAAGTTCGTAAAAATCATTTGCAGTGAATTTAAACGTTGCTTTCGGTTTAATTGTCTTTTTTACTTTGGACATTTAGATCTCCTAATAGTTCCATTCTTCTTTTCTTATTGATTCCATATTTATTCTTTCCACCGAATATCGGATTCTCGAAAACGATCTCCATGCTCTCCTCAGTACCGTTACGGTTTTCGTATTCATTTCGATCGAACGTATATAAAACATCCGGCAATTCCGGTATGAGCTTTTTAATTACATATTGTTTCTTTTCGTATTTACTCTTTCCGATTCGTTTGATTTCCGCGATTCCAAGTTTAGCCCATCTCTGAAGAATTCGAATCATCGGTGTTTGCGTCCTTGATTCTGCAAAATCATTCTTTAAAAGTTGATAATCGGATTCATAACTCAGTTGACTCCAAATGGAATAAGCGATCGAGTTATAGAACTTTTCTTTTTGTTTTCTTTGATTTGGACCCGTTTCCATAAAATCCAAGTAATCAATGTGAGCTTGTTTGAGAGGGAAAAGACGGTTTTCATCGGATAGGAATTGAAATTTCTTAGGAAAGCATTTCCTACTTCTACTGTGATCGGAATGAAATCTTGTAAAAGTTGTTGGTAGTGGATAAATGAGACTTTGACGGTTTTTTAGCAGATTTATAGGTTTCTGGTCAACTCTACGGGACTTCTTAGAAACCCTATATCCCTTCCCTACATTCCACAATTTCTCTAATTTTTTCTTTCCAACGAGTCTTTCTAAACCATAGACTCGAATTCCTTTCAAAGCTGAATACTCATTCAGATAGAGAATGCTGTTCTCAGGTTTGAAGTAACTGTAGGAAGCTAAGAATGATTGTTTAATACTTCTCTGATTTCCTTCAGCTACCTGATTGTGAATCCCATCTCTACTCCAACGATTCCTCGCCCACACATTTCTCTTACCATCTTTAGCACGAGCTGAATGATTGATACTTCGGAAGTTCTTGTTGTATCGTTCCATCCAGGGAATCCCATCATCTGCAAACAAAGGAACATCCTCTGGTAAGAAATCGAATAGTGGCTGTAGAGATTTCTGTTTTTGATCAGGAACGGAAGAAAGTATTACTGGACCACCCTTAATAGCAAGAGTATGGACAAGAGTTCCGATCTGATACTTGCCCTTCTCTTCAGCAACCGAATCCGTTAGATAAATAGAAGCAGTTTGACCTCTGTGTTTAAATCTCTTTCGGAAACCATTCGCTCTTTGTGAAGCTGAGAATAGTGCTAACGTATCAGTATGAATTACTGGTAACCCTTCAATAAAAGGCTTTAAATCACCTGTTTCAGGCAATTTCGTATCTTTCCAAGCCTTCTTTAAATCCTTTACCATCTCTTCTTGAATCAACGGAATCAAATCGCTACAAAAGATCTGAAGTCTTCTTTTAAGTAACGTTCCAGTGTTCTTAGATACGGATAACTTTCTACAGATCGCAGAAGCAGAAAGACCTAACGGAAAGAGTTCAATCGATTCAATTAAAAGATAGGAGAACACCCACAACGGTAATTTTAAATGTTCTAAAAATGTTCCAGAAGTTCTTGAATCTAAGTGATTACACTCAGGACAACGAATAACGTTCTCTCTCGTGGACACTTCCTTAGTCAGAGGAATTTTACAGTCAGGACAATTCTTTGGATAAAGGGTAGATAATAAGTTCTTAGTGATTTGAGTATAGTAGTCAGTGTTTAAGTGAGGGAATTTTAGGTTAAAGCGATCTTTGGCAGTGAGTGATTTTGATTTAGGTGATTTGGATAGTGAGGACGGTGGTATGGATTGTAGTTTTCCGCTTCTTACATGAGCCGTGGAAATCTTGGCTCCAAGGACGTTGCGAAGAAACGGGTTGGAGTCGAGATTGGGCGTTGTGCGAAATGTAAGAAAGGAATATCTACAATATATCCACAGTCAAGTACGTCAGATCGTCCGGAATCTTGGAAAGGGAAAAAGATCTCACCGTGGAAAGAATCTCTTCGTTCAAGTTTCTCGGATTTCTGGAAAAATTATTCTTGAGCACTTCCAACAATCTGGCCTCTCCGAAAATTTCCCGTTGAGGACTGAGCGCTTCCGTAACGCCGTCCGTATAAAAAAAGAATCGATCCCCGGTTCGAAGCGCGACCGTATACGTTTCCGGTTCGATCGTTTTCATCATTCCCAGGATCATTCCCCTTCCTTTGAGAAACTCGGGTTCCGCAGAATCTTCCCGAATCAAAACGGGAGGAGGATGACCCGCGATGGAATATCTGAATTCGTCCTTTTCCAAATCGTAAAGACAAACGAGGGCGGAGATAAAATTCTTCTCCAAAACCTGAAACATTCTGTTGTTGAGTTCCGAAAGAATTTTGGAAGGTTCGTCGAGTTTACGACTGAGTTCCAAAAATGAAACCTTAATCATCGAAGAAACCAACGCCGACGCAACTCCGTGACCGAGAACGTCGCAAAGAATGAACATTACCTTTTTCTCATTTAGAATATGATAATCTAAAAAATCGCCACCGACCTGCTCGACAGGAATGTAAACCGAGTTGACCGAAAGCCTATGAATCCTTCCGTCCAACTGCGGAATCAATCGAGTCTGAAGATCGGCCGCCATCGATAATTCTTCGTGAAGAATCCGGTTTTGCCGTTTGAGTTCGGCGGTTCTTTGTTCCACCTTCGCTTCCAGGGTGGAATTCAATTTTTTGAGTTCCGCGTGGGCTCTTGAGTTTTGATACGAAATACTCACCGCCCCCGTGATCAAAAGCGCGAAAAATCCATACTGGGATAAGAACATATTCTTCCCCGTAAGATTGTCCAAGACCACGTCGATGATCGCAAAGATAGCGAGCAATCCCACACCCCCGACCATGATGAGGGCTTCCATCGTCCTTCTTCTCAATTCTTCGTAAAAGATTGGGATGAGAAAGAGCGTCATAAAAACGAGAATTCCTTCCCAAGCATAAACGAGAATCACCCTTTGTGTTCCGTCCAGATCGAGAAGATGCAAAGCTCCGAGCACGAGACTCGACTTCATAACGATCTTTGCGGCGACCCCGGTTTTTTTTCTGAAAAGTGCATACAAAAAATATAATATACAAGCGGGGAACACGCTCTGAGAAGAGAAGAAAGATCTCGTCAGAAGTCCGAACGGAACATCGACGTAGTGCATCTTGTGTAAAAGAGGAATTCTCCAGAAGACGAACAAAAACGCGGACAAGGAAAGAAAGATACTCGCCCTCGATTGTCTGTTGAGAAGATAAGAGATAGACTGTTGTAAAAACACTCCGAGAAAAAGAACGATCAACACGAGTTGTAACGCGTCTTCCTGAATCAACGCGTCCTTCAGTTCGTCATAGTCGCCCATCTTCGGAATTCCTCGGAAGATTCCGCAATGAAAACCGAGTTCCCTACATTCTATCTCGACCCGGATCGTATTCGATTTTCCTTTTTCGATCCACTCCAAAGGAATCTTATACAATCGACTTCTAAACCAAGCCGCGTCATACGGATCCAAATTCCCCGTTTTACCGATCAGCTTATCGTTGAAGTAAACCCGATCCGCGGATTGAATCCGATCCAAAAAAATTCCCTGCGAACCCGAAGGTAACGTTAGCGGATATTCCACTCGAACCGTATAAAATCCTCGGATCGGAATTTCAAAACCCTGACTGGTCAGACCCATTCCGGGCAATATCAATTTATAATGTTTGCCTTCGTTACTCTGGTATTCCCAACCCTCCGAAAGAAGTTGAACCTTATCCGGATCGATCGGATTCGAGTATAACTCGAAAGCCATTAGACATAATAGAAAATATCCGAAGAGGATCGGTTTCATAAGAAAAGAGGAAATCAACCTATCTTCTTCATCAAGTCTGTAAAGTTAAATTTAAACGGAGGAGATCAAATCCAACGAATCGTCGGGAATTTCCCGCATCGCCTTCAACAGAAGATCGTTCGAGTAATCGGAATACATTCCTTCGGTGAGAATTCTCCGGAAACTGCGCGCTCCTCTTTCGCCGTGAAACAAACCGAGAACGTGTCTGAGCGCGTGATGCGGTTTTCCGTTTGTTTCCTTGAGAACGATTTCTTCCACGTATTCTTTCATACGAAGAACGATCTCCCTTCTGCTCAAAACAGGAGAATCGTCCCCGAAAAACAAGGAATCCACTTCCGAAAAAAGATACGGAGTTTCATAGGCGGCCCTTCCGATCATCACGCCGTCGTTCGTCTTCAATCGTTCCCGCATCTCGGCGATTGTTCGAATTCCTCCGTTGATCTCGATGAGAAGATCCGGGAATTCTCGTTTTAAGGCTTCGACGTCCGCATAACGTAAGGGAGGAATCTGACGGTTTTGCGCCGGGGAAAGTCCGCCCAAGATCGCGATCCTCGCATGAACGATAAATCGTCTAACACCCGCTTGGCGAACGCATTCTATGAACTTACAAAGATCCTCGAAGGTTTCTTTTCCGGGAATTCCGATTCTACACTTTACGGTAACCGGAATTTTTACGACTGCGTCCATCGCGGAGACAAGATCGGCGACCTTTTGTGGAGTTTCCATCAGACAAGCGCCGAAGTTTCCTTCTCTCACGCGGTCGCTTGGACAACCGACGTTGAGATTGATTTCGGAATAACCGTATTCTTCGCTGATCTTGGAAGATTCCGCGAGAGCCTTCGCGTCGTCCCCGCCCAATTGAATCGCAAGCGGAAGTTCTTCGGGACTATAGGATAAGAATCTATGACGATCTCCGTGTAGGATCGCGCCCGTATGAATCATCTCGGTATATAAGAACGTGTGTTTGGAAACGAGTCTTAAAAAATATCGAAAATGCCGATCGGTCCAATCCATCATCGGAGCGAGCGAAACAGGATATCGTTTCGGAGTTTTGGAGGCATTTTCAGACATAAGGAACTCAATCACCAGAATTTTTTTACAAACCTCTTCGGTCAAGGAACCTCCGTCCCGATTACGTCCCATTTACGGCTTGGAATTCGGAAAGAATTCAAAAACAATGTCAGGAAAGAATGCGCCTTTCCGAAGTTTATCAGACATCCCCTAAGGTCTTACGAAGAATTTCGATTCTTTTGATCTGGATTTGTTGTTCGATTCATTCTTCCTGCAGAAGTTTGGAATCCTTTTTGGAATCCGTGATTCTTACCGCCGGTGTGGATTCCACAAAACTCACGTTTTCCACGAGTTATAGTCCCTTGCAAGAATTCGTACGAAGTAGCGGAGGAACCAAAGATCCCGCAAACGCGGACAGAACCGTAAACCAAGATCCGTTTAAATCGGTTCCTTTTTATACGATCGGTTCGATTCCGAGAAGACTTTCCGCAACGCCGTTCACCGGATATTTCAAAATTCTAAACTATATGGCGTATAGTTTTTCCTTTATCGCACCGAGAACGTTTCGCGGAAATCTTCTGAACTTTCCGGACGACGGAAGGATTCCAACGAACTTCACCGAACATACGTTATACGGTCTTTATCCTCTTCCGGAACCGTTTGGAAGAAAAGCGGAATATCTCTACATCGACTATCAGTTTTATGCGACCTTGTATCTCGCTTTTTTGCAGTTTCAAAATTGGAACGTGGGACTCGGATTCAACCTAGGAGCGAGCATCTACGACTTCGACGTCTTGGAAAAAGAAGTTCGAGTTTCCTCTTCGCGTAACAAACACCGCGTGATTTCCGGAGTTCGATTTTTATACGAGTACAACATCGGACAATATTTCGAGGATTCCATATTTTATAATACGTATTTGTATTTCGAGTTTTCAAGTTTGGGAAGTTTGGATCGGGACCCAATCAAACAAACGATTCCCACTTCGCTCGGCGGAACCGTTCCCGATCTTTATCTGACGATGGACACGTATCGAGTCGGAGTTCGAAAGGAAATCCAACTATCAAGACCGACCGCGGACGATTTGTTGCGCAAGGACAGCGGTCCCGGAAACGAATCCTCTCCTCCGAAACAAACCGAACCCGTTCCCCCGAGAATCTGATGCTTTCCTGGAAAGAAAATTCAACTCCTATTTCAGAACAATTCGGCGATATATATTTTTCACCGGAGAATGGACTCGAGGAAACCAAACACGTTTTTATACAAGGGAACGATCTCCAAAACAGATGGAGAAATTCGAATATTCAAAATTCATTTTGTATTTTGGAATTGGGTTTTGGAACCGGGCTCAACTTTTTCACAACCTGGAAAGAATACATCGAACACAAGGACCGGTTTCGACTTCATTTTATATCGATCGAAAAGTTCCCCCTGAACCGAGAAGAAATTTCCAAGGCGCTTTCCGTTTTTCCCGAACTCGCGGAGATCAAGGAAGAATTTTTACGTTCCTATGAGGATCTAATCCCCGGAATGAACTACTTTCGTTTTTTGGACGGAAGAATTCACTTTACCCTTTATCTCGGGGACGTTGCCGACGCGTTACGCGAAATCTCCGGAAAAGTGGACGCGATTTTTTTGGACGGATTCGCACCTTCTAAAAATCCGGAAATGTGGCAGGAATCGACCTTATCTCATCTAAAGAATCTTTCCAAGATCGGAACCACGTTCGCAACGTTTACGGTCGCGAGAATCGTCAGAGATTCCTTAACTTCAGTCGGATTCGATTTGGAAAAACGTCCCGGGTTCGGAAGAAAAAGGGAGATGTTGACCGGGAGAATTTCGGAATCCAACGCCGATTTTATCGAAGACGATCCGAACAACACAGCGCCTCTTTTTGACAAATCGGCAAAACCTTGGTGCATCCGATCCTATCCGAAAACACAAACTAGAACGCAAGCGCAAACCGTTGCGATCGTAGGAGCCGGGATCGCGGGTTCGGCGCTGGCCTATTCATTATCAAAACGGAATATTCAAGTTTTATTGATCGATCCTTCCGGGATCGCAAAAAAAGCCTCCGGAATTCCGGGCGCGATTTCGCATCCGCACATTACCAAAATTCCGGGACCGATCAGCCTATTCACTCTGCGCGCATTCCGATATGCTCTTCAATTTTTGAATTCGTTTGCGGACCGGGATCAATTTTCAACCTGCGGACTTTTCCACGGAATCACCGAGGAAATGAATTCGGAACGTTTCCAAAAAGGAATAGAAAATCATACGTTGTCCGAGGAGATCGTTTCTTGGAAAAAAGCGGATCAATCGATAGCCCCCAAAGGCGCACTCAAAACTGATTTCGAAAACGATTTAGGAGAAGGAATCTTTTTTCCCAAAGGATTTTGGACCCAACCGCAATCCATCGCAAAGAAGATGACGGATCAAACCGGAATCGAATTCATCCAAGCGACCGTGACTTCGATTCGACAAATCGAATCTAAATCCTCGAGTGCAAAATCGACATCATCGAACGCACCTCTTTGGGAACTTTCGCTTCAAGAAACGGATCGAAAAATACATGCAGATTCCGTTATATTCTGCAATTCTCATTCGATCGGAAAACTCGTGGCGACCCTGTTCGAAGAGGAACCCTTTCCGATCCGCAAAGTGCGCGGCCAACTCGTATCTCTTAAGGAAACGAAAGAATCTTCAAAACTTTCCCGGATTCTTTGCGCGGAACATTACTTCACACCTGCGATACAAGGAGAGCACATTCTCGGATCAACCTTTGACGAGTTCGATTTGGATCCTCTTCCTCGAAAAAAAGATACGGAACAACTTTTGCAATACTTGCAAAACAAATATCCTTCGTTCGACTTCAGGTCCGATTCCGTTCTGGATGAAAAGGTCGGGTTTCGCGCACAAACACCGGATCGTTTTCCGGTAATCGGCCCGATCTTTGATCCGAAAGAATTTAAGCGGACATACAAGGAAATCGATCTGCCCAAAAACGCGAAGAAAACATACCCCGCATTAAAAACGATTCCCGGTTTGTATGTTTTCGGAGGACTCGGTTCCAGAGGAATTTTAAGTTCTTTTTTAGGTGCGGAGATTTTGGCATCCTTGATATTGGGTGAACCGGCTCCCGTCGAATCTTCCCTTTTAGAATCGCTTCATCCGACCCGATTTCTTTATCGAAAGATTCGCAAAGAATCGGAATCCTGATTCGAACCGATGAACTCACCGCAAGACAATCACATTCAAAATTTAGAATCTTCTCTCAAAGAAATTTGGGGAATGTCCCGATTTCGAGTCGGTCAAAAGGAAGCGATCCAATCCGTACTTGGAGGAAAGGACACGTTAGTCATTCTTCCCACCGGCGGAGGAAAATCCCTGATCTATCAATTACCCGCGGTGCTCGACCAATCCTCACTGACGCTCGTGATTTCCCCGTTGATCGCGCTCATGAAAGACCAAGTGGATTCTCTCAAAGCGAAAGGAATTCCCGCGGAGTATTGCAACTCGACTCAAGACGATCTCGAACAACTGAGAATCTTGAGCAGAGCCGCAACCGGTAAAATCAAAATATTATATCTTTCCCCCGAAAAAGCGTTGAGTCGCCAGGTGTTCGAAATTCTTCCCAAACTTCCCTTGGGGAGAATCGCGGTGGACGAAGCCCATTGTGTTTCCCAATGGGGCCACGACTTCAGACCCGAATATCGCAAACTCTACGAACTTCGGGATAAATTTCCCAAGTTCGTTCCGATCATCGCGTTAACCGCCACCGCGACGTCGCGAGTCATCAAGGACATATCCGATTCTCTCGGGTTGAAAGAACCCGCACTCGTCAAAGGAAGTTTTTTCCGCGAAAATCTAAACTTCTCGATCCGTTTTCCGCAAAACGAAACTTCCAGGGAAAGCGAACTGTTAAAACTATTGATCCAGGGAAACTTTCAAAAAACCGCGAACGGAAGAGCGATCATCTATTGTGCGACCCGTCAGAAGGTGGAATCGGTTTACGAATTTCTAAAGAAGAACGGATTCAAAGTCGGAAAGTATCACGCGGGTAGAACGGATTCGAGCCGTGAAAAAACCCAGGACGGTTACAGCGCGGGAAAAACGAACGTGCTTGTGGCGACTAACGCGTTCGGAATGGGACTCGACAGCCCGGACGTTCGATTGGTGGTCCACTATCAATCTCCCGCGTCCTTGGAAAGCTATTATCAGGAAGCCGGACGCGCGGGAAGAGACGGGAAGTCTTCGAACTGCGTTCTATTTTATCATCCGTCCGATTTGGTCACTCAAAGTTTTATCATCGGAAAGGAAAGCAACCGCAAAGGAGGAGAAACGCTTCTTTCATTCGTAAAAGAATACGCCGTTTCGAATCAATGCAGACAACAAATTCTTTGTTCTTACTTCGGGGAAGAAATTTCTTCCTGTCAAACCTGCGATATCTGTTTGGAAAAAGAATCCCCTCGTTCCTTCGTCGAAAGCGGAAGGGATCAATTCTTAAAACGAGAAGAGGATAAAAAACAGAAAAAAGAAGAAAAAGAAAAATACGATTTTTCAAACGAAGAATTGAACGTCATTGAAAACGTTCTCGAACAGATTCCGGGCAAGTTCGGAAAAAGAATGATCGCCGGCGTATTGAGAGGTTCCCGGTCCAACGAGATTCTTAGAAAAAAACTGGATCGATTGCAACATTACGGTTCTTTAAAGTCTGTTTCGGAAGAAGCGATCTTAAAAGTCCTCGACGATTGGATCTCCGAAAAAAAGGTAAAAATCGTCGGAGATAAATATCCGAAGTTGATTCTTGCTTCTACGGTCATCATAAAAACCCCGCGCAAAAAAAAGGATCCGAGCGAACAAACCGAAGGCGAAAAAAAATCCATTCCCGCAAAAAACGCGATTCAAGAATTGAAGAATTATCGAGACAGAGAAGCCAGACGCAGAAAGTGGAAAAAATTTATGGTGCTTCAAAATCCGGTGATCGTTCAGATCGCAAAGGCCATGCCCGAAACTCCGGAGGATCTTTCCCTCATCAAAGGAATGGGATCGGCCAAGGTCGAAAAATTCGGAAACGATATCTTAAGAATTTTAGAAAAATGGAGATGAGAATCCGTTAGATCGATCTCATATCCGATAATCATCGAACGAATGTAAAACACACAGCCAATCTAAAACGCATAACGAATCGTGGGAGATCCTACATTTGGTCCTTCTCATTTTTTCATTCGAATTTCTTTTTTTAAAAATTTCTTCTTTATAACCTGAATTGCTTTTTGAAACAAAGCGCCTAGTAGTGTCAAACTACCCCCTTTCTTTTTTCCGACAACCTGTCTCACTCGTTTCCCACCTTCTCTATATTTCTTTCGTGATTTCATTGGAGGTTCAAAACGATGAAACAAAATATAGATCAATCACGAGGAAAACTGCTACGAATCGTTTCGTTTGCGATGGCGGTTTTATTCGCGATCACAAGTTGTAAAAAAGATACAAAGGATAACACAATGGAACTGTTGTTGGCGGCTTCCGTTTTAAACGGACCGAACGGAACGGCGACCTTTAACTTTTCCAATACGAACGGTTTGATTGCGGCAAGAACGCAGGATTCTTCCCGTTTTTTCACCCTTCCGAATGGAATCGGACAAGACTCCGGATTCTTAACCGATTTGGCCGGAGATAATCCGCAAGCTTACGGAGACGGTGCAGGCGACGGGTTCAACGATAAATTCTTAACTCCGGAAGCGGTTGGAATTCAAGTTTGCAAAATCGTGGCTTATAAATCCGTAGCAAAGGGAGGTCCTGCAAGAGGAAGTGAAACATTAGCAAATGCTAATTTTGTTTCCTTTGATGTCTACGCGCTTTTAGGCGCACTCAGTTTTATGATGCCGAACGTCGGACCGTGTGGCGCATTTTTTCCCACAGGAATCACTCAGATCAACTCGGCGAATCCAATTCCGATTCCGATTCGGGAAATTCCGGAGAATGAAAGAGGAGACTACGATCGCGTCGGGATCGTGACAAGAGCCTTCTCTTATTACTTTAAACCCGCCGACGTCACGGAAAATTCTTATCGTTACGTGGATCTAATTCTGAACAATCCGAAGATTGACGGTATCGCTCCACCACCCGGAACACCCGGAGCCGCCGGTGTCGTCTGGGGAACCGCCGAAAGAGGCGATATTGTTTCTCCGATTTTTACGAAAGACTGTTATGCGTCTTACATGACCACTCCGAGTTTTATTTTCCAAGATCTTGCGACTACACAAGAGAAAAGCGCACCGCGTATGGGATGTAATTTTCTCGAAGGGTTCGCGGATGCGGGAAGCGGTTCGTTTATCAACGGCATCGGTCCACAAGAACATTTCACAAGACCGAACGACTTCTTAAACGCGCCGATCAGCGGCGTCGCGAGTACGGATAAAACGAAAAAACTGAAATTCAAAATTCCAACTTCTGCGACCTCCTTGAACGCGAACGATCCTTACGTTCTCGTGGTCGATCTCGACACCTCCAAGGGAGCAAGCGGAAGTCTTTTGTTCAATGTCTCCGTGGACAAGGTTCTCTTCTGGGATTCGACCGCAGGTGACAACGTATTCTCCCCGCAAACGGACGCGGCGGACAGACCGAATGCGACGAGCGGATCGGATAATCTAACCAATACCGCGAGAAGAAACTTGATCTTCCATTTGCCTACGATTCTCAGTCAGACCAAATGAAAGATTCTCGAAAGTCTCGAATCGAGTGGAGTGAATCAAAAGAAAGAATTTGATTCCTTATATTCTAAAAACACAGAAAGGAGCTCTTGCTCCTTTTTGTGTTTGGACCGAGCATTTCAAGCGGAAACGATGTCGGAATAAATTTCCAATTTATAATAAGATCTTTCTTGTGATTCCTAAAATTTCACAGGGAAGATTTATTTATTTTCAAAAGATAAATATCTCAGGCGTGAAAAAATTTATGAGTCGATCAAATTCAGTCCTATCGAAGAAGCTACAAAAACTAGGATTGAATATCAACTTTATGGAATATTCTTCGCCTGTGCACAATTGCAAAAGGTTCAAATGAAGTTAAGTCAGGATCACGATTTTTCCCAGTTTTATCAAAACTATAAGAATTCGATCTATAAGGTAATTCGATATCTTTCCAACGATCCTGAGGAAGTGGAAGATATTGCTCAGGAAGTTTTTTTGAATATCTATAAGGCCTTTCCGAATTTTTCTCCCGAAAAAGGGAGCTTTTACACTTGGGCCGCCGCAATCGCAAAGAATACTTATTTCACTTATCGAAAAAATCGCAAAAGAGATCTGTTATTACAAGAAAATGCTTCAGTAGAATCCGTTCCGGTGGAAGATGATTTTATTAGGAACGTAGAAGCCAAGATCGTAGAGGAGGAATTGAAAGAAATCATCGATACCTTACCCGAACCGGAAAAAAGCATCATTTTGTTAAAAGAAATCAACAACTATACTTTGGAGAAAACCGCGCAGGCGCTCAACATCTCTTCAAGAACCGTCAGCAGAAAATTATTAAAAGCGTTAGATCTGCTTAGAGAAGAATTAGAAAGAAGAAAAGTGGTTTTGTAATCATGGAAAGAAAAGATCTACAAGAAGAATTCGAAGAGCTGATGTCTCTGTTTCTATACGGGGAAATCTCGTATAAAGAGAACGAAAGGTTAAACGAAATCATCGATCTCGATCCGACATTCAAAAGAAGATACGAAACCTACGTTAAAATACAAGACGGTTTGAAAACGCACAAATCCGGTCTTAAAGAAATTCTTTTCGAATCCGAAGAAACGTCTTCGCAAGCCCTTTCCAAAAAAGTTTTCGATTTGAATAAATTTAGAAATCCTATTTTCGCTTGGGCCGCCGTGATCGCGCTGATCATATCCGTATCTCTGATCTTCAGACAAAACGAATTTCGTAAGGAAGAAAAACTCCCACTCACGTTTGGCGGAAACTGCGACGAAAAATCCGTAAGAACGGATTGGATTCTTACCGACGCAAACTCGTTTTGCGACGTCGAAATCGCCGGAGAACAAGGTTTGATTCAGTTTCGAATTTTTCCGAATTCGGAAGCGCGTGTTGTCGACTTGGCTCATTCCGTTACGGATGCGAGGAATCGAGGTTATCGTTTATCGATCCTCGTTCAAAAAGGAAATCTTTTGTTAAGCGAATTCGTTAAGGACCCACATTCCAAAACGAATCTCTATGTAAACGGAACCGCGATTCAACTGACCGGAACCAAGGTATTGATCGAAATTTCGGAAGAACGAAATAAGATCAGCGTTTGGGAAGGTTCCGCTCGGATTCGTTCCGGTTTACGTTATCTTTTTCCGGTCTTACTATACGCCTACGGAAAAGAATCCGGCCAAAACACAACTGCATCGAACGTACAAAACGGCGTAGATCGTCTGTTCGAAATCGAAAAACAAACGGATTGGAAAGATTTTTCTTCGGAAACGATTTCAGATCATTCTTTGGAAATAGAAACCGTAAAGTTATCCGAAAAACAAAAGGAGGATCTTCTTAAAACGTTATACGGAAATCGATCGATCGGAAGTTACACTCCGGAAATACAATCCTCCTTAAAAGAGATTCAAACGAAAATCTCGGAGAATCAGACACAAGGGAAAAAAATCGAATTAAAACCCGAGAATATTCAAACTTTGGAAAGTATCGCCGAAAAATTCGGAGATTCGAATTCGTTCGAGCTTCCGAAAGCGCCGGACGAAGGCGCAACACCTGAAAAGAAAGTTCCCAAAGTGGAAACATCAAAAACGGAGAATTTGTCAAAATCGCGCGAAAACAAAACTTCGGTCCCCAAAGAAGAACCGATCCGATTGGGAATCAAGACGATCACCTTAAAGGACGGAACCGTTCTCAAAGGAAACGTGATTCAATACGAAAACCAATACGTTCTGGAAGAAAACGGCAAAAAAAGAATCTTAAAATCTTCGGACATAGATTCGATTTCGTTTTGAAAAAATGATTTCGATTCTTTCGTTTCATACTCCGGTTCGAAAATTCTTTTTCGTTCGACTTGGCCGTGTTGGGATTGGAATCAAAGAAGCATTTTTCGCGACGATCCTAAGCTTCTTCTTTTCATCGTCTTCGATTTTCGGAAACACTCTTCTTTTAAAAGACGGAAGAAAGATCGAAAACGTCAAAACCTCGCTTCGAGAAGATCACGTTCTGGTCGAGGACGTAAACGGCAATGTGGAAAAGTTGGACCTAACTCTCGTGGAAAAGATTCTAATCGCTGAAATCAAAATACCGGAGATACAACAGGAATTCAAAACGACCGAACCGGAAAAACAAGTGAATATTAAAAAATTCTACTATTCCTTGAACGCGGGAGAATGGAACTCCCATGTCACGGAAGGGATGAGTTTCAACCGCGGTTACAACGCGGTCGACATCGTCGCCACGACGATTTATATTGATCCTTATTTGGGAAGAAATTATTCCGTAAGAGTGAAAACGATTTCCCTCATCGGAGAATATCGTAGAAATCAAAATCTTGGATTTACGCTCGGGCTCGAACAGAATTCCTTTTCATTTCCGAACCGGGGAATTTCTCCTTTTATGGGCATTTTTGCGAACACGACTTTGAACGCTTTACCCGAGTATCAAGGCCTTGCCGGGTTCTCAACTATATCGATTCTGTTAGATTCTCATTTCGGAGGATACAAAAACGGAAAACGAGGAAGCGACGCGTTCACCATCGGCACGTTGTCCGTTTTACCCGGAATTAAATATTATGTTTCTCTTATGGATTCTCTTTTTTGGTTCGTTCAAGCCGGAATCGGATTCGGTCGAAGTTACGATAGCGGAATTTATTCGGCGGCATTGACACAAACCGCGGTTTTTGCAGGGACCGGGCTTCAGTGGGAATCGGATTCTTATTTTGTAAATGCGGCGGTTCAATACCGCAAAACGGATCTGATCGGAAGCGTACATTCCTACAATTTTCAAGAACCGTCCTTCACGTTCGGAATCGGCATCAAAAGATAATTAAGAATATTATAAATTTGGAAACAAGCTCGGTTCCTCGTCCATCGGATTCGGATGAGAAAGACTGATTCCTAAAAGTCGGATCGCTTTGATCGCCACGATTCTTTCGTTTTTGGTTTCGAAAAATTCCTCGAAAAGTTCCGACGCGGTTTGATAGAGTTCGGTTCCTACGAAGATGGGATCGTTCAAAGTCCTCGATCTTGTTTTTTGAGTGAAGTCGTGAAACTTGATCTTCAAGGTAAGAGTTCGTCCCGCAAAATCCCGTTTTTTAAGACGACGTTCCACTTCAAAGGCCACTTCCCGGAGTTGATACAACAAGTCCTCCCGATCCACCTTGTCCTGTTCGAAAGTCGTTTCGGCTCCGAGAGATTTTCTTTCCCTCGAAGATTGAACTTCCCGATCGTCTTCTCCCCGGGATATCTTGTAGTAGTAGATTCCCATTTTACCGAAATGGTTGATCAATTCGTCTATGTTCTTTGCACGTAGGTCCTTTCCCGTATGAATTCCGAGTTCCTCCATCTTTTGAGCGGTAACCTTCCCCACTCCGTGAAAACTGTTTACGGGCAACGAATCGATAAACGAAACCACGTCGTCGGGTAGAACCACGGTCAATCCGTTCGGTTTGTTTTTTTCGGAAGCAAGTTTGGCTATGAATTTGGAATTCCCGACTCCCGCCGAAGCGGTAAGACCGGTACGTTTCAGGATTTCGGCGCGTATTTCCTTTGCAATAGTTACAGCAAATGGAATATTCTTTTTATTGAATGTAACGTCCAAATAACCTTCGTCCAAGGAAAGCATTTCCACACGATCTGTGTATTCCAAAAAAATCTCGCGGATCTGACGGGAGACTTCCTTATACACTTCGAATCTGGGAAATACGAAGATCGCCTGGGGTGCGAGTTGTGCGGCTCTGGAACAGGGCATCGCGGATCGAACTCCAAACTTGCGCGCTTCGTACGAGGCCGCCGCGACCACGGATCTGCTGTTCGGAGGACCGCCGACGATCAAGGGTTTTCCTTTGTACTCGGGAAAGTCCCTTTGTTCGACGGAAGCATAAAACGCATCCATATCCACATGAATGATTTTGCGCGGTTCCATATCCGGTTGAAGTCAGTTTACAAATAGCTAAACATTTGTAACGTCTTTTTTAATTTCAAATTCTCGGCCTTCCGTTCGGATCAAGGTCAAAACTCGAACGCAATCCGCTCCATTTCCGATTAAAATTCTCGCGAGTTCGTTGGCCGAAGCCCCGGTCGTAAACACGTCGTCTACGACGAGATAGTTTCCCTTTAACTTCTCTTTATACTCTTGTTTAATGCGAAATGCAAGCCTTGCGTGTACGAAACGATCCGCAAAACTTTTGCCCGCTTGTTTTTCTTCGCTGATCTTTTCGATCGGATCGATCCGGGGAATGGAAAGAATTTTTCGGATTCTTCGAAAGACGAAGTCGCAGGACTCGAAAGGTCTTCGTTTTTTTCTTCGATACCATTTCGTTTTTGTGGAAGGCATGAGAAGAATTCCTGCGAAGTTCAGATCCTTCCAGGATCTCAATTCTTTCTTTAAGCCGAGGCAAAGATAGATCGAGAGCATATAGACCGATCCGTGTTTGATTCGATTGATTACCTTCGCGAGAAACGGAGTTCTGCTTCTTAAGAATTTCATCTCTTCGAAAAATACGTTTCTCGAAGAACAGAAGGCGCATTCTCCCTTGTTCAAAGGTTCTTTACAAATTCTGCATAAACCTTCGAAACAAATCGCAGGTTCCGAGTTTTCCAGATGACATCGTTTACAAACTCCGATCTTCGAGGAAAAGAGATCGTATCTTCCGCAGAATTCGCAGGTGGATGGTAAGAATATATCCAATAGTTTCCGAAGTTTCATACCTCTTACGGTTCTTGAAAACATCGGGAAGGCATAAAAAAAGCCCGGAAGTCCGGGCTTTTTATCCTTTGAAATTTTTGATTCTTATTTCTTAGGAGGGTTTGTCGGCTGAGTCGGTTTCGTATTGGTTGGAGCAGGAGCGGGAGCCGCCTCAGCAGGTTTGTTTCCGTTGGATCCGGCTTCTACTTTACGAATTTGTGTTGTAGGCGGGTTTACATCCACGGAGAAGCTAACTCTTTTAGTTTCGCTTTCGTTTCCTACGTTATCGATCGCTTTCGCTTCGATCGTGTGTTCGCCTTGAGCGTCGATCGTGATCGGTTCCGCATAAGGAACGAAGTCCGCCGCATTGTCCACTTTAATCAGAATTCTTTTAATTCCGGATTGTCCGTCCAAAGCTTTGATCGTGAAAGAGTTTCCTTTTCTGGAATATGTTTTTCCGTCGATGATCACCAGAGGAGTGTTTCCTTGGATTTCAACTTCAGGTTTTGCATCGTCGAGAGTTACGACAAGAATCGCTTCCGATGAAGAATTTCCGGAGTTGTCCACCGCGGAATACTTAATCAGGTTCACACCCGCCTTTTCCAATTTGATAGGCTGGCTGTCGTATGGTCTCATATCTCCGCCGTTGATGGAGTATTTTACTTCTTTTACTCCCGAAAGAGCGTCGGTTGCGGCGATGGTATAAGTTACGTTCTTAGATCCGAAGTTGTATCCTTCGAGGTTGTAAAGAATTTCGCTCGGAGCGATTTTCACGGTCGGTGCGGTGTTATCCACTACGACTACGAGAGCTTTTGCAGGCTCTTTGTTTCCGGCCTTATCCACAGCTCTGTAAGTAAGACGATTTACGCCTTCCTTAAGAATGGTGATCGGAGAAGTATATTTCGCGTAGTCGGCTTCGCCGATTTTATACTCGATATAATCCACCGTGCTGGAATCGTCCTTTGCGGAAATTTCAAAAGAACTTTTGGAGTTCACATAAAGGTCCGCATTCTTTGCTTCGTCGGCCGGAGTGGTTCCGGAATTCTTAGCGGTTGTTTTTGCAGGTGTGGAACTTCCGGATTGTCCTTGAGTATTTGCCTGTGGGGCAGAGCTTTCGTCCAGATCTTCCTGAGCTACCAGCGAAACTGAAACGGACATTAAAAAAGCGATTGCGAGTCTTACGAGAGAAGAACCCTTCATTTTGCACTCCTATGAATTAGGTTTATTAGTTTTTTGACGATAATTCGGATAGTGGAAACCTTTGGAAGAAGCGTGTCAACCGATTCTATGAAAAAAAATTCCCTCCTGCACATTCCTTTTACCGAGAAACGAAATCGGCTTCTTCTTGTGTTCCTGTTTTTATTCAAATTGTCCAATCCACTCGTCGCCGAAGAAAAATCGTCCGCTGAAATTTGGAAACAAGTAATCGTGGAAGATTTCGAAACGAAAGAATGGAGTTCTAAAAATCTAAAGACCCGTCTTTCCGAAGAATATTTTCCGGACATAAGAACTTCCTCACTTCTACTCAGCCCGGAAAGAAATTCTTCCAAAAGTCTTCTCTTGGAAGTTCCCGCGGAAAAGAATCAATCCTTTGAAATTCTCTGGGAACAATCCTGGAAGACGAAAGGTTTCGTTCAGGAGTTTCAGTTTCATATCTATTCTTCCGGGTCCGGCGCGTCCTTATACGTTTTGCTTCGGGATTCCACATTAGAAGTTAAGAAAATTCTAATCACTCATCTGAGTTTTGAAGGTTGGAAAAAAATCCGGCTCAACGTGGTCCGCAAAATCAGACAAGACGATATCGTTTTTACGAAACAAAACCCGGTCGAGTTTTTAGGTCTTCTTTACGAAGCGCCTTTTGAGATGAAACGAGGTTCCCGAGATTTGTTTGCGATCGACGATATTCTCGCGATCGTGCGGGATAAGAATCGAATGTTCCTGAACGATAAGACCTTGGTTCGCTGAATCAAAATCCGGTCAAAGACCGTCTAACGTTCTTCAGGCTTTGGAATCCGAATTGGAATTCGTATCCTCGATCGGAAGACGCACGAAAAAGGTCGTGCCCTTGGAAGAAGTTTCGAATCGGATCGTTCCGTTGTGGGATTCTATGATTCTTCTTGCGATGTCCAAACCCAGTCCCGAACCCTCGCCGGGAGCCTTTGTGGTAAAGAATGGCTCGAAAATTCTTTCCGTCACTGCCGATGGAATTCCAGGACCCGTATCGGAAATGGAAACTTCGATCTCGTTCTCCCTCGCCTTATAAGTCCGAATGGTAAGAATCCCCTTAAAGGACATGGCCTGCGCCGCGTTGTAGATCAGATTCGTCCAAACGTGAATGAGGTCGTCCGCATAACCTTGAATTGGCGGAATTTCCCCGTAGGATTTTCGGATCTCTACCCCTACTTTCAATTGATTCTGATAGATCGTAAGAACGGTTTCGATTCCGTCCTGAATGACGACGGAGGTTTTGATTCCTTCCGATCCGAAGTGCGAAAACTTTCGCAGAGCGAAAACGATTTTGGAAGTGCGGTTTACGGACATATCGATCAGCTTGGAACTTTTGGAAGCCTGTATTTCTTCGAGCGCGAAATGAAGCAATCCTTGTGCGTTCTTATGTTCGAACAGATTCGGAAATTCTCCCAGGGAAGAATCAAGCCCAGACTCCACCAAATCCTGCGCGATCGAATGGGAATTCTCGAATCCCCTTTCCTTCAGTTTGCCTTCGAGTTCCTTGATCCTATTTCGAACTTCCTTCGGGGAAAGAATGTCCTGATCTTTTTTCCCCTTCCTTAAAAACGCGTAGAGTTCGTTCGACACGTTCTTGTCCAACCCCTGAAGAATCTCGGAAGCGTGGGTCATTCGATCCGTGGAACTGTCGAAATAATTCTGTATGGAATCGTTTGCCGCCTTGATCACCCCGATCGGGTTGTTGATTTCGTGCGCGATCCCGGCGACTAACTGTCCTAAGGCGGCCATCTTTTCGGATACGATCAATTGGCTCTGGGTCTTTTTTAAGTCCTTTAGAATTTCCTCAAGTTCCTGTTTTTGTTTCTCGATCAACTCGTTCTGATCTACGATTTCCTTATTCAAGGTTCGAAGCGCTTCGGCTTCCTTTTTTTCGGAGATGTCTTTTACGAGATTGATCACACAAAGTTTGCCGTTGATCTCCGCGAATGTGCTGTAACATTCGGAGTGAATCACTTTTCCATTCTTACCTTGAAGAATCACTTCTTGGTCGACTACAAATCCCTTCTCATACATCAGCGCCAAATATCTTTTTCTTTCTTCGGGATCCGGCCAAACGTTGAGTTCCAAACTCGTCTTTCCGATCGTTTCCTCTCTCGTGTATCCGAACAGTCTCAAAAAACTATCGTTGACCTCCAAATATCTTCCCTCGGCCACCGAGGAAATGGAAGTCCCGATCGGACTGAGAGTAAACACCTTGGAATAAATTTCTTGAGTGGGTTTTAACGCTTCTTCTGCGAGATGTTTTTCGGTGATGTCCTGCGCGGTTCCGAAAGCTACGATGGAATCCCTGAATTTTCCCTGGACGGAAAAGAATCGAGTTTCCCCGTCCCTTCTTCGGACTTGATACGTCAGCTCCACTGAAAAATCCGGCTCGTCCTTTCTTTTCAAACTTTCGGAAAGCGCTGAAAGCACTCTAGTCTTATCCTCTTCGGTCGCAACATACGTGTTCATATACGCGGACAAGGGTAAGGACTTGGATTCTTTCGCGTCCTCGTATCCGAGAAGATATTGATATTCCTTCGTGAGAATGAGTTCGAGATTTCGAGTATTCAAACTCCATCCGCCCAATTGCGCATAACGTTGAATTTCGGAAGATTCCAATTTTATCTTTTTAAAACCGCCGAGAGTGTAACGCATCAAAATCGCAACGAGTATAAACGCCGAAATTTCTCCGAGCAACGCGGACCAAGGTCCACCGGGCGACTCGGCCGGGATCATGGCTCCGGTTTGTATCAAATAGGTGATCGCGATTCCTAAACCTACGGATAAAAACGTGTAAATGTATGCGGCCCTCATTCCCAAAAGCAAAGCGGAACTGAGGATTAAAATGATACAGAACGGAAAGACGATGGTTTGAGTCGCGCCTTCTCGAATCATCAAAGAAAACGCGGCGATCCATTCGATCCCGACAAGGACGTGCGACGCTAAAAGAATTCTTCCGCTTTTTGCGATCAGATGACAGACCACAACCGCGACGCTGATTAAAAACGGCGCGATATAAACCGCCTTCGGTTTTTCCGCTAAAATCGGATGTAAGATCCGATAACTCAAAGCGACCGCCAAACAGGCCAACATGATTCCGTATAACAAGCGTACGGAAAAATCCTTTTCCGCGTCCGAAAAAACCGGCATCTTTAAAAAGTTGGGTATCTTCAAACGGGATATCCTCGGTCGAACCGCTTCCGTGATATGACTCTATTTTTTTTCTGCCCGAACAATCTTATCTTCATGTCGCAAAGTAAATTCGATTTTTTGAATATTCTTCTTTTGAAATCGGCTTAATTTTCCATTTTAAAAAGAACCGTTTTTCTTTATAAATCGGTATTAAAAACCTTCTATATTTTGCCATAAAAGAAACAAAAGGGAACCAAAAGAAATGGCCGCAACGGCTCATGACCTAATTTTCTTGGGATTCGGTCAAGTGATGAAACTTGTAGAATCGATTTATATTCTCTTTTAATAATTCCCGACTCCGTTCTTGAATTTTAATTTGACTTGGATTTTTTTTGACGATTTATAGAGTCCTCAATCTATAGAATCAAAAAATCCGGATCGTATGTTATCTCCCTTCGAACAGGAACTTTATCGTTGGATTCAATCGGATCCGAAACATTTTCAATTCATCCAAAAACGCGGAGCCGAAGGTATTTGGATTTTTGATGTCGAAACCTCTCCCAATTTTCGATGTAATCCCAAGTTTTTTTACACTCTCGGTTATAACCGAAAGGAAACCGAAGAATTCGACGATCCGAACGTTCTCATTCCCGATACGACCGCTCAAAAAATTTCCGAACTGCTCAAACAAACTTCCGTAAATTCTACGTTGGATGAGACCGCTACCCTTTCGTTTCATTCAAAAAACGGAATCAAGTCGATCAAGTCCCATATACAAGTAGTAAGAAACGAAAAAAATCTTCCGTTTCGATTGATCGGAGCCGTGGATCTCCAAGACGAACTTGGGGAGTATGGAGAATCCTCGAGTCTGGAACAACAACTCAGCGCCATTCTCAACAACCTTCCGTCCATGATCGGATATTGGGATAAGAATCTGATCAACCGTTTCGCAAATCACGCGTATCTTCCTTGGATCGGAAAAAGTCCTCAAAAAATTATAGGGAGACATATCCGAGAAGTTTTGGGCGAAACCTTGTATCAACAAAATCTTCCTTATATAGAAGGTGTTCTTCGAGGCGAGGAACAAAAATTCGAAAGAAAGGTGATGTTGCCGGACGGGAAATCCTTCAAATACGCGTTTACGAATTACATTCCCGATATGAGCACTGGATCACCTAACGGCTTTTATGTGATCTCGAGCGACATCACTCCGATTAAGGAAACGACCGATCTTCTTCGCAAAAGTGAAATCGAACTCAACACTCTTTTCCAAGCGCTTCCGGTCGGCGTAACCCTTCTCGATAAGGAAAACCGAATCGTAAAAGTCAATCCGATGTTGGAACAGATTCTCGGTATTTCCGAAGAGGATCTAAAAAAAGGACTTCATAAAAATAAGACATACATAAATCCCGATGGACGATCGCTAGTTACGGAAGAGCTTCCGAGTCAACGCGCCAAAAACGAAAAGAAAGTCATCAAGAACGTCGTGGTCGGAATTCCGAAAGAAGGAAACCAAATCACTTGGACAAGAGTGACTTCGCTTCCAGTCGAACTTCCGGACTATTCGGTGATGGTGATCACACACGACATCACGGAAAGTAAGAATTTCGAAAGCGAACTCATTCGTGCAAAAGCTCTTTTGGAACAAACGAGCAAACTCATTCGAATCGGAGCTTGGGACGCGGACTTAACCACGGGCCAAGGAACCTGGTCCGCGGTTACGAAAGAAATGCACGAGGTCGGACCGGATTTTATTCCCACGATGGATCAGGGGATTCAGTTCGTAAAGGAAGGAGAAAGCAGAACGAAAGTTTTGAATGCGGTCAATCATCTCGTTCAAGACGGAACTCCTTACGATATCGAGATGCAATTGGTGACCGCAAAGGGAAACGAACTTTGGGTTCGATCGGTCGCCAACGCCGAATTCGAAAACGGAGTCTGCACGAGAATTTACGGCGCGATCTACGACATAGATCAAAGAAAAAAAACCGAGATAGAACTCTTTAAGGAAAGATCGAGGCTTCTCGCGTTCGTGGAACACGCACCCGCCGCGGTTGCTATGTTCGATACTGAATTAAAATACATCGCGGTCAGTCAACGATGGATGGCGGAATATCATCTCCAGGGAAAACAAATCTTAGGTTTATCCCATTACGAAGTTTTTCCGAACATAGGCGAAGAATGGAAAGATATACATCAGCGATGTTTAACCGGAGAGGTCATCAAAAAGGACGAGGACATCTGGAGGCCCGAAGGCTGGGAACACGATCAATATCTTCGATGGGAAGTCAGACCTTGGTATCAACTCGACGGATCGATCGGCGGGATCATGATGTTTACTCAGGACATCACGGAAAGTTGTCTCCAAAGGGACGAACTCAAACGATCCAAGGCGATCGCGGAACGAGCCAATGCGGCAAAATCGGAATTTTTGGCGAACATGAGCCACGAGATCAGAACTCCTTTAAACGGAATCATCGGCTTTACGGATCTATTGCTCCGAACCAATCTGGATTCGACACAACACCAATACATGATGACCGTGTATCAATCCGCCGGTTCGCTTTTGGACATCATCAACGATATATTAGATTTTTCTAAAATTGAAGCGGGCAAACTAGAACTTTCCCACGAGACCACCGATATTTTGGAACTCGGAACGCAGATCGTAAATACGATCAAATTCCAGGCGCACAAGAAGGATCTGGAACTTCTAGTCAACATCTCTCCGTCCGTTCCGAAGCTCGTAATCACGGACAGCGTTCGATTGAAGCAGATCATCGTGAATCTATTCAGCAACGCGGTTAAGTTCACCGAGGAAGGAGAAATCGAATTCAAGATCGACGTTCTGGAAAAAATTTCCGATTCTCTTATGGTTTTGAGATTCTCCGTTCGAGACACCGGAATCGGGATCGCTCAGGAGAATCAAAAAAGAATTTTCGACGCATTCTCCCAAGAAGACGCGTCCACCACGAGAAGATTCGGCGGAACCGGACTCGGTCTTACTATTTCCAACAAACTCCTATCGATGATGGGAACCAAATTGGAACTCAAAAGCGAACCGAAAAAAGGAAGCGAGTTCTACTTCGATCTGAAAATGGAAATCGTATCCGACGAAGAGGATAACTGGCCTAAACTCGATTCGATAAAGAACGTTCTCATCGTAGACGACAACGATAATAACCGCAAGATCGTCGAAGGTATGTTACAATTACGGAATATACCCTGCGAGTCCGTCAAAACCGGAACGGACGCGATCGAAAGTATCGCCTCGGGTAAACGTTACGATATCATTCTGCTCGACTATCACATGCCGTTCTTGGATGGAATGGAAACGTCCAAAATCATCCGCGAAAAACTGAAGGTTTCACCGGAGGAACAACCCATCGTTCTTTTGAGTAGCGCTTCGGACGATTCCGAAACGATCGAAGCTTCTCAACAAAACGGAATTCAGGAAGTGCTGACAAAACCGATTTATATTCGACAACTCTACGATCTTTTGGGAAGAAATCAACTTCTTCAAAAGCCGTCCTACAAAACTCAGAAGATCGGAAACAACGAAACCGATACGACAATTCGAAAATACGCAAAGATCATGATCGTCGAGGACAACCCGGTCAACATGCTTCTCACAAAAAGTATCGTTACGAGAATTCTCCCCACCGTAAAAATAATAGAAGCGCAGAACGGACTCGAAGCGGTGGAACAAAACCTAAGATGGATTCCGGATCTGATTTTTATGGACATTCAAATGCCGGATCTGAACGGATACGAAGCGACCAAGGCGATTCGCGGTTTGGAAATGGACAAAAGGGTTCCGATTATCGCGTTAACCGCGGGAATCGTAGCCGGAGAAAGGGAAAAATGTATCGAGGCGGGAATGGACGATTACGTGAGCAAACCCGCGGTCCAGGCGGATTTTACAAAGGTAATCCTCAAATGGCTCGTATAACGATTTAGAATTTTCTACTTTTCGAATATTCTTTTTTTTGAAACCGTTCTCAAACCTTTGATGAGCGTTTTCCATTCGGTCGTTCCTAAATTTTCCACGAGATGGTTGTGCGCCTCTTTCCAAACCGGATACGCAAGGCGAAGCGCCTCCCAACCGGCCGGAGTCAAAGAAACCTTTCTCGCCCTTTTGTTTTCGGAAGGAACGTCTTCCACATAACCCAGAGTTTCCAAGGGTTCGAGATTTCTAAGAAGAGTCGTTCGATCCATCACGAGAAGCTCCGCCATCGGAGCGAGTTCCATTCCATCCGTGGAACCCAAGGTCATTAAAATATTGAATCGAGGAGAAGTAAGATCGACCTTATCGAGAACGTGATCGAAGTATTGGGAAATGGCTCGGGACGCCCGTTTCAAATTGAAATTAAGACATCCCAAACCTACGGTCACGAGCTCGTCCTTTGTGGGACTTAAGGATTCTTTTTTGAGAATCTTTTTGGAATTTTTAAGCTCCATTTTTTTGACCATACCACCTCCGGGAAATTAAGCTGGAATCGCTTCCACTCCCGGAGCCATTGTACGTCTCATCTCCCGAACGCGCTCTTCAAAATTTCCGTTTTCGAGTCCGGCGTCCTCGTAAAGAACGGAATCGAAAAACCGACCGAGATCCTCTCCGTGACGAATCGGTCTCCCTCTTTTCAGATCCACAAAAGCGAAGTCGATCCAGATAAGCGCCTTTAATCTCTTTCCGGAAATATCATACATAAGATCTTCGTTACGAATGCTTCCATCCCCTTTCGAAACCAATCGGGTTACGATCTTTACCTGATCGTTTTGTTTTGCCGGTTCGAGATACGCGATTTGAGTTCGACTGACTACCCAGGATTTGCCTTCTCTGGAAGCGTGTTCGAACAAATCGAAACCGTAGTAATCCCGAAGATGATCCTCTCGGGCCTCCAAAAAATAATCCATATAACGCGCGTTGTTCAGATGACCGAAAGGATCACAATCCTGAAAACGAATCCTGTAAATACCGGAAGGGGATAATTCGATTTTATCGGCGGTAGAAAGCATAAACGCCTCCAAACTTTATTGTGTATTTGCACACTTGTAAATACACATGTGCTATTACACACATTAATTAAAATCCGTCAACCGATTTTTGAGAAAAAGTTAGTGTGTTGACAAAGACCTCGGCGGAGAATTATACATTTTCTGACCTTTGCTTGAAATGAAAATGGATTCCATCACTTCCAAAAAAGAAATCAAATCGATCCTCGACTCCATCTTGAGTTCCTCGAATCAAAACGAGAATGCGATCGCGGACGCGATCGTTTCGAAACTTTTATCCAAAAAAGTGAAATTTCCTCTGCTCGAGTTTGCGGCCAAAGAACTCTACTCGGGAATTTCCGAACGAAATCAAATTTCGCTGATCGATAAAATCATAGAACGAAAAACGATCGGCGGCAACGTCATCGCGGGTATCATTCTTCAGTTGCGTTTGGAAAAACACTTCGAACAATCCGTAAAGAAGGCAATCGACTACATGGTGTTTGGCGACGAATGGTATGTCTGCGATATCATCGGAGAAAGAGTGATGGGTTATTCTCTCTTGTACGATTCCGAAAACACTTTGCCCGTATTAAAAAAATTTCTCGATCACAAGAACGCGTGGATTTCCCGTTCCGTCGGAGTGGCCGCGCACTACGCGGTTAAAAAAGGACTTCGAAAAAAATACGTGGAGGAAATCTTTCTACTTCTTTTATCAAAAGCGGATACGAACGATTTTCACACCAAAAAAGGAATCGGCTGGGCCGTAAAAACCGTTTCCAAATTTCATCCGGACATAGTCTCCAAGTTCGAGTCTCGTTTGAATTCCGACGAAACCATCGGAACCTTTTTTAAAACGAAGATCAAAATCGGATTGGGCCGCTCCTCTAAATATGCCTCAAGATATTCGGATTAAAAGTATTCTGAATAAAACCAAACGGAGAGATCCCTGGTTTTTGGACGATTATACGATCAATCCTTACAGCGGTTGTTCGTTTCGTTGTTTGTATTGTTATATAGGCGGAAGCAAATACGGTTCGAACATAGAGGATAAACTTTCCGTTAAGGAGAATGCCGCCGAGGTTTTGGACAAACAACTTTGGAACCGCGCTAAAAAGAATCAATACGGAATCATCGTTCTCGCTTCGGCCACGGATCCTTATCTTCAGATCGAAAAACAAACGGAACTTACGCGGGAACTACTTAAGATAATTCTAAAATACAGATTTCCGGTTCATATTCTTACCAAATCGGATCTGGTTTTGAGAGATCTCGATTTGTTAAGCGAAATCGAAAAATCCGCGATCCTTCCGAACGATCTACAAAACCGATTGAGCAGAAAATCCTTCATTACGTTTTCATTTTCCATTCTGGACGATTCCGTGGCGCGTATTTTCGAGCCGGGAGCCACCGCTCCGAGCTTACGATTGAACGCCTTAAAGGAAATTTTAAGACAAGGTTTTTACAGCGGGGTCAGTTTGATGCCTCTTCTTCCGCATATCGGCGACAAGGGAGAAAATCTCGAATTTATGTTTCAAACTTTTCGAGAAATCGGAATCGAATATATATTCCCGGCAAGCCTTACCCTTTTCGGAGGAAACGATTCTTCCGATAGTAAGTTCCGAGTTTTTGAAGCGATCGAAAAACACTATCCTCATCTGATCGAAAAGTATCGGAAATTTTTTTCCAACGGTTCCGAAATGCCCAAATACTATAGAGTCGCTCTCAAAAACAAAACCGACGAGTTGTGTTCCAAATACGGATTACAAAAAGGAATTCTTCCTTACGATTGATCGACTTTCGTATTCCAAATTTCGCATTCCCTTTTCGAACAAACCGGAAAGATAAACAACTTCTTGACGAAAGCGAGAAACTGCGTTCAATCGGACTATGCCAGAACTGCCGGATCTAGTCGTCATTCGGGAAAGATTGATCCCGGAACTCGTAGGCAAGACCATACAATCGATCGAAATCGTGGACCCTCTGGTGGTCCGCAATCTCACCGGATCCACCGCCGAAGAAGTTTACCAAGGAACTTCGTTTCAATCCATCGAAAGAAACGGACCCTTTCTAAATTTCGCATTCGAAAAATTGAATATAATCATACATCCTATGTTGTCCGGTCGATTTTCCCTCGACCCTAAGTATAAACGAAAGGATCTTTGCGTTCGTTTTTTTACGAACGGTCCCGTTTTGAATTACGTGGACGATACAAGAATGGGAAAAGTTTATTTTCTAAAGCCGGAAGACATCGGCCAAATCCCAAAATACAAGGAACAAGGTGTGAATCTTCTTTCGGATGAATTCACCGAAGAAAGTTTAATCCAGGCAATGGGAAAAAGCCGTCAACAAACCAGAGTGTTTTTGATGGATCAATCCAAACTGAGTGCATTAGGAAACGCTTATGCGGACGAGGTTTTGTTCGCGGCGAAGATTCATCCGAAAACTCCTTGCAATCAACTTTCTCCCGAAGATAAATCACTTTTATACAAAAGTATCAAAGAGGTTCTTTCAAGTTCGATCGAATACATTCGCAACAAACAAGCGCCCCTCGACGTAAAGGTTCGAGATCACGTTAAAGTGAGGAATCGAAAAAACGAACCCTGCCCCGTTTGTGGAACGACGATCCGAAGAGCGAACGTATTGGGTTACGATTCTTTCTTTTGTCCGACTTGCCAGCCGGCCAAAGGCGAACAGTTCATCAAATGGTAACTAGCGATCCGAATTTTAAACCAATCCCCAATCCAAACGAACCGGATACGAATTCCGTCTTCTTTCAAAGTAAAATACGTCTTCCTTTCTCCAGGAATCCCGCAAAAGACGATCCTCTTCCTTTAAGAAAGTGGAAGTTTTAAAATCACCCGAGGTTTGTAAAAAAGATTCCAAGGACGGAAGCGGACGATCCTGATACAGAATGGATAATTTCTCGGCGACCCGATAGGTTCCGCTCATTCTCCCCAATTGACTGTAACCGGCGATATGCGGCGTAAAAACGGAATTTTCCAGATCCGCGAGAATTCTTCCCAAAGAAGGTTCGGGCGGCTCGGGATCAAACACATCTAGAATTTTGAATATATCATTTCTTGCAATCAATCGATCGAAAGCCTCTCGGGAAAGAATCTCACCTCGGCTCGTATTGATAAAAACGGTCCCCGGTTTTAGGGAATCGATCAAGGAAGCGGACACAAAATGTAAGGTCGGTTCGAGTCCCTCCTTGGTCAAAGGAACGTGATAACTCAAAACGGAACAACTCAAAACCTCGTTTAAGGGAGAGGATTCCGCCTTGTAAAACGGATCGTAAAAAACGCAGTCTATCCCCTTGGATATTAGAATTTTATGAAATTCTTTACCTGTGTTTCCGTGCCCGATCATTCCGACTTTTCGGGTTTTCAGTTCGGATTCGGTGAAACGTTCCAAAAGGGACGCATAACAATATTCCGCGACCGAATCGGCGTTACAACCCGGAGCGTTTAAAAAAATTCTTCCCGATTCTTTGAGGGCGTTAAAGTCCACGTGGTCCGTACCGGAACTTACGGTTGCGAAAATTCTTACCGAAGGAAACCGTTCTATACTTTCACGGTTCACCTTTAACCTCGTATTGGCGATCAGAACGGAAGGTTCTTCCTCTGCCAACGTATCGATGCGGTCGATCGAATACGAACGCACTTCCAATTTTTCAAAACCGGAAAAGATCTCTCGGGCGCCCGTGGTTCCTTCGGGATAATAAAGAATCGGTCTTTTTTGTTGCACGACTTTGTCATTTCATCCGAACCGCTTTTTCAGAAAAAACAAAAAAGGTTTGCCTTGAGAAAGATTTTTTTAACAATCACAGGTCCATGAAATCCCTTCAGGAAAGAATTACATTCCCGGCAGTTATAGGTTTGATCTCCGTGGTCTTGATCGCGTTGATCTGGTTCGTTTTTTTCAGCGGCGGCAAAGGCCCCGGCGTTTTCTCGTCGAGCGACCCCGAAGGAGAATTTACGTTGCAACGAACCGAATCGGGAGAATGGGTCTTAAACCAAGCCGTAGTCGACACGTCTCGAAGAATTTTCGACGAGAACGGCAACTGGCTTTCGTTCGACGACTTGATGCAGTATGCTTCAACCGGGGAAGTCAACTTGGTCTCCGAACTCTGGGGTTTGAGAAGACAATGTCCCGAGAATGTAGTCTACGAACAATGTAACGAAATCATCCGAGCATTCATCGCCGACCATTACACCGGAAAAGACGCGGAATATCTTATGAAACTTTTTTCGGGTTACTTAAAATACGAAACGACCATGAGAGAATACGAACTTTCGGATAAACTCAGCCGCGCCGAAAAATACGAAATCGTTAAAAAGAAAAGAAGGGAATTCTTTTCCGAAAGCGACGCAAAGCTCGTATTTGGTATGGAAGAATCCGAGGAAACCTATCGCGATTCCTTGAGCGGCTTTTTAAAAGACACCGAATCCTTAAACGGCGATCAAAGAATGTCTAGATACGAAGAATTCAGAAAAAATGTCTACGGTCAATATTACAATACCGTAAAGACAAGAGAGCCTAAGTACAATACCTATGAAACTGAAATGTTTCTGAGAGACAAGGAATTGGAAAAGATGAATTCTTCGGATCGAAATACGAAAACGAGAACAATCCGTGAAAAATATTTCGGAAAGGACGGAGCGGATCGTATAGACGCGGTTTATAAGGAAATCGAAGAAAGGGAAAAGAAGGAAAAACAAACCGTACACGACGAATCGGATTGGCTTCAGAAAAATTCGAACGTAAAGGGAGAAGCGAGGGATAAGGCCTTGATGGAAATCAGAATCAAAAATCTCGGCAAAGAAGAAGCCGAAGAATATTCAAGAAGACTTAAATACGAAGAGGAACTGAAGAAAAATCAAAACTAATGATCCGCCGTTTTATTCCGATAGATTCGATCGTTTACCGGCTCCTACTTTGTTTGGGAGTCGGTTTCGGAACCCTTTTGGGGCTTTCTCCTTTTTCCTTTTTTTCAGCGGGAATGGTCGCTTCCGTTTCCTGTCTTTTTTTATTTCTTTCCCTCGATAAGGAACGGTTTTGGAAAGTCGCTTTGTGGCTTTTGTTTTTGTCGCAGGTTTTGAACTACGTTACTTTTTTTTGGATACCGGGCGCGGTTTCGAGAATCGCGGGAACGGGTCCGGTCGTTTCCGTTTTCTTTTTTCTATTCTATGGGTTGATCTCCCATCTGAAATTCTTTCCGTTTTATATCATATTCCGTTTTTCTAAAATAAAATCCGCGTCCTCTCCCTGGGTTTTACTCGTATTCCCCGCGGCGGGAACGATCGCGGACGCGCTGACGTATCAGATTTTTCCGTGGTATTGGGGAAACCTGATCGGAGGTTCGATCGTTTTCGAACAATTCGCGTCGATCTGCGGAGTTTACGGACTGAGTTTTCTGCTTCTTTTCCTATCTTCCGTTTTTATAATATTATTAAATCATTCTAAACGAAAGAAATCCAAGGAATTCAAAATCGCCGTCATCGGTGCGATCGGAATCGTATTCGTATACACTTACGGCCTGTATCGAATCGGATACGCGAATCGACCGTTGAACGAAGACAAACCCAAAACGATTTCGGTCGTCACGATCCAACCCGACACTTCTCCGGGAACGAAGGACTTAAAAGCGGATCGTGCTTTTTTAGGTTCGACGATGAGCAAGGTTTTGTCCTTGGCTTTGGAAGGAAGTATGAGCGCCGAAAATTCTCCGTCGCTGATCGTAATCCCGGAATCCTCGATTCCGTTTCACGGAACGATCGACTCGGAGGAAAATCGAAACGAACATATCTATTCTTCCACGATGGAAGGATTGATTTTGTATCTTTCCAAACAAACGGGCGCCGACGTTCTATTCAACGAATTGAATATGGATCATGGAAAACTCAGAAATCAAATCAGTCTTTTTAAGAATTCGGACGGAAGTACGGAACGATACGATAAAAGAAGACTTCTCGCGTTCGGAGAATATCTTCCGATGGAAAAGGGACTTCCCTTTTTGCGTTCGGTCTTTAAGGAAACTTCGCGATACGTTCCCGGTGAAACTCCGAAACTTTTAATCGGAAATAAGAATCGAATCGAAACTTCCATCGCGCCGCCCGATCCGAAGGAAATTTCCAAAATCGGCGATCCGGAAGTATTCCGATCGTCCTTCTCGTCCGATACAAAACAACTCGATAAAATTAGAAATTTAGAATATTCGTATTCCATTCTTCCCTTATTGTGTTACGAGGCGATGTTCACCGAATTGGTTCTGGATTATTTCAAAGACGGGCAAAAACCGGAGATTCTGATCAACATCACGAACGATTCTTGGTTCGACTCGGAACTGGAAGCGAACCAACATTCCGGAACCGTCCGTTTGAGGGCGATCGAAACCGGCCTACCCTTGATTCGTTCCACCGTTTCCGGAATCTCGGAAGTTTGGGACGCTCGCGGAATTTCCCTCATTACTCCGATGGGTTTTCACGAAACCGGAATCAGAACCTTTTCGATTCGATTGGGTTCTTCCGGTTCCACAATTTATACGATGTTCGGAAACGTTCCGCTCTGGATTCTTTGTGTGTTGTCGCTTTCGATCCGATTCGCCTTTCTCTTGAAGTCCATTAGGAAATAGTAATGCTTGAACATACCTTTTGTCATTTGCCCGGGATCGATTCGACGGAGGAAAAAAATCTTTGGGCCAAGGGAATTCACAACTGGAGAGACTTAAAGGATTATCTGAGATCCGAATCCATTCCCATCCGAAATCTGATTTTAGACGCATTAGAATTTTCTAAAAAAGAATTGGAACGGGAGAATTTTTTCTACTTCTTCCACGTTCTATCCTCCAAACATCACTGGAGATTGTTTCCTACGATTCGCAATAAACTGATGTATCTGGATATAGAAACGACCGGGCTCGGAAGCGAGGACAGAACCACGGTCATAGGAACCTTCGACGGTTCGGAATACCGTTCTTATATCCGAGGATTCAACCTGGATTTCTTTTTGGACAACCTTCGTCAGGATCAGATTTTCGTTTCATACAACGGAATCGGCTTCGACGTTCCCTTTTTAGAAAAAGAATTTAACGTACGATTCAGAAACAATCATATCGATATTATGTTTTTCTTAAGATCTCTCGGCATCAAAGGCGGACTCAAAGGCTGTGAGAAGGCTCTCGGAATCGTAAGACCCGAGGAAGCCTCTATAACGGGCGCGGATGCGGTAAAACTTTGGAAACAATATGTTGACTATGACGATACGGACGCGCTTCGAATTTTGGAAGGTTACAACCGGGAAGACACCGTAAATCTTGAAATATTATTCGTCAAAGGTTATAATCTAAAGATGAAAGATACCCCGTTCTACGGGGAGATTCTCAGGGAGCCGTCTCAATCCTGACTTTGTATCCCTGACGTCGAAGACTGCGGCATTTTCCGCGACGAAGGGAATATGGATTGGAAGCGATTCGAAAATATATACGCGGACAAAGATTATATTCATAAGATCCGCGCTCGGTATCTTTTCATTTTCAATTCCATTTCAGTCGCGTTGGATTTCATCGCCCTCGCAATGTTTTTACACGAGGACATTCATTTTTTTCCCGCGAGTTTTTTCATATTCTTCATCGCGTCCATCGCCTCGATATTTCTTCTTTGGAAAGGAATGTTTCGATCCGCTTTGACCGCAACGCTCTCTTCGGGGATTTTGAACATCTTGGGCGGATTGTTTTTCGGAAACCCGAACGGCAACATGCTAATCGCGTTCCCGCTCATCGTGATCCTGTTTTTATTTTTTACGAATATTAGAATTACTATATATGTTTCTTTCTTTTTCCTGAGCGTAATGGTCGGCTACTTCGCTCTGCAGGCCAGAAACGGAACCCTGATGATGAGTTATGCGATCGACTCCGTTTTGATCTTTACGTTGTTCACGATCATGGCCTTACTCACCGTTCAAATCCTGAATACTTACATCGACGAAAAAGACGAACTGATCAAAGAGATTCACCATCGGGTGAGAAACAATCTCCAGGTTCTTTGCGGCCTCGCGGATCTGCATCTCAATCAGGAAGAGAATTCAAAAAACGTTTTATTCGAATTTCAGAATAGAATTCTCGCGATGTCCGAAGTGCACAACTACATGTATAAATCGGACAATTATCACAGCGTGGAATTCTCGGGTGTGATCGACAAGATCGTAGCGAATTCCGGGAAAAAACACAAGGATTCCAGAGCCTCGATTCTCAACGATTCGGATCGAATTTCGCTTCCGATCGAAACCGCGATCCCCTGCGCGATGATTTTCAACGAACTGCTCGATAACAGCCTGACCCACGCTTTCCAAAACTCCGCGGATCCGAAAATCGAAATCCGTCTTTTTAGATCGAAGGAAGTTTATCAATTGATCGTAAGAGACAACGGAATCGGAATGCCGATGCCCTTCGACGCCAAAAAAGCCTCCACTACCGGATTCACTCTGATTCATATTCTTTCGAAACAGATGCACGGAACTTTTAATCTTTCCAACGATCGTGGTTTGACTGCGGTTCTTGAGTTTGCCGTGTGAGCGTTAGACGTTAGGCGACAGGCTTGATTTGGAATCTGCTTCCGTTATCGATCAAACGCTCGACGAAACAACGCGACTTTTCTTATTCCCCGCCGATCCAACGATATTTTTCATAAGGCGGATCGATTTCCAAAATCTGAACCTGACCCTGATCGATCAGCTTTCGGATCAAAGAATGTAAAATGGCAAGCGCCGTATTGTAATAGCCGCTGTTCGCGACCTTTTCACCCATCGCTTCGAGAACCAACGTGGAAAGATCCTGATCGTTCTCTTTCAATCTTCGGACGACTCCCCTTTCCAAAAGGTTTAGAGTTTTTGAAAGTAGTTTGATCGCCCTTTGCGGATCATCCGGCTCCGGTCCGTGCGCGGGAAGAAGTCTTCGAATCGGCAATTTGGAAAGACGATCCAAGGATTGATGATAATCGTATAAGTTTCCGTCGATTTCCGCGTAGATCGAGGATATGTTTTGCAGAACCAAGTCGCCGGTGAAGTAGATCTTCTCGCCCAAAATATACGGAGTCAAATGCCAACGGTTATGGCCCGGAGTATGAAGAATTCCGATTTCCCTTCCGCCCGCCTTGATGACGTCCCCTTCCACGAGTTCCACGTCGAAGTCCAGATACGGATCGACCCTTTCCGAGTTTTCCAACGCATCATGAAATTCGAATATACCGGTGTCGACCCTTTTGAGTTCGGTGGCTCTGGTCGTATTATCGTGGTGTCCTTTGTAGACGAGTCTTCTCATCGCTCTTTGAAAAACCTGAACGAACTCGACGTAGTTTCCGATTTCAGCGGCCATTCCGGTCATCGCATACAACTTCGCGTCCGTATAATAACGTAAGGTCAAAGCCGCGCTCATATGATCGAGATGATTGTGAGTATAGATGATATGTTTGATTTTGCTCAGGGAAAGACCGATCGTCTTTAAGGCCTTTTGCAAAAGACCGAGATTTTCGATATAACCGGAATCGATGATGGTAGGCTCGCCGTCGGGAAGAATATAGATGTTGTTCGGAGAATAAAACGGCTGAGGAATTTCAGTCTTAAAGATTCCGTCTCCTATATCCTTTACTTCCGGAATAGAATTATAGCGGTGAATTTTCATTCAATTCTCGATGTCGTATTAATTTCGATCGCAACAGACTTTGACCGCGTCCGCGAGTTGTTTCGGATCCCAAGGTTTTGGAAGAACCGCATACGTTCCAGCTTCTTTTTTTACTCTTTCCACGGCCGCCTCGTCGACGTGACCCGTGATGAGAATGGAACGAATACCAGGATATTTTTTATGAATTAAGATTAAGAATTCATCCCCTTTGATTCCGGGCATACGCCAATCGGATAAAATGAGGATCACGTTAACGCCGTTTCCGACCAACTCGTCCACTACTTCCATAGCTTCGTTTGCGTTGATCGCGGTCTCGTATTGAAATTCGTTTCCGAACTGTTTTTTTAATTCCTGCTTCAACGCGATCAGGATGATCGGTTCGTCGTCCACGCAAAGGATCGCGTTGTTCTTCTTTGTACTATCTTTCAAAAGATCTCTCCGTTTACACCGAACGTGCGGACTTCAACCACACGCTGAACTTTGTTCTTCCGGGAACACTCTCAAACTCTATTCTTCCGCCCATTTTCTCTATGATCTTTTTGCAGATATCGAGCCCTAAGCCGATTCCTTCTCCCTGTTTTTTTGTGGTAAAAAACGGTTCGAAAATCTTATCTTTTACCGAATCGGGAATCCCAGCCCCCGAATCTATAAAGGAGGTTATGATCCAAGGATGTTCTTCTTCCAGGCTGATTTCAATCTTCCCCTGGTAATTCATGGATTGCAAACCATTATTTAGAAGATTGATCCAAACCTGATTGAGTCGATTCCCGTTCCCCAAACAGAGCCCGTCCGTTCTATAATCCTTAACGATCTCGACTCCGTATTTTATTTTCGTATGATACAAGGTAAGAATGGTCTCGATCTCGGATTTTATATCCACCGGAACGATTCCTTCCTCTTGTTCGTTTCCGCCCGGATTCAAATAATTCTTCAGAGCCTCCACGACGTGGGAAGCCTTTCCGCTTGCGATCGAAATCACGTTGCTCAAACGAACGATCGTGGAAAGGGATCCGATCGTCGCCAAAAGATTCGTTCTTTTATCCGTTTTTAAAAGATCGATCAACTTGTCTCCGAGTCTGTATACTCCTATATCCAAAACGGAACTCGTTACGTCGTCGTAGTCCTCCATCCCGGCGTTCTTAAACAACTGATGTAATTCTTTTTTTAAACTTCGATCGGGAATGATTTCGGATTGAAACGCGTCCTTTAAACTTTCTTCGAGAAGAATATTAAAACATTCGGATTCTTCTTTGTTGAAACCGGAAAGAAGTTCCGGAATTCCTCGTAAGTCCTTCATCAAAATTTCCAAGATCGCCCGGTTCGAGGAAAGAATCGCACCCAAAGGTGTGTTGAGTTCGTGTGTCATTCCGGCCGCGAGTTGTCCGAGCGCCGCGAGTTTTTCGGAAAGAAGAAGCTGATCCTGAGCCTCTTGCAATTCCTTCATAATCGTTTCCAAATTGTTCACGGCTTCGCGAAGATCCGCGTTGGATTTACTGAGTTCTCCGGTTCGTATGTCGATCTTTCTTTCCAAATTCGCGTTCAGATCGAGAATCGTTTCTTCCGCTTCCTTACTTTTCGTGATGTCGTAGATGATTCCGAAAATCTGTTTCGGTCCTTGGTTCGAATTTCTTTGATAGATCCGTTCTCTGGAAATCAACCATCTCCATTGCCCGGTCTTTTTATGTTTCATCCGATACGAATGTTCTATGATATCCTTATCCTTCATGTGTTCGTACTGAGGCACGACCTCGGCCAGGTATTTCGGAAAATCCTCGGGGTGCATCAGAATCTGAACCAAGCCCTCCCCCATTTCCATCATTTCTTGGGGAGAATAACCGAGAACGACCTCGATTCCATTGTTGCTATAAACGTTCTTGCGTTCTTCTATATCATAAATATATAATATATCGGGAGTGATGTCTAGGATCGATTCTATGAACTGGTTTCTTTCCAGAAGTTTGGCTTCGATCTGTTTTCTTTCGGTGATGTCCACCATCACACCTCGGAGCCATTTCGGTTGGTTATTTTTTACGATGACCTTTACGATGTCCCTCAGCCAAACGAATCCCCCGTCTTTTTTTATGAACCTGTACTCGAAATCGTGGGCTTCCATTCTTCCCGTGCAAGCGACGCAGAATTCGACGGCCCATTGACGATCCTCCGGATGCAGATGTTCCGCCCAGAATCCGGGTTGTTTCCATTCTTCCACGGAGTAACCGAGCATGTCTTCGACCTGTTGACTGACGAACGTAAACGTGAACGTCACCGCGTCGGCTTCCCAAACGATCCCGGGGGTGGTTGCCACAAGATCCCGGAACTGTTCCTCGCTGGACTTGGTCCTTCGAAACGATTCCTGAAGTTGTTCGGCCATGTGGTTAAACGTGATGGAAAGAGATCCCAATTCTTCCAATCGACTCGAAGGAACTCGTTGATCAAAATCCCCTTTTGCCATCGCCCGGCTTGCGTTTGAAATTCTTCGGATCGGAGCGGTTACAAAACCCGCGAGAAAGGCCGCGATCAAAAGGGAAGAAGTCAAAGCGACCGCAAAGACCATGGCCGATTGACTGCTTCCGATTCTCACACCTTCCAAATAATAAGCGGAAGGAATCGAAGTGATCAAAATCCAGTTTAGATTTCCGCTGTTGTCCTGATACGGAGTGGCCTGAGTAAGCCAGGTTTCCAAGGCCAAAGGTTTTGCGGTGACCACGTCGAATTGAAATTGGATCGGCTCGTGAAGAACATTCAAATCTCCTAATTTAATTCTCAGGGTGGAAATCGCGTTTTCGATCACGGGATCCGGAGCCGAGTCCGCGATCGGTGTTTTTCCGTTTTCGAGTCTCGAAGAACCGATCACCCGTCCCGATCGATCGATGATGATCGCACGTCCGTGCGCGGACACGTTAGTCTCTTTTAACAGATGATTGATTCCGTCCAAACGGGAGGATGGATTCTCACTTTGAGTTTTTTCTAAAAAACGATCCAAATGAAGATTGAGGTTTTCCGAAATTTCCTGATGTAATCTTCCGGCGAGTTTATCCGCGGCGGTCTCCGCGCTTCTCAAATTCAAATATGCGGTCGCACCCACCATCACGAGCACGAGTAAAATAAACGGAGCGACCAAAAGCATCCGAATCGGAAGACCTTGGTTTGCAATTCCTTCGGCGTCGGATTCTTTTTCCTGTTTCCAAATTCCGTTCTTAAAATCGAAGAAAGATTCACGAACGTGTTCCGGAATCTCCGCCCAAAACATTTCGTATTTTCTCGCGATCGGAAGAAAGATCAACATCGCAAACGGTGCGAGCGCCCACGTGATCGAAGTGGTAAAGAATAAAGCCGGAGTTATGTTTCGATAAGAGATCGCGGGCGAGAATTGTTTGGAACAAAGATGTCCCCATAGCAAGGGTTCGATCGCCATGAAGACGATCACGAACAGAAAATATTTAAACCATACCTTCCATTTCGTAAAGTCCGGATTCTTCCCTATCAATCGATACGCGACCCAAAAACATGCAGGATTTATAAAGTATCCCACGAGCCAATCCAGAAGAAATCCCGCGGGAACTCCTTCGATCAGATCCGAAAGAGCGTAAGCAAACGGAACCGCGATCAAAGCGGGAAAGCCGAACAAAAGAATACAAAGAAAAACGGAAAGATCTTTCAGGGACTCGAAAGTCTGAGCGCCCGGAACCAAAACGATAAAGGAACCAAGATAACCGGTGATAAAAATGAGAATGAAGGTAAACGGAATGCTCAAAAGAGCCTGAGCGTTCCAGAACTGAACCTCTCTTCTGATCCCGAGACCGCCTTCTATCTTGAAACTGAAACCGGTAAACGCGGAAACCATCAGAAAGAATCCGATGATAAATCCGAAACTTCCCCATGTTTCAAGAATCGGAAGCGGAATCGATTCGAAGATAGATTCAAGCCATTGAATGATGACGTGCATCCTTACCTCATTAACAAATCAGAATTACAAAAACGACGATTGTCCGGTACAAGAAAGACCGGAAAAAAATCTTAAAAGAAGAATAGACGGATTGTAAATCAAATTCCAAAGATTGAAAAGGATTTTCGAATTCAAATTCTCAGTCGAGTCGGGCGAGTTGTCTGGATTTTTCAAGATCACCGTCGTTGATTGCATCCGCTAATTTTTGAACCCAAATCAAACGTTCCGCGGAATCCTTACCGAAAACCAAAGGAAGATGTTTTTTTTCGAATGAGGAAATCTTCCCGTCAAAACAGCAGGTAACACTCAGAATTTTTAAACAGAAATCCCTTTCCGACGTGCTCAAATCTTGCAGAAGTTTTTCGAAAGATTCCCATTCGTCCAAACGAAAATGATAATTCTCGATTTGAAACGCCTTATGAAGTTTGATGAGAATGTATTCCAAGTTCGGATGAAATCTTTGAGTGAATACGATCGAATTTCCGATCGCGGTCATACAAGCGATCTGTGCGTTTCTGCTCAAAGATTCTTTTCTGGAAAGAATATCGTCGACGAGTTCTTTGGATATGATTCGAGTGAGAAGACGGGTTCTCAACTCCTTTAGAATAATGTAAAGTACGATCGCGTCCCAAAGTGCGGTGATCGGCGCGGCTACGAAGTCCGCGTAAACACGAAAGGAATTTCGAGCGAGAATTTTTCGAATCACGATCTTTGCGACTAGGTTCGACAAAAACACCTTCGCCTTATAAAGAAGGGTCGTTAAAAAAAGACTTTGTTTGTTCGTGAGCCGATACGGATCGATTCCCAAAAGTTTGAGATCCGGATCGGGAATTTCCAGCGCAAGTCTGGAAAGAAGATTGCTGACGCTCGTGATCAGATCCGGATCTTCCTGCAGATCCAAACCCGCGAGACGGGTCATTCGATACACGGATGATAAACCGATTCGATACAAAAGATAAAATTCCAAAACGGTTCCGAGCAAAAGCGCAAGCCCCGTCCAAGTCCATTTTTCCAAAAATACGGGAGACCAGAGTTCTGGATTTTCGGGAAAAAGTTTTTCAACGAGAATGATAAAGAACGTAGTCCAAAAGCCCGTGTGTAAGGCCCAAAACACGGTCCAGCCTATGACCTTTTTGGAACCCGATCCGAATTCGCGGGCGTCCCAGTTGCCTGGAGATCTTTTGTCTCTTCGCGCGAGATCCGCTAAAACGCGGATGCCCCATCTTTCCAGGAGTCCCGGTTTGTATTCTTCTTCGGGAGAAGCGATTTTCATCGCGGGGGAGTTCATTCCATTTTTAGGATCTGTCAAACCATTCTTTCAAATTTTATTTCAGAATTCGGGTCCGTTGGAACGATCTTTTAAATAACGGGTCGAAACGGGAAAGCGGGGTTAGATTTCATCCTTGACCTCGATCCGCTTTTCGATCAGTATGAACCCTAAAGGCATCCTAATGAAACGTTCTCATTCTATATTCTTATTCTCCGCTTTCGTAGCTTCGACATTTCTTTTCAATTGCAATCATCAAGATCAGAACAAGGTGGACTTACGAGTTCTTACCGCGAACGGAAACGTGATCTTCATCAACGGAGAAGTGGATTCGGATAAAATTTCTTCCTGCGGCGTCGCAGTTCCGGGAACCACTTCCTCCACAAGCACGACCGGTACCACGGGAACCACGGGAGGAACCTCCGGTACGGCAAGCACACGTTATACGATTACCAGCCAGTTGATCATGAAAACCACGGGAGAATCCTTGGTTCTTCGTTTTCAATTCGATTCTTCCCAGTACCAAGGTTCGGTGGATCCTCAACAAGGTTTCAGTTATTCGGGCGGTGTTTTTGCAAGAACGGTTACGGGTAACGTGGGTAAGGTGGAATGGGGAACTTCCGGAATTCCGGTTTATCCGAGCAGTAGCGGCGGGTCTCAACAACAAACGCTTCAATACATGGAGATCGAAGTTTCTCTTACGGGAAAACTTCTAGATTCTTCCTCGACGACCGGAATTCTCAATCAGTGTTATACTTCGGATAACGTAAACTGTACTTCGATCACGACCACACAACAGTGTTTTACTCAGGACAACCAAACCTGCGTTTCCACGGCTTCCGCAAGCGGAACCGCGGTTACGATCACCGGAAATATTTCCTGCAATGCGCCGAACGTGATTCCCGGCGGAAGCACAACTACGACGCAGTGATTTTGATTTCTTCGTTTAAAGTCTAACGAAGATTTACAAAAGTTCCTTTTTCACGTATTCTACGAGTTGATCCGTTGCGATCCCCCATCCGTGATGAAAGCCCATGTCCTCGTGTTTTTTACGATTCGTTAGATTCCCGTGAATCGCGGTGGCCTTGTATTTGGTTCCGCCTTGACCGTGTTCTTCGAAGGTAAGAACACAACTGAAAAATCCGAACGGTTGTGCCGGATCCGGCGAAGGACGATAACCCGGTTGAAGCGCGTCCGTCCAAACCAGCCTTTCATGCGGAACCACTTCGAGAAAACAACCCAGGTTCGGAAACTTCTCCCCTTCCGGAGATTGCATCGTGGTTCTAAAAATTCCGCCGGGTCTCAGATCGATTTCGCAATCGAGAGTTTTCCAAGGCGCGGGCGTAAACCAATGAACGACATGTTTTGGCGTGGTCCACGCGGCCCAGACGAGTTCCCGAGGAACGTCCACGATTCTTTCGAAGACGAGATCCAAATTCGGATCGAGATGAGGATAAATCGGAGATGTCATTTTTTTTACGGCTCCTAACTCTCCCTTTGAAGGAAGGAATTCAAGAAGCAAGTAAACAATCCCTTCGACGGGATTGCAAATCTATTCTTCCAGAAGTTTCAGGATTTGTTCTTTGAGAAGATTGCGGATGGAAGATTCCGCGAAACTATTTAAGAATTTCATTAAGTTGTCCGCGATGTTTTGAAACTCGGCGTCCATTTTTTCACGGATCTGATAACGCGAAAGAAGACTCAAGATAACGACGCCGTCTCCTTGAGACCGTTCCGATTTTTCAAAAAGAGAATACACCAGCTTCTTGTCGTTTTTGTCCGCCTTTTCCAACAAAAGAAGAATCGGATACGTATACAAACCGTTGTAAAAATCCTTGAGAGGAACCTTTCCGCTTTTGCTCGCGGGTGTGAAGTAGTCGATCGCGTCGTCTTTTTTCTGGAAGAAGGAACCGAGATCGATTCCGAATTGTCTGAGTTTCTTTTTTTCTTTTTCGTTTTTTTCGGAAAGGATTCCGGCGGAAACACTCACGGCCCCGAACAAGGACGCGGTTTTACCGTATACAACTCTATTATAAATTTCTAAAGTGATTTTGGGATTTTTTTCCCATTCCATCTGGATCAACTCGGAAACCGAAAGATCCTTGATGACCTGTGTGAAAACGTCCATCAATTCCGGATAACCGAGACCGTTGAGATGATCGATTCCGCAGGCTAAAAGATAATCTCCGGCGAGGATCGCGGTTTTGTTTCCGAACTTGGAACCCACGCTCTGAAGTCCTCTTCTCGTTTCCGCCTCGTCCACGACGTCGTCGTGAAGCAAACTGGCGGAGTGAATCAATTCGGCGATCGCGCCCACGTCCAGCCAGTGTTTGCCGGAATAACCTAAAAGTTGACAAAGACAGTAATGGAGAATCGGGCGAATCCGTTTTCCACCGGATCGAATTGTGTAGGTTTTGATTTCGGCGAGAATTTTGAGATCCTCCCGAATGATGGCTTCGAGCTTTTTATCGAATTTCCGAATCAGAGAATCTTTGAGTACAGACGCTTTCACTACCCCTTCCCGTGGGGACAGTATTCAAAATTACTGTACAGGCTCAAGCAAGAACTCTTTTCAGAAGTTCAGGCTTTGAGTTTGTTTTCGAGGATCAGGAGCTGACGGGAAAGAATATCTTCCATATCCCGAAATTGTTCCTTACGGTATATGTGAATCAGATTTCGATACATTCTTTTGATGATGGAAAGAGTGCTCGCTCTTGTGAAATATCTTTCGCTCGGGGTAAAACTGTTCGCTTCCAAAAAACGAATACAAGTGGACTTATCGAGCAGAACTCCGCCGTGAAACGGATCGATAAAGGTTTCGTAATCGGGAGAATCGAAATGAAGTAAAAAGTGCAAAGGCATGTTTACTCCGTAAAGAGGAAGAGAAAGTCTGCGCGCTACGAGAAGATAAATCGCAGAAAGGGAAATCGGAATTCCTTTACGGGTTCGAACGATGCGGGTTACGAAAGAATTGTTCGGGTCGTCGTATTGATCGTTGTTTCCCTGAAAATTCTCCTCCGAAGAAAGAACCCTCGTCAAAAAATGGACCTTCAGTTCTTCGGAAACGTATTCCGGATTCAGATCGCACAACTCCTCCACTCTCAGAGCGAGTTGATCCAAATAGATTTTAAATTCGTGATAAGAAGCGTCGGGATCGCCCACGCTAGAAAGAAGAAAGACCGCCTCTTCCAAATCGCCGTAATCGTTTACGTGGCCCTTGCCCGCAAGAAGCGCATAACGCGAATTGATTCTTTCCAAATGAACCACGGAGGAAATGGAACGCGCAAAAACCCTCAGAGTAGGATCCTTAAACTCTTCCACGAACTCGCTGATCTTAAATTGCCAAGGAACCATATCCGCGATCTCGCGGATCACTTGGATTTTTTCATCCGTTCCGGCAAACTCGAGTTGATAAAATTTTTCTTCGAGTTTATCGGGAGGAAAAGAAAGATACTCATAATAAGAATCGGATGAGGGCATAAACAATATATTTTTACGAAAATCGAAATGAGTCAATTCGGAATGAAACTTGTCATCGGAAAAAATGAAATGAGATATATAAATTACTATGTCTTACGGTCTATTGAACAAAGAGCGAATCCGCTAAAAGGTGAGTTAGGAAAAAAATTTCTTAGTTGAAAAACTCCCCGCAAGGGACGCGGGGAGATCGGAAAATTCCGTTTAAGCGGAAAGAGCGGATAATTCTTCGAGAGCTTTCTTTTCTTCTTCCGGTTTTGGAGGAGTTCCATGCCAACCCGGATTGTTTTCCATAAAGGAAACGCCCTTACCGAGCACCGTGTTGAACAGAATGATGGTGGGTGAACCTTTGTGTTGTTTTGCTTTTTCAAAAGCGGAAACGATCTGTTCGATATCGTGACCGTCTGCTTCCAATACGTTCCAACCGAAGGAAAGAAATTTCTCGTTCAGAGGTTCGAGATTCATAACGTCTTTCGTAAAACCGTCGATTTGAATTCCGTTCTTATCCATAAAAACGATCATGTTGTCCAGTTTATAGTGAACGGCGGATTGAGCGGCTTCCCAAGTCATTCCTTCGCCGCATTCTCCATCGGAGATACAAGTATAGATCTTATGATTTTGTTTTTTGAATCTCGCACCGAGGGCCAAACCTACGGAAACGGAAAGACCTTGTCCCAAAGAACCGGAAGAACTTTCGATTCCGTTCATATAACGTGTGGAAGGGTGACCTTGTAGCTTACTTCCAAGTTTACGGAAAGTCAAAAGATCTTCCACGGGGAAATAACCGGAATGAGCCATGGCCGCGTAACGGATCGCGCATACGTGACCGTTGGAAAGAATCAAACGATCTCTTTCTTCCCAATCCGGATTGGACGGTTTATGATTTAGAATTTTCTTATATAGAACGGCGTAGATATCCGCGAGACCGAGAGGTCCGCCTGGGTGACCGGAATTTGCGGCGGTCACCATACGGATCACGCTCTTTCTGAGTTCGTTTGCAAAACTCTTGAGTTCTTTGATATCGTTCATATTGTTCCTAAGCGAATGAGATGCGGATTTCCAATCCTCGAAACGAGGTGCCGAAAGAAGGTCAGTTCGTAGAACGAAACAGAACCAAACCGGAAAGGAAAATCACGGTGTATAGAGGAAGGAAAATATAGTGTAGCTTTCTGTGGAATTCTTTTTTTCGAGATATTCCCGACCAAACCATCAGAAGCATTAAAACCAAGGTCAATGCCGCGAAGGCTCTGTGTGTATCGATGATCCATCGATCGACTGCGGGAACGATTCCCGCGTTCTCCAATCCGCCGCCCAAATACTTTATATAAAGAAGGGAAAGAGCGGTGATCAGATTGAAAGAGGCTCCGCTCAGATTGAAAATTCGATGAAGAACGTTTTTTCTAAAACGAAAATAATAACCCGTATAAAAACAAAGGACCGAAAGGGCCATTCCGACATTAATCAGGGTTAGAATCATCTCTTACATTTTCGGCAAACTCCTCGTGTTCAAAACTCTTTTTCGAAAGGAAGTCTTGTGCGGAAAAGAAATAATCCGCAAAAACGAAGAGAGGACCCGCTTCGGTTTTTTTATTTGACCGAGGAAAACAGCTCGAAATACTGGTTCCATAGCAAATTGCTGCCTTAGCTCAATTGGTAGAGCATCTGATTTGTAATCAGACGGTTGTGGGTTCGATTCCTATAGGCAGCTTTTTCTCTTCGGGTAGGTACTCAAGTGGCCAACGAGGGCAGACTGTAAATCTGCTGACTATGTCTTCGAAGGTTCGAATCCTTCCCTGCCCACCACTCTTTCTTTTAACTTCACAATCAATCAGATTATTAAAAAAGAATCCTTTGGAAGGATTCGAATAGAACAATGCGGTCGCGCCCCATAGGAAGCGATGCGAGACAGGAAGTCGAGCAAGCATTGTGACGAGCCTACGCGAGCGAGGCAGGATTGCCCGAGCGAAGGGGAGGCGAATCAACCATCGGAACGATTCTAAATTCGTCGCCCGAACGATCTATCGTAGAACGATAAATGTAGGATCTCCTACATAAAGTCGAAATTCAATAATTCAACGTAAAAATGTAGGAACTCATACAAAGCGTAGAATACGGCGATAAGATCTGGAAATGTATGAGTTCCTACATTTTCCAATCTAACAAAAAATCTTTGAAGAAATCCGGCGATGTAACGCGCGAAGGATGCGTAAGGCTTGGTCGCGTAGCGACCGTAGCAACGCGGAGCCTGGAGCAGCCTGACCCGAAAGGGGCGCGCCCGCATAACCTAACAAGTAAATAAATTATTAAAAACGGTTTAACCCAAATTCTCCTCGCCTATTCCCCCACGTTCGTCTGAACGTTTTTCCAATCGATCGAGTAAAGACGATAACGACCGTCCACGGAATAACCTTCCAGAAAAAATCGATTCAAAGATTTACGATAGATCAAACCGGAAAACTGCAAGGTTTCTTCGGCGCCCTCGCCCATAAAAACCGCACGACCGAGAACCGGATTGTAAGCCGCATTCGCAAAAAGCAAACTCCATTCATCTTGATCGGAAGTAAACAATGGAGTGGAGAGAATCGAGTCCGCCGAAAGTTCGGTGAAAGGTACACAGTTCTGAGGTTGTATTAGATTTTTCTTAAATAGAACGGAACGACTCGTCTTACAAAGAAATTGGGGAGAACCCGATAAATACAAGGTTCCTTCTTTCTTACGATAATCCCAAAACGGAGTCGGATTTTTTTCACCGGAGAATAATCGTTCGTCCACGAGTTTGCCGTAGTTCGACGCAGTCTCGTTGTCCTCGGGTTCGGATTCCTCCGATTTAGTCGAAGTTCCTTTGCCGAGAAAGTATTCGAAGACCGGATCCGAGTTGTCGTTGTTTAGAATTCGAATCGCTTTTAAAAAATCCTGACCGGGATGATTGTTTTCAAAATTCTTAAAACAAACACGGGAAAGAAGTTCTTCGGATTCGTCACCCGGGAAAAAACTTTTTGATAAATACGAACAGGCTTCCTGTTTTCTTCCCGAAACCAAAAGAGTTTTTGCGGTTTCGATTTTGCTACGATCCTTGTTTCCGTAAGAACCGCTCATCCAAAAGTATCTCGCGGAAGAATCGTATTTGCCCAAATTTCTCAGAAACTTTCCGTAAAGATATAAAAGATCCGATTTGCCCTCTTCGCTTAACGATTTGAGTTTACCGCCGGAATAAATTCTTTTATAAGCGCTTCCTCTTCCCGAATGAAGCGTGAAGCTGATTCTCAAAGCGAGAGAAGTTTCGGGGGTGAGAATTCCCTTCGCCTCGCCGAACGCGTGGATTTTTTCCCAGCCGTCGTAATCGCCCGTTTTGATTTTCACCGCATAACAGGCCTTATACAAGGAAGCGTTTTCTTTTCGGGAAAGAATTCTAAACAAGAACGGCATCTCTTGCGTCGACTGCGCGTTCCCTACTTCGGAACCCCGTGCGTTAGTCGTGTTGTTGGCCTCTTCGGAAACGGATTCTTCCTTAAGAGAAGGAGTTTGTGTTTCTTGAAAGAATGCGTCCGGATTCGGAATCGGTCTGCTACAACCGGAGATTACGGAGGCGAGCGCGGAAGGACTTACGTTTAAACCGCTCGCAAGTTCGGAAACGATCGAAGGATATTTTCCTTTTTTGTCCGTGATCTTTCCGGAACGACTCATAACGAGAATCGCGGGAATGTATTTGCGATATTTCTCATATAGAAAAAAAAGCCGGGAAGACGCGGTCTTTCTTACGTCCGATTTTTGAGAGGTTCTAAGAAGCTCTTCGTACAAAGGAATCGAAAACAACGGATCTTCCTTTTCCATCGAATAAGCGTCTTCGTAGGAAACGGAACCCGCGTTCGAAACCAAAAATAAGAATATTAGAATAAAATAAAAAACTTTAGAATACATTTCTGAGGACTTCCCGTTTTGCGTCCGCTCCGTGATTGAGAGGACAAACCTCGGAAGGCACCGTTCCGTTTTTAAAAAGTTCCTTTTTCGGATGTTTACAGGAAGGTCCGGGAAGTTTACCGGATTCTTCACAGACGGTAGCGGTGACTGCGTGTTCGCTGATCGGATATTTTCTTTTTTCGTCCGAATCCTCGGCGGCTTCGAAAATTTTCGCGACCGTTCCCCAGAGAGGAGCGGCTACGGTTCCGCCTAACGCGGACGAGCCGAGACCGTAACTTGGGTCGTCGTAACCGAGCCAGATCGCCATCGACAAACCGGGTCTGACTCCGACGAACCAGTTGTCTCGGTTGTCGTTGGTCGTTCCGGTTTTACCGGCAACTTCTCCCTTGTATCCGGTGTTTCTCACACCGGCGGAGTTTGCGCTTCCGTGAAGAAGATCGATCATGATCTCCGAAACCTGCGAGGATAAAACCTTTCGCTCTTCGGGAACTTTTAAACCGAATTCGTCCGTGGATTTTCTTTCGTAGATGATCTTGCCGGAACGATCCGTGATCTTTTGAATGAGATAAGGACGTTTGACCGTTCCGTCGTTTGCAAACGCGGAATACGCAAGAGCCATTTCCAACGGAGAAATTTCCAAGGAACCGAGAGCCAAAGAAAGATCTCCCCTAAATCTGGATTGAAGAACTTTCGAATCCGGGAAAAAATATTTCTGAAAGAAATCCTGAATTCTTGAGATACCGAGTTTTTCCGCGATCTGAACCGCAGCGGTGTTTTTCGATTTTGCCAAAGCGAGTCTAACGCTGATGTCCCCGTCGTATTGATTCCCGATGTTCTCAGGGCTCCAATTCCCGGTTTGATTTCTATAGATCAAAGGCGCGTCCAAAATCCGGGAAGACGCGTTGATCAACCCGGTTTCGATCGCGGCGGAATACAAAATCGGTTTGATCGAAGAACCCGTTTGACGTTTCATCGCGGTCGTTCTGTCCAATTGATTGTCCGCTTTGAATTCGGAACCTCCGTGCATCAGAAGAATCTCGCCCGTGGCGGGATCAACGGCGACTAACGCGACTTGAAGACCGGACTCGTTTTCTCCGCTGAAGGAATCCGTATCGATAAAAAGTTCGAGAGCGGGAGAAAGATCCTGAACGTATCTTCGAAACACCGCGGTCTCGCTTGAATTCTTATTGTCCGTGAGTTTTGTTTTACGAACGAGCCCGGTCTTTTGTACGTTATCCACGTAATTCTTTACGATCTTCGGAAGTTCCGCTTGGACCGGTTCGGCGATCGTTGTATAGATCGAAAACCCTCCCGTCTCGTAGATATTGGAATCGGGATATAAGGAATTCAAAAACTTACGAACGTGTTCGGTCACGTACGGAGAATGGTCGCGTCTGTTTCCGAATACGGTTTCTCCCGGAGAACGCATGTGAAACGAAAGATAGATCTCGTCGAGTTTCGTTTTGGGATTTTCCTTTAAGATTTCGTCTTCGCGGAAAGAATGAATGATCGCGTTGACTCTTTGTCTGGATAAATCCGGATTCTTCAACGGAGAAAATCGATTCGGCGCGGATGCAAGAGAAGCGAGAACGATCATCTCTTCCGTGTTCAATTCCGCGGGAGTTTTCTTAAAATAGAATTCCGCGGCGCTCGCAAAACCGAAAGCGCCGTGCCCGAGGTATACGTTGTTTAAATAATATAATAATATTTGCTTTTTCTCATACGAATATTCGAGCGCGAAAGCGAGTTGAGCTTCTTTGATTTTTCGAACGAGACTTTTTTCGCGATCGTCCAGTAGAATTCTCGCGAGCTGTTGTGTGATCGTGGAAGCGCCTTGTTTGAAACGAAAGCTCGTGATGTTCACGAAAACCGCGCGAAGTACGGACATATAATTGATTCCGCTGTGAGAAAAAAATCTTCTATCCTCCACCAAAAGAACGATCTTCTTTAGATTTTCGGGATAAGCGTCCCATTCTAAGTTGCTCGTTTTTTTCGCGAAGATCTCGGATACTTTTTTTCCGTCGCGATCGTATATTACGGAAGGCTGATGGTTGTAAAAAAGAGAAATCATCTCTTTGAGTTCCGCTTCTCGGGTGATGACTCCGACCCAAAAAAGAATCATTCCCACCAAAAGTAAAGATACTACGACACCTGCGGAAAGAAGAACCACGTTCGGAAGTTGAAGACGTTTTCCGGCGACCTGTTCTCTCAATCGTTCTGCGAGCGTTTTGACGCGAGGTTGTCCGCTTTCTTCGATTTCTCTTCTTACGGAGAAAAACGGTTTTTCCTCGAAGGAAATCTTTTCTCGTTTGAGAAGCGGTCGTTCCTCCGTCGAGGGGCCGGAAGAGGAAGAATTTGATAGAAGAGAATCCGGTTGAGGACCTCTTCGTGTGCTTTGGAATTTTTGTGAGAGTTCCCACACTTTCTCTCTCAGTCGAACTTGCAACTGCGAGAAAGATTCTCCCATTCTTTCCAAAATTCCGGGTCCGGTCGGCTCCGATGGAGAAGACGACGCGGACGACGAAGACGTGTTCGGCGAGAAAGAAGGTTCCGACGGAGTTGGTTGTTCCGAGCGCGGTTTTAACTGAGGAGGTGTTTGGAACGTAGGAGATCCTACATTTTTCGGAGATTCGGAACGACGAATGATTTCGTTAGATGGAGCAATCGATTCAACACGGGAAGGGATCGACGCAGGCGGAGGTTTTGGAAGTTCCATTCTTACCAAAGCCTTATGACCACACTGGTAGCAAGTGAGCCTGAAAACCGAACCTGTGGGAACTCCTTCCGGCAACCGAGAAGTCGTTCCGCATTCCGGACACAAAAACCGCGGGCTTCTCAGAGTTTGAATTCCGGCGTCCATCATCCTCTTAATTGTCGGAGGATCTTCCGGTTCCAGACAAGCACTTAATTCTCTTTTTCTTTCCTTTCGGTAATGACGGTAAAATCGGAGCCCTTGAGAATTTCGGTCGGAACTACGTCCCCGTCCTTGAGAGGAAACATGGAAACGGAAAGTATTTTGAAACCGAGTTCTTTCAGCCGAAACGGAACACCGAAATCCTCGTCGCTGTGAAAACGACCGTTGATATGAATCACCTTTCTGCCCTTCGTCAAAAACGCGTTCGCAATCGAATCGGCCATCCCCGCGTCCCAAAGATATTGCGCGTCCACAAATCTTCTCTGAACCGTTTCATCCGACGCCATTCCCGGATGTTCATTGAGAATATTCTTGATTTTTGTTTCGTAGGCTTCTTGGGAAAATTTACGAATCAGATATTTAGGAGGTAAAAAAACGGAACGAACCTTAAACAATTCCTCCAAACCCGAAGAAGAAACCAGGTTCACGTATTTTCTCGGAACGTTAGACGCGAGTACGGGAATTCGATTCTCCTTTGCGAATCTCAAAAAAGGATGATAGTCCCTGAGATGATTCGGCCAAAGTTTTAAAGAATTCAAAAACGCTTTTTCGGTGATCTGCCCGTTCAGATATTCGTCCAAGGTTTTCTGCTGATCCCGCTCGAGCATCTCCAAGGAAAGAATCACGGGAGTTTGTGAAGCGATTTTTCGAAACCAATCCAAACGAATTTCGTGACCGGCGACGTCGTCGTGTTCTTCTCCGAATATTAAAACATCATAATTTTTGAATGTATCAAAAATCATCTCCGGCTGAACCGCCATTTTGGTTAAACCCTTTTGAATGGAAATCGGAGATCGTTGAGACGGCGATTGTTCCTGTTCTTTCGGATTTTCGAGCATCGTGTCCGAAAAAACGGGAACGTTTACGCAGAAAAGAATGAAAAAAGATACGAAATACGCGGTGCGCGCGGTTTGTAAAATTCTCAAAAGAACCTTACTTCAAAAGAGATTCGATCTTCTGCGTAACCGATGTGCTGTCCGGTTCCACCGCGGAACGATATCTAGCTTCGATCTTTCCGTCCTTGGATATGAGAATCTTTTCAAAATTCCATTCCACTTCTCCGGGGTTCGGAGAGTTTTCGATCAGATAAGAATAAAGAGGATGTTGATCCTTTCCTTTTACGGAAATCTTGGACATCATGTCGAAGCTCGCGCCCTTTTGAATTCTGCAAAAGGTTTCGATTTCCTTATCGGTTCCGGGTTCTTGACTTCCGAAGTTGTTCGCCGGGAAACCGACCACGACAAAACCCTGATCCTTATATTTTTTATAAACCTTTTCCAGATTGTCGTATTGATAGGTATAACCGCATTTGGAAGCCACGTTAACCACCATCACAACCTTTCCCTTATATTTGGAAAGGGAGACCTCGTTGCCCTTGATGTCCTTTACTTTGAAGTCGTAAAAACCTCCCTTTGCAAAGGCTCCGGCCAAAGGAAAAAGAATTCCTAAAATAAAAAACAAAACAAAAAGTTTGGACTGCATGAACGATTACCTTCTTCCATGAGTTTAAATCCAAACAGGGATTTGCTTCAATCGTTTTTCAAAAATGAGAACCTCTTTCTTCTTTCTTTACGAAAAAGTCGAATTGCACAGGGCCCTTCAGTCGATCGTTACGGAAATTTTGCCGATCGTTCTTCCTTCTTCGAGTTTGCGATGAGCGTCTCCGATCTTCGACCAGGAGAATCTTTCAGGATCCAGAACCGGTTTTAAAATTCCATTCTCCACAAGCCTCGAGATTTCACCGAGAATGAATCCGTGTTTTTCCCTTCCCTCGTTGTGCAAAAGAGGAATCAACATAAAGACGATCGCAAGATCCAGACTTTTGGAATGAGCATTTCCTAAATTGAACGACCCGGAACCGTTGATCGTAATCGCCTTTCCTTTTCTTTTCACACAAGCGATGGCCGTTTCAAAACCGCTTCCACCTCCCGTGTCAAGCGCGAGATCCAATTCCTCTTTTCCGAAAACTTCAAGGGCCTTCTTTTTGATTTCTTCTTCCGATCTACCGCTAACCGCTTCGGCTCCGAGTTCGACAACGAGCTTTTGTTTTTGATCGCCGCTCGCCGTGGCAAGAACACGAGCTCCAGCCCATCTCGCTAGTTGAATCGCGATATGACCGACTCCGCCCGCCCCACCCGTAATCAATATCTTATTTCCGGCTTGGATATTTCCTTTTTCAAAAAGACCTTCCCAAGCGGTGATGGAAACGAGAGGCAATACCGCGGTTTCTTCGAAACTCAGATTTTTCGGTTTTCTTGCGATCAGTCTTTCATCCGCGAGAATGTATTCGGCGAGCGCTCCACCGGTCCCGATCAAACCACCCACACAACCGAAAACCTCGTCCCCTTTTTTCCAACGAGATACGTTATCCGCAACCTCTTCGATAATTCCCGCCACGTCCCCGTGTAAAACCGCAGGGAACGCTGGCGCAATCGAAGGACCGAACTTTCTGATTTTATAATCCACCGGATTCACGCTCGTCGCTTTGACTCGGATCAAAACATGACCGGGAACCAAGGTCGGTTTCGGAACTTCTCCCGGTTCGAATACTTCGGGACCGCCGAATCGATTGATAACCATCGCTTTCATATACCATTCTCCCTTGATACCGACGATTCTAACCCGAAACGATTCTTTCCACAATGTCTTGAATTTGAAACTGATTATTTCCAAATTGGAAATAATGAATCTAGAAAGTATAACCGACTTGGAGTTGTTCGAAGCCGTTTGTTCGGAAGGAAATTTTGCAAAGGCCGCGCGCAAAACGAACACGTCCCTGCCCACGATCAGCAAAAGAATTTCCAGATTGGAACGGGCCCTCAAAACAACTTTGTTCGAAAGAACGACAAGAACGATCCGTCTCACCGAAGCGGGAATCCGTTTTAGACTCAGAACCGACAAGATTCTAAACGAATTGAGAATGGCCGAAAAAGAAGCGAACATAGAGAAGGAGCTCAAAGGAAAAATCAGGATCACCGCACCCGCTCCCTTTGCGACTAGGATCCTACCTTCCGTCGTTTCCGAGTTCGGAAATCTTTATCCGGAAATCCAATTGGAGACCGTATTCGGAAACGAAAAGTTCAACCTAATAGAGGACAGTTTCGATTTGGGAATTCGAATCATGAAACCGATTCGGACGAATCGTTGTAAGATATTGATGCCGAATCCGATCGTCGTTCTCGCTTCTACGCAGTATTTGGAAAAGATGGGAATTCCTCATCACATTCAAGAATTAGAAAATTATAATGTATTGTACGTGGACGAACACGCGAACGTAAAAATTCCCGGAACGAAAAGGACAATATCGGAGCTTTCCAAACACAGGGGAATCCGATCGAACAACGGATCTTTTTTAACCGAAACGATCGCGGAAGGAGCGGAGGGAATTCTGTTTCGTTCTCTGTGGGATGTGGAAAATCTTTTACGTTCCGGAAAACTCAAACGGATATTTCCGAATCTGATTTTGGATTCGAATACTTCCGTTTGTCTTTTGTTTCCTTCGGGAGAAAACCCGTCGAAACGGGTTTTACGATTTCAGGAATTTTTGGAATCCAAACTCGCAGGTTGGAAATTCTAATCCGCCTGCTCGAAACACAAAATCATTCTTCCTTGTTTAAGCGGGAAAATATTTATTCCAAAGACTTGCGGGAATAAAAGTCGCCGCGATGAACAATCCCAACAATGAGGAAACGATCGCCAATGATAAGGCGGGAAAAAATCCGATTGGTTCACTTCCTCTTTCGATGACGTAAAGATGATCGTCGAGAACGTAACCCATGTCCTTATAAATTTTTTCGGATTCCAGATCGAGAGAAGTATCGTTGAATCTACCTTCGATCGCAAACGTCGGAGATGAAAAATACGTTCCGTCGTCCAAGGCTTCCTGAGTTACCGCGCTGTCCTTAACGATGACCTTCACTTTTTCAAGACCGGAACCTGCGGTCGCAACCGGATACGTGATATGTTGTAGCCTTTCCTTCTTCGTGGAGATCACGTAATTGTTCGCGGGAACAACCCCGTCCTTGATTTTGATGTATCTCGGAATTTTATCCGCGGGAGTGGCGATGAATTCCGCGAACGTAAATTCCGTCCTATTGTTTTTCGCGGAATGAAAACGAATGTCCGGCACGGCGATTCCGAACACGACCGTTGCGCAAGCGACCGCTCCGATCAAACGATTGATGACTGAAAAGCCGCCTAAAAAATGAATTCCTCTAAAGATAAGATTCATCCGAAACCTCGAACGTTATAAAATAAATTTTTGAAAGATTTTATCCGATCGATTTAAAGGTCGAATTCTTTTTAAAAATTTTAATCCGACATCGAAAACGAACGATGAATTTTCAATGAATCAACAACCGGAAAAAAATTCTTTCCGGCGAGTTTTTCAAAAAGGAAGAAGGAATGCCGCGAACGAGAAAAGAACGCGGCGGTGAAAGGTTTAAACGGCGATCTCGTCGAAAAAGGTAAGGAGATTCGGTTCTTCCTGTGCGTCGAGATGATCCAACGCTTGTTCGATCACCAAATCCAAATAGTAAGAATAATTCTTATATCCTTTCAGAAAGTTTCGGATCTCTTCCGTTTTTTCGGAAGGAATCTTATCCTGAACGATCAGTTGAAAAAGCGCTAAAACACCGAACGCGGATTTGAGAGAATCCTGCATGGCCGCGATTTTTAAGATCTCATCCGAATCCACTTCCGCAAAAGAAGGTAAAAGATCGGTGATCAATTCCAAAGCGCCGATCGGAATCTGACGATCCAAAGACTTAACGTAATTGATGATGGCACGATATGCGCGGCTGTCTCCCACTCTGGAAAGAATTTGAACTACGCCGGAAAGAAGTCTTTTGTGATAACCCCAGGAAAGTCTTCCGGAATCCGCGTCGCGCATCACTTGATACAAAAAGCTCCACACAAATTTATCGTTGTCGATCGCTTTGTCTGCGAGTTCGGAAAGCCATTCGTCAAAGGATGGATTCTCCATTTCCTTCGAGAGAAACTCTTCCAATTCGACGGGATTTCTTGTTTCAGGCATGTGGTTCTTTTTGCGCATAGGCTTCGAATTATCCGCTAGGGTTGAATCATTTTCCATTCTTTTTCTTTAAGAAGAGACGGAATATTTAAAAAAACGAATACGAAAACTCGTTTTAAAATTTTCAAGATTCGAGCGGAAATGCCTGTTTCGCGTCACCTCGAGGAAATCGCCAAAACGTTCGACCTCAACGTATTCTTTCTTAAAAGTTCAAAGATCAAATCGACGATTCGATTCCGAGTCACGTTAGGCAAAATATCTTTGGTTCCTCCGATTTGGGGAGAATGGCGATTCCTTACACTGCAGTAAAAACAAAATGAATTCGCAAAGACGCGGATAAAAACTCTTTGACATAAAATTGAAAAAGTTTCGAAGATGAAAAGATCCCTATGAATTCACTTTCCACTCAGATCTTTCAGGACATCTATCACGCTTCCCAATCCGGCAGAATGACCACGATGGAAGACTTGGAAATCAATACCGCAAAATCCGCGTTTCAGTTAAGACCGCATTTGGAAGACTTAAAAGAATCCAGTCTGGTTGTGGAACATCCGGAAGGTTTTGAAATCGCCCCGAGCGGAACCCACTATTATAAAAGTCGCTGGGGTTGAACGAAGTCCGCGATTGTGCGGAACCGCCGAAGTTCGCTTCGGAGCCGCGCACAAAGTCGATTCTCGAATCGGAAACGGATTTTAATTTTCTTTCGATTCTTTTCAAGATCCGTTTCGATCCAAGACGAAATCACATTCTAAATTCTTAATGTTTTTCTTCTTTATCCTCTCCGCTCTTAGTTCGGTTTAAAAGAAAAACCGCCAATACGGCAAAGGTTCCGCCGATCGTGGTGGTAAAACTCGGAATCTCGTTTAAAAAAATCCAACTCCCCAAAAGCGCCGTAACGGGAACCAAAAAGATAAAGGAACTCGCAACACGAGAACCCAACTTCGTGGAAGCGAAAAAATAAACCGTGGTACCGAAGGTCGTGGATATTACGGAAAGATAAAGTATGTGAAACCAGAAATGAGGTCCGCTTTTCAAGGCATTCTCCACCCCGTACGGAATCGCAAGAAACAAATCCAAAATCGTCCCGATGGTAAACACGTAAAAACTATAAACGAGAGGAGAAATCGTTTGTCCCGTACTGTGACTGTTCATGCTCAGGAACGCCCAGCTAAACGCGCAAAGAAGAAAGAAAATATTCCCCGATAAAAACAAGGAATTCAAATCAAGATCCCAAAGCCTGAGAAGAATACAACCGCCCACAAGCCCGAGCAGAAGACCGATTCCTTCCCTCGCCGATGGAAGTTTTTTCTGAAACGAATGAACGAACACATACGTAAAGATAGGATTCATCGTCGTTACGAGAACTCCACCAGCGCCCGCAAGTCCGTTCTTCAAACCCAAAAGAAAGAATTGATTGTAGATCGTATAAAGAACTCCGCCGATCGCGACTTGAAACAAGGTCTTCTTATTCGGAAGACGAAGCGATTCCTTTCTCCATAGAACGATGGGAAGAAGTGAAATCGCGGTCGCTAAAAATCTCCAGAAGATGATTACGTTCGGATGTTGATCTCCTACGATTAGTTTCGCCGAAGGCCAGGCAAAACCCCAAGATATCATTGCGATTACGAGAAGAACGTAGAACTTAGCGCTTGCATTCGATGGCATAAAGGATTGGAACCTCTTTTACCAATCTTAGGAATCGGAAAGCAGATTCAACCCTTACTTTGCAAATCGAAAAAACGAGTCGGTTTAATTCTTAGAACGGTTTCTATGTTCTCGAACAAGCTCCGGAAGTTTCGCCATTGAAGAATGAATTCTATGCATTTCCAACGCGGGTTTTGCGGGAATTCCGAAGTAGGCGACCTTTTCCGAACTGTCTTCGGTAAGACCGGACATTCCCATAAGAATCGATCCTTTCTTCATCGTAATTCCTTCCGCAACGGCCGCTTGACCTCCCATAATCACTCCGTCTTCCAACGTCACCGAACCCGCAAGAACGGTTCCGCCCGCGATGAAAACGTAATTCCCCACTCTGCAGTTGTGAGCGATATGAACGTGATCGTCGAACTTTGTATAATTTCCAACCGAGGTCGTTTCGATCGTTGCGCGATCCACGGTGCAACAAGCTCCCATTTCCACGTAATCTCCGATCACCGAATTTCCGATTTGAGGAACCTTATAACGAACTCCCGCTTTATCATAAAAACCGAAACCGTCCGCGCCGATGACCGTGTTCGAATGAATGAGATTGTGTTTCCCGAGAATACAATCGTAAGCGACGACCACTCCGGATTTCAACACAGTTCCTTCTCCGATCTTCACTCCGCTTTCGAGAACGACGTTCGGATAAATTTGACAATCGTCTCCGATCTCGACGTTTTCTTGGATCACAACAAAGTCCATGATCGTGACGTTCTTACCGATCTTTGCGCTTTCATGAATGCTCGCTTTGTTCGAGATGAACGAGGTGGGCTTCGGTTTTTTTTCAAAAAGAGAAAGTAGTTCTATGAATTTGATTCGCGCCTGATTGTCGGGAACGATCAACGCGCAAGGAAATTCATCGGCTAACGCAGAAATGGTGAGTGCGAGTTTTACCTCTTTCGCTTTTGGATTGGAGCTGAAATATTTTTTCGCTTCGAAATAATAAATTCGATCCGATTGAACGGTGGAATGATTTTCGATGTCTCCGACTCCGATCACATCCGTTTCGCCGTTACCCTTAAGTTCTACACCCAGTGTTTTCGCTAAGTCTTTGGCTTTCATGAGATCAAATTTTTCTTATCTAAAAAGGAGACTCAACTCGTTTTTTAAATTATAATTCGATACAAAAATAGAAACGGACACCGTTCGGTATTTTAAATGTGGAACCTTTTTTTAAAATCCGAATCTTATTTGGGTTCGAATTCAATCCGCAATATCCTTTCGATTCGGAAAGAATATGCGGATTCTTGAAACTAAACCCGCGTTTTATCTCGCTTTTTAAACGAGAACCGATTCGAAACTTTCGATTTTTTGAATCTGCTTCATCGTCAAATCCACGTCGTCCCAACCGTTTCGAATCCGGTTCACCAAAGAATCCGCCAAAACGAAATTATATATCTTGTTCCCAACGGTGACGACTAACGCGTTCAGGTCGACGTAAACTTCCGCATTCTCCCTTTCGTTCACATAGGAAAGAATTTCCTCCGTTTCTTTTTGAGAAAGTTTCACCAATGCGATCCCGTTCTTCGCGCAGTTTCCGAAAAATATATCCGCAAAGGAAGGGGCGATCACCGCTTTAAAACCGTAATCCGCCAAAGCCCAAGGAGCGTGTTCCCTGCTCGAACCACATCCGAAATTCTCTCCCGCAACCAAAACGCTCGCGTTTCTATAACGCGTTTGATTGAGAATAAAATCCGGATTTTCCCTTTTACCTTCCTCATCCGTGTATCTCCAGTTATGAAACAGATGTACTCCGAATCCGGTGCGCTCCGTCTTTTTCATAAATTGTTTCGGAAGAATCTGATCCGTATCGATGTCCTTTCTATACAAAGGAACTGCGGTTCCTTTATGTGTTGTCCATGCATTCATACTTTTTGTTCCTCCAATTCTTTTGCGGTCCCGAATCTTCCCAAAATCGCCGCAACCACCGCACTTTCCGGACTTACCAGATGTGTGCGACCTCCCCTTCCTTGTCGTCCTTCGAAGTTTCGATTCGAAGTGGACGCGCATCGTTCACCGGGAAGTAAATAATCGTCGTTCATTCCGAGACACATCGAACAACCGGGTAATCTCCATTCGAAACCGGCTTCGATCAGAATCCGATCCAGACCTTCCGCTTCCGCTTGGCGTTTGACCCTTCCCGAACCCGGAACCACGATCGCCGTAACGTTAGACGAAACCTTTCTTCCTTGCGCGGTTTTTGCCGCCTTACGGATGTCTTCGATACGTGCGTTCGTGCAGGAACCGATAAACACTTTGTCGATCTTTACGGATCTCAGTTCTTCTCCAGGTTCTAATCCCATGTATTCGATGGATCTTCTCGCGGCGGCTCTCGCTTCCGCGTCCGAAAAAGAATCCGGATCGGGAACCTTGGATAAAACCGGAACAACCTGCCCCGGATTGGTTCCCCAAGTGACCATCGGAGAAACCTCTTCCGCATTCAATACGATCTTCTTGTCGTATACGGCGTCCTCGTCGGACTTTAAGGTTTTCCAATATTCTACTTTTTGATTATACGCTTCTCCTTTCGGAGAATAATCCCGTCCCTTCAGATAATCGAACGTGGTTTGATCGGGAGCCACAAGACCGGCTCTCGCGCCCGCTTCTATACAAAGATTGCAAAGAGTCATTCTTCCTTCCATGGACATTTTACGGATCGCATCGCCCGTATATTCGATCACATAACCTTGACCTCCGTTTGTTCCGATCTTTCCGATCAAGTAGAGAGCCAAGTCCTTTGCGGAAACGTCCGAAGAAAGTTCTCCTTCGATTTGGATCAAAAGGTTTTTCGATTTTTTCAAACGAATCGTCTGAGTTGCAAGAACGTGTTCGATCTCGCTGGTTCCGATTCCTAAGGCGAAAGCTCCGAACGCCCCGTGTGTAGAAGTGTGAGAATCTCCGCAAGCGATTACGGTTCCGGGTAACGTGAGTCCCATCTCCGGTCCGACTACGTGGACCACTCCCTGATCGGGATGATGGATGTCCAAAAGTTCTACGCCGAATTCCGCGCAGTTCTTGGAAAGAAGTTCCATCTGTTTTTTGGAAATTTCCCCCGCGCCGTTCCAATCCCGGTTTCTCGTGGAAACGTTATGATCCATGATCGCCAAGGTTCTTTCCGTTTTTCGAACCGATCTTCCCTTTTCCTTCAAAGCGGTGAACGCCTGAGGAGAGGTCACTTCGTGAAGAAGATGCCTGTCCACATACAAAATGTCCTCTTCTCCGTCCTTCACGACGACTCTGGATTCCCAGATCTTATCGTATAATGTTTTGCCGGCCATAACTCCTCCCGATAAAAAGAAGATAGCAGACCCGATAACATAATGCAAATAAATAGGATTGATTGACATTATAACTAAAAGTTATAGATTCAGAATCTAATGGAATTCAGACAGATTCGATACTTCCTCGAAATCAGGGACGCGGGAACCTTTCAAAAGGCCGCGGGTAAATTGGGCCTCACACAACCCGCGCTTTCGCGTCAGATTTTTCTTTTGGAAAAAGAATTGGGAACTTTACTTTTCGAAAGAGGCCCGAGACAAGTCCGCCTAACGCACGAAGGCGAAGTATTCTTAAGTTACGCGATCCGAATGAAGGAGCTTTGGGAAGAATTAAGATCCGGCATGAAAGAACCGGGCCGGGAACTTTCGGGAGAATTCTCCATATCCGCGGGAGGAACCGTGTCCGCTTGGATTCTTCCCCAAATTTTAAAGAAGATTCGAAAAGATCATCCCGATCTCGTACTTTCCGTACGAGAAGGAGATTCCTTGGAAACAAAAGAATCGATTTTGTTAAACGAAGTGGATTTGGGAATCCTCACCGGACCGGTAAACGAACCCGGACTTGTTTCCAGAGAATTTCTTTCGGATCGAATCGTGCCCGTCGCTCCGAAGACAGATCCGATCTTTCAAAAGAAAAAACAAACCTTAAAAGATATCAAAGAAGAATCCTTCGTGTTCTTTCATCCGGCGTCCGCCATCCGAAAGGCGGTTGAAAAAAGAATTCGTTCTCTCGGAAAAGAATTCCGTCCCAAAATCGGAATGGAACTGAGAAGCGTCGAGTCCGTCATCAAAAGTGTCGAAGCGGATCTCGGAATCGGTTTTTTATCCGAGTACAGCCTCACCCCGAAACTCAAAGTGATTCCGATTCCCGAACTAATCGTGGAAAGAAAATTCTTTCTTTGTCATAAGAAGACGATCCGGCCCGGTTTATCAAAACTCGCGGACGCGATCATACAGGAATCGAAACGATTCTAAACTAGATCAGTTACAAGCGTTTAGAACACCCGAAACTATTGTCTTCCAAAACGTACCGGGACCTTCAAACGACCAAAATCGATTTATGCGGTGATTGTTTTAAAAAAATCTCGAATATCATCGGCGACTTCGCGGGGAACTTCCCATTCCGAAAAATGTCCTCCCCGTTCCATAACGGTCCATCGCCTAACATCGTAAAAACGATCCGCCCATCTGCGGGGAGCCGGAACCGTAATTCCATCCCGCAAAGGCATGATGATCGCGGTTGGAACTTCGACCTTACCGCTGAGCCCCGGATTACGACCCACTTCTCGATACAATCGAATCGATGCCGCACCCGCGCCGTAAAACCAATGCAAAGAAAGATTATCCAATAACTTATCTCTTCCGAAATGTCGAACCGGATCTCCGTTGCAATCTCCCCAACGATAAAACTTTTCGAGGATCCAACTTGCTAAACCGACAGGAGAATCCGCAAGCGCGGGTGTTAAGGTTTCAGGACGAAGCCCTTGCAAAGTTGCATAAGAAGTTTCTAATTTAGCCCAAGAAACGACCTTTTGTTGATATTCGACCTCCTCTTCGGAAAGATCGTTCGGCAAGGGAAACAAGAACGGAGTAATTCCGGTGCGATGTAAACCGATGATATGATTCGGATATTTCAGTCCCAGCTGTTGTTGCACAAGCGCGCCTTGATCGGAACCACGCGCCGCGTATCTTTGATAACCCAATTCTTCCGTCATCAATTTGTGAACCAAGTCCGCGATCCGAGTAAAACTCATCCCATGTTGTTTGGGAATCTCCGAGAATAAATAACCGGGCAAAGAAACGGCGACTACGTCGAAGGTAAGAATATTATCGTTTTCTAATTCTGCAAGAAGCGGAATGATATCCGACATCTGGATAAAACTACTCGGCCATCCCTGCATCAATAAAAGAGGAATCGGATTTTTTCCTTTTCCTTTCGTGTGTATAAAATGAATTTTTGTGTCTTCGATCTCGGCGATAAAATGATCGAGTTTGTTAATTTGTTTTTCGCGGGAACGCCAGTCGTAATCGGTCGCCCAATGTCGCATTAGATCGTGAAGATAATCAGAATCGGTTCCGTCGGCCCAATTCGATGTTTCGATCGAAGGAACCCATCGTGTTTTTCTTAACCGATTCTTAAGATCTTCGATTTCTTCGTCCGGAATATGAACGGTAAATTTGGAAACGGAATTCTTTTTACTCAAGATTGATACCTCCGAACACGGACGAAAGGCGAAACGTGAAATTGCATCACAAGATTTCGTCTAACGTTCGATTCTCTATCAGAAATTATATCGGAGAATCTTTTCCGGTATCAATTCTTTTTTGACTTCGAGAAATTCTTCCCAAAGTCAAAATATAAATCAAGAGTCGAATGGATTGATCTAATCTTTTAAGCGAGTTTTGCCGCTTCTTCGTCCGAAACCCTATAGGGACGCATTCTTTTCAGATCCAAAAACAAACCGTAAAACTTAGCGGAACAAATCAGAACGCCGTCCGATTCGCGGTAAAGCTCTTGAATGGTTAAAACCTTACTTCCTTTCTGCGCCTCAAATCGAGTGGTGATCCGAGTCGTCTCTGGATATTTTAATTCCGCCTTGTATTCCAGCTCGGCTTTTAAAATCACCGGACCTATGTTTCGTTTTCTAAGTTCTGTCAAACTCAAACCGGTTTCGTCAAACGCGGCCACTCTCGCTTCGTGAAAATAACTCTGATACACTCCGTTGTTTACGTGACCGTTTTCGTCCAAATCCACCCAGCGCACCTTAACCGTATGAGAAAATAACTTAATTTCCTTTTGAACTTCCTGTTTCTTTTCAAGAGTTTCCATGATCTTCTCCTATGGTAGAACAGTCTGTCTACCTTTTGGAATCCTACAAAATGGTAGACAATCTTGTCTACCATTTTATGCTTCGGTCATTACGGTCAAAAAACCATGAAACAGACGCTCCAAAAACAAGATCCCGCAAAGGAACGTATCCTCAAAGCGACCGTACGACTTTTTTATGAAAAAGGTTACTCGGACACGGGTATCAACGAGATCCTAAGCGAAGCGGAAGCGTTTAAAAAAAGTCTATATCGTTATTTTCCGTCCAAGAAGGATCTCGGGATCGGTTATCTTACCTTTCAGGAAAATCAGATCATCGGATTAGCCGAAATCATGATGAACAAATACGACAAATATCAGGACTTTGTCGAGGCGTGGATTAAATTTATCCAAAGACGATTGAGAACCACATATCGGTTCGGTTGTCCTCTCGCAAACTTTGCGGTACAAACCCGTCACGAACCCGAACTCAGGGAAAGAATTTTAGAATCCATCGATCGCTGGAACCGAAGCTTTACGATGTATTTTTCCCGTCCGATTTGGAAAAAGAAAAAGTCACTCAATTCCAAAACGGCCCTTGAGTTTTCCGAAAAGGCGTTGTTTTTATATCAAGGCGCTATGCAACTCTACGGAGCGACCGGGAATAAAAAGTTTATAGACCGCTTGGAAATGGAACTTCTCAAACTGGAAGAAGCGGTTTAAAATTCACATTCAAACTTTTTAAACTTCCGTTTTCAGAATCGAACGATCCCGCGTTCGCTGGCATTGCAATATATGACGTCTTTTGTCCTGGTAAGAATGGACCGTGTAAAAGCCGCGCCCATCTTTGTATAAAAACGACTTGCTGTGATAGAATTCGGAAATAAGTTTTCTTCCAAGAGTTAGGCTCTTCTTTATGCCCGCTAAAAAACTAAAAACAAATACAGGTCATTCTCGTTTTACGAATCCAAAGGTTGCGGAAGTTTTTAATGAATATCCCGATGCGGTTCGGGAAAAATTACTACTGCTTAGGGAACTGATCATTGAAACTGCGGGCTCGATCGACGGTGTAGGAAACTTGGAGGAAACCTTAAAGTGGGGACAACCGAGTTATCTGACCCCGGTTACAAAAAGCGGAAGTACGATCCGAATCGACAAAATTCCTGCGGAAGAAAATCGATACGCGATCTACTTTCATTGTCAGACGAACTTGGTTTCCACCTTTCGAGAACTGTTTCCGAAACGATTCGATTTCGAAGGAGATCGGGCGATTCGTTTAAACGTAAAAGACCCTCTTCCCAAAAAAGAACTGAGCGTTTGTATCTCTCTCGCGTTGACGTATCATCTGGATAAAAGAAAAAAGAAGTAAAAAAAATCCCGAAACAAAGGAGCACATCCTATGCATCCGTCGTTTCGGGATTTTTTCGTTTCGAAAATTCTTAGATAGAAAATTCTTACGCGTTACGCATTATTACGCGGGAATGATCTCCAATTCTTCCTCGTCCGTATCCGTTTCCACGTTTCTCGCTTCACGGTAAGTCATCCATTTTCCGGTTTCGGAATCGATCACCTTACAACGAGAAGTCGATTTAAAATAATCTCCGAAAATCGTGTCCCTTTCCAAAACGTGTTCTCCGTAAACCGCTTTGATTTCGTTCAATGCACGTTTCAGATTGTAGAAAGGAATTTTCATGTGCACGTGATGAGGCATGTGAATGAAAATGTTATGAAAGAAAAAGTTCATCACCGGATTGATGTGGTAGTTGATGGTTCCTTTCATCTGTCCGTAATAAGGAGTCCATTCTTCCTTAGTTTTCCAAGGAATTTCGGAATGAATATGATGAACGTAAACCGTGATTCCCATAAAGTAGTTCCAAGCGATAAAAGGAACAAGACAAACTTTTGTGAACATCCAGAAACCCGCGCCGGCGTCGAAAACCCCGTTTGCCGAACCGCCGAAATAAAAAACCAAACCGGAAGAAGCCAGAGCGAAAGAGATCATGATCCACTTGTCCCTGCCCGCTTCTTTCATAGGAGCGGTGAAAAGAACCATTCCTTTCAACCATACTTCGACCATATAATAAAAGCCGCCGCCCCAAGCCGACCAGAAGAATCGATGCATCAATTTTCTGAATATTCCAAATTTCGCATATTCTTCGGCGGTCGCGGGATGCCATACGAAGTCGCCTTGTCTTTTGATCGTATGTCCGTGGTGAATTCTATTGTGTCCGTACGCCCACTGATTGAACGCGTGCAAGGAAGGAAGCATCGCGATTTGGCCGACCCAATACTGTAAAAATTTGCTTTTGAACAACGCTTCATGAGCGCAGTCGTGACCGACTACGAATAAGGCCGCGATCGTCATTCCGGCAAAAAACCATAAAAAAGGAAGAATGTACCAGCTGTTCACGTTCCACAGGAGAGTGATGATCACTCCGAAAAAAAACAGATCTCTCAAAAAGTAACCGATCCCTTTGTAGGCAGGATTTGCAAAAGTTTCATCCGACAGGGTTTCTCGAACCGATCCGAGTGTTTCCTTTGGCGGAGGGTTGTTTTTCATTTTCACTTCCATAACGTTCTCCTTAACGAACGGCGTTCACTTAACTAATGAACAACGTTAGCTAATGATCCAATTCTGGCAAGAAAAAAATTCAGAGGTTTTGTGACAAATTGTGAGAGTTCCCACAATTTTCGAGAGGCCTTCGAAAACGTTTTGAAGGAGTTCCTACATTCTTCAGTTTGGAAAAAGGCTGGACCGAACCCGTTCTTTAGAACGTAGAACGGAATTCTTTCCATTCGGATTGTGAAATCTGATACAAAACGTGTTTGGAAAGAATATGTTCTTGGGGAAGATTCGGATGAGAAAAGGAACCCGCTTCTTTCAGGCCGATTTTTTTCATCACGGATTGGGACCGAACGTTTAAGATAGAAGTAAAGGAAACGATTTTCGGGAATCGCAATTCTTCCAAGCCGTAACAAAGACAAACCGAAGCGGCCTCGCTCGCATAACCTCGATCCCAAAAAGAAGAAGCCAGTCTCCAGCCGATTTCGATCGCGGGTGTAAACGAAGCTTGGAATGAAACGTTCATAAATCCCGTAAAGCCGATCCATTCTCCCCCGGATTTGGATTCCAAAACCCAAAGACCGTAACCGAAGTTTTCGAAATGCGATCGAACCTTTTCTATGAATTTTTCAGAATCGCCTCTGGTTAAGAGAGATGGAAAATATTCCATCACGATCGGATCGGAACTCATTCGATAAAACGGTTCCAAATCCTCGTTCTTCCATTCTCTTAAAATCAATCGTTCTGTTTCCAGAATCATTCTTTCGGTCCTTGATTGAAATCGAAATCCTTCCGAACCCGCTTTTCGTTCTAACAAACGGGAAAATCGTTTTTTCGAAGTGGAAAGGAAAGAAATTTAGTATTGCCAAAGAAAATTCAGCCGATAGTATGGACAAAGTATTCCAGTTATTCAATCGATTTTCTAACTTCTAAAACGTAGTCCTATCTTAAAGTTTGCTCTTCTTTCTAAGTCCTGCATCTCTAAAATTCTTCTACTTCCCGTTTCAGGGAAACGCTGTTTTTAAATCAAGATAACTTGATTAATTTATAACGACACGAGGAAAATATGTCAGTTAATATTTATGTAGGAAATCTTTCTTACGATCTCAACGAAGGCACGTTAGGTGATCTTTTCAGAGTACACGGAACCGTGAACTCCGTTAAAATCATCACCGATCAGTATTCCGGAAAATCCAAAGGTTTCGGCTTTGTCGAAATGCCGAACAAGGACGAAGCGGACAAAGCGATTAAAGATCTGGACGGAAAAAACGTTCTTACTCGCAACCTGAAAGTAAACGTTGCTAAACCGAAAGGCGAAAGATTCTAATTTAGTAATTTAAGAAATTATTATTTTAGAAAGAATTCTTTCTTTCGTTCAACCGCCTTGGAGGAAATCCTTCGGGCGGTTTTTTTATGGGTTGGGAATGGGAAATTCGAAGTCATTTGGTTTTTACCAAGCTCGGTGTGTTTCTACTATTTTTGAAATAGGACATATGCTATTTTAATTTTACCTTACAAAATTCATCGCTCGGATCTCTTTCGCATAAGACCGCGACACCTTCTGCATTAGTGACCATTACAGTAGGATCGCTTGAAATATAAAATTGCCCTTCTTTACGGCCAACACTAAACCGCGATTCTACCTTCGTATTTTTTTTGCGAACTTTTCCACCTTTCATCATTTGGATCGGAGAATCACAAATCATACTTATTAAATATCTATCTTTTTCTTCTCTATATTTAACCCATTGTATTGAATACTTTTCGATAAAATAGTAAGCTACGTAGTCCGCGTTTCCACCTGGATTTAGCATTGTTGAAGAATTATAATATTTACTTGCTACTTTTTCCTCAAATTCCGCACTCGGATTTAAACTTAAATAATTGTATTTAACGATAGTTTGAAAGTATTCAAGTGCATATTTTTTGACTTCATCATTCGAATTGGGCAATATAGTCATCGCAGTCATTACACTTATGAATAAAAATTTTAAAACCTTCATTCTTTTTCTCCAGCAAATTTAATTCTTCTTCTATAATACTCAACAGTGATTTTACTTAGAGAATCTGCCAAATTATCCTCATAATAAGTTTTTATATAATTTACACCGCCTTGGAGAAAATCTTCGGGCGTTTTTTTATGGGTTGGGAAGAATGACGATTAACGTTTCTTCTTTTTTGCCGGGGCTTTTTTCTTGGGTGTGGGTTTTGCTTTTGAGGTTTTAGAAACAGGAGAAGATTTTTTAGCGACGGTCTTTTTCTTCGAGTTCGCCGTAGAAGCTGAGGTCTTAACAGGAACTTTCGAAGACGCTTTCGCCGAAGCCTTCGCGGCTTGAGATTCTTGTGGTTTAGAAGATTCTACTTTTCTAATGATCGGTTTCGGATCCTTATTCTCTTCTGCGGTGATCAGGTCGAAAAGACATTCGATTCCGAGAGGACCCATAAATAGGTTCAAATGCCCTGCTTCCGGAAGTTCTACGTCGTCGAAATGTCCCAGACGAGAATTCTCCGAAGGAAGAATGATCTGATCTTTTTGAGTGAATACAGACTGCACGTTAGGCAACTTCTCAAAAACATCGCCGACTTCCTGAATGAATTTCGAGTTCGGCATCATCTGCCAACAGCTGATAAAAATCGGCGCAAAGTATGCGAGATACGTTCCGCGTACCGGAGTTCCCGCGATGAAAATTTTCTTAACTCGATCTCGTCCTTTGTAAGTAAGACCCGCTGAAATCAAACCGCCCATCGAGTGACCGACGATATAACAGTCCTTAATTTTCTTATCGATCAGAAAGTTTTCGAGAATCTTACTTTTACTTCGGATGTTTCCGACTTGAAATCCGAGCGGAACGACGTAAACGGGATGACCGTTCGCCGAAAGATGTTTGAGCATCGGTTCCCAAGAAAGAGTTCTTCCTAAAAATCCCGAAACCAAAACGACGGGACGTTTATCTCCTTCGGGAGAATCTTCGAGTTCCGTGAAAATTCCTATGATCGCGTGCCAGAGATAAAGAATCGTATACCATTTTTCCGCTAAAAATTGCAGGAACGGATTTCGTACGGAACGATTGTCGGATACATAGGCGAGATGATCATTCATGAAGTTACTCCCGGTTGATTCCGGTTTTAGGTATTATTTTCTTCGAGCAACTACTTGAAAATCAAAAAAAGAAGGGAAGAATTTTTCCGGGACAACACGATCGTAACGAAAACGTTCCCGGAAATTTTATAGGGATAGGATCTATTCTTTCTTAAACTTTAAGGAAGCGGAATTGATACAATAACGCAATCCCGTAGGTCTCGGTCCGTCCGGAAATACGTGACCCAAATGTCCTCCGCATTTCGCACAAAGCGCTTCGGTTCTTACCATTCCATGACTGGAATCTCTTTCTTCTTCTACCGAACCTTCTTTGGCCGGTTGATAAAACGAAGGCCAACCGGAACCGGATTCGTATTTGGTTTCGGAGGAGAATAAAGGCGCGCCGCAAGCCGCACAAACGTAAGTTCCCTTTTCGTGATTTTGATACAGGGCGCCCGTAAAAGCCATTTCAGTTCCCTTCTGTCTTAAAATCCTATATTGTTCCGGCGTGAGTTCTTTTTTCCATTCGTCTTCGGACTTATTGACTTCGTAATTCATCTTTCCTCCTTTCTTCTTCGATTTGTTCGAATCGCCGTCCGTGTCCAGACAAGCGACGAATATCAACGACCCGACCGTTAACGCGAGTAAAATCCTGTTTGTCATATCGATTGATTCGTTTTGAAACTTGGACTGGTTACTAAAAAGGAAAGTGTTCGGAATTCTTGAATCTTTGTAAAGCGACGTTGAAAACGGAGAACTTTTAGAAGATTCTATATTCTTCCACGGTTTCCCGAAGAGAATCTTCCATTTCGCGGATATAACGAAGTTCCTGAGTCATTCTCCACATCGTTACCGAACCGTGATAGGCCATGAGCATTCTTCTCGCAACGTATTGAATGTCCATACTTCTTTTGAGCTGACCGGAACCGATCGCCTTCTGAAGATAATCGCTGATCATACGAGTCCATTTGGTTACTATGTCTTTTAGGAATTCCGTATATTCCGGATCGGAATCCATCACCTGACTCGCAAAACCCGCAAAGGGACAACCTACGAATTCTCCGTGACGGATTTGTTTTTCCTTGAGAATCACCCAAGCTCTTAAGAATTCTCCGAGATCCAAATAACGATCCATCAATCCTTGAAGATCGCTGAGAGTTTTTTCTTCCTGACGCGCGAGATAAGCGAGACCCAATTCTTTTTTGGATGGATAATGATCGTAAAGACTGGCCGCTACGGAATTGGATTCCTGAATGATCTGTCTCATTCCGGTATTCGAAAAACCCTGTTTGTAAAAAAGGGAAGTGGCCGTATCTAAAATTCTTTCCCGAACGCCGATTCCAGATTCTTTCTTTTTACGCGGTTGAGTTTTCATGATTGAACGTAGTTGATTCCGTAACCTATGAGGTTCATTTTCCAACCGGAAAAAAGTTCTGTCAATGACTTTGAAAGTTCGAAATAAAAAAACAGAACGAACGTTCTGTATTTTTTTGTTTGATCTAATTTTAGCTCGGTCTAAACTAGGGTCAGAATCTCCTAAGCAGTGTGGAGGGCCGATATGATCGCGGATGAAATTCAACTCGTGACTCGGATATCCGATCTGGACACCCAGAGACATGTTACGAGCCGGACTTACGAAAACTTCTGCCTCGAGGGCAGGTTTCGAACCCTGGAAAAGAACGGTTTTTCACTCAGGGAGATTCTGTCACAAGGGATTGCGATTCATCCTTTGGAGTCTCAAATTCGCTTCCTTGCACAACAGATGGAAGGCGCCAATCTGAGAACGGAAACCAAGGCGTTCCCCTTAAAAGACGGTAAAATTTTTTGGGATCAAAAAGTTTTATCGGATTCGGGGACTCCTGCGGCGGAGATCAAAACTCTTACGTTTTCCGAAAAGGGCGGAAGTCCGATCGACCTTCTTCCTTTCGAAAAAACGGAGATTACCGGATTCGATCAGTTTCAGCAGATCCCCGATTTTCGAGGAACCTGCAAAACCGTGGATACGGAAATGATCACTCTCTACAGCGAGAGAAACATTTTCGGCGAATACAACCCGGCTTATCTCTGGAGAATCGTTGAGGACTCGCGATGGTTTTTTTCAACCGAGACGGGTCTGACTCTCGATCGATTCGTGGAAATGGATACCACGATGTTTTTTATGGGCGGCGTGTTCCGTTTTTTTCATCCCGTTCCCGCGGGGAGAAAAATCAAAGTAAGCACTTGGATCCATTCTTTCGAAAAGATCCGGAGCTACATGAGACACGAAGTCACGGACGTGGAAACGGGTTTGAGATATTTCGCGGTCCAGGACGAACAGCTTGTGGTTTCAGTCTCCAAGTCTCGTCCGAAAAAAGCGCCCGAAGAGTTTCAAAGACTCGTAGGCGATTATGTTGAGAATTTTGAATATTCTCAAAAATGAATATAGGATTGATATTTAAGAATTTGAAGTCTGGAGAAAGAAAATGAAATTAGCAAAACCTTTGGCAATTTGTACGCCAAGAAGAACTCCTTTTGCTCAGATCGCGAAAGCTCTGGGACCATACCCTGGTCATCACCTGGGGAAAATAGTCGCAGAAGATATTCTCGCTAAAAGCAAATTGAAACCGTCTCAAATCGACGGAGTTGTTGTTGGAGAAGGATTCAGTAACGCGCCTAACTCTGCAAGAGTGATCGCGAACCTGGTAGGAATGAGAGACGAAATCGCTTGTATCACCGTTGCGAACAACTGCGTATCCGGTATGGAAGCTGTCGCTGAAGCGGCTCGTAGAATCGTTTTAGGTGAAGGCGAAGTGTTCCTCGCAATCGGCGAAGAATCCCAAACTTCCATGCCTTTTATCGTTAAAAACGCTCGTTTGAACAAAAAAGCGGGTTCCCTTGATAAGCTCAAAAAACTTCTTCCCGACAATCTTCCGGAAGGCGTTGAACTCAGAGACACGTTGGAAGACGGACTCGGAGACGGAGAAACTTCTTACGGTATGCAGGTGACTGCAGAGATCGTAGCTCAGAACTACGCTCTTTCCCGCGAGATCCAAGATAAACTCGCTTTCGAATCTTTCAAAAGAGCATTAGAAGCTTCTAAAGCTGGAAAATACGCTCCTTACATCATCCCTATGAAAGACGACGAAGGTAACGAACTTACGATCGACGAAGCTGTCGGTCTCCGTGAAGGTCTGGTGGAAAACCCGACTCGTATGGGACGCGCAATGCTTATGTTCGATAACCCTGCGATGAAGTTCGAAGAATTCAAAACCAAGTATGCAAAGGATCTTAAAAAATCCCACGGACCTACGGTTTCCATCTTCAACGCAAGTCCTCGTTCCGATGGAGCGGCGGGTGTGATCATCACGACCGTTGAAAAAGCGAAAGAGCTCGGTCTTACGATCGAAGCTGTCGTTTCCGGATGGAACATGAAAGGTGTTCATCCTAACAACATGGGAATCGGACAAGCGGCGGCTACCGAAGCTCTCTTAAACGACGTAGGAATCAAAATGCAAGATGTGGACTACGTTGAAATCCACGAAGCTTTTGCCGCGACTGCGGTTGGCGCTCTCGAGCAAATCAAAATGGATACCGGTTGGGATTGGGAAAAATCCTTCGACGCAAAGAAAGTAAACCCGAACGGCGGCTCTATCGCGATCGGTCACCCTTTCGGAGCGACCGGAATCCGTTTGATCGCAAACGCGATCATGGACTTGAAAGAAGATCCTTCTGCTAACAAGGTCATGATTACCGCTTGTGCTCACGGTGGTATCGCAGGATCTATGTTGATCGAAAGATACAAAGGTTAATTAGAACTTTAGATTTTTCTAAAGTGATAATCGACTCCATTCTTCCGCAAGGAAGAATGGAAATTAAAAAAGCCCCGATTGATTCGGGGCTTTTTCTTTTACGGGAGAATGTTTCGTTCTCGCCGTTTTATATTGTTCTTTATTCTTTATTATGGATCGTTTAACGATTATTGTTCGACGCAGAGAAGTTTTTGAGGAGCCGAATCACAAGCAGGAACCGTGCTTCCTTTTAATGCGACAGTTGCCGCGTTTGCTTGTCCCGCATTTCCATTGTTACCGAATGCGTTGCTCTGCCAGTTTCCACAAGTGGCGCCTGCGGCCGCAGACCAATCCGTCGTGGTTGCGACAAAGCCGGACCAAAACGAAGCCGCCGTGGCTTGTATCGGATTGCTTACGGTTGAAATCAATCCGTTCGCGTCGGTCGTAAACACCTTTGTGGCTTGATCGACTCGGTAATAATCCTTACTTGCTTGCAAGATCCAGTTCTTCGCTCCCGTGGTCGGGTTACTCGGGCACACTGCGCCGTCGTTAATACACGCATATCTTCTTCCCAAACCGCCCGAGTCTCCGGTGATAAAAGCCTTATACGTCCCGGAGGAAGGTTTGTTCGCATCCGTGGAACATTTCGTATCAGCTCCGTTGATTCCACCGAGGTTTCCGTCATAGGAGGTTGCGGTTACGAAAACTCGAAGTTTCGAATCGCTCGATCCGCCGGCCGCGCTATTTTGAGCGACTAACAGGACCAAAGCGGCGATCACAACGTTGTTGTCATCGTTCGATGACTTACATTGGATAGTCAGAAAGGATAGTATAACAAGAATTAAAGAGAAACACGTTAGATGTGATTTCAAGGTTGATTTCATACCGCAAATAAATTATAAAATCAAAAAGAATGTCAATTCAAAATATAATAAGAATATTAATATTTATAATTCACTTCTATTTTAACCGGAATACAAGCGATCCGCTCCTTTCTGTTGCAGTTCCTACATTCTAGGAAACGATGTTCAGCCGGATTCTCATTTGAATGTAGGAACTCCTAGTTTCTTTCAAATATAGAATCATCATTCTACTCAACTGCCATAGGGACAGAGAATCAAGGGATCCATTCCATTCTTTGCTTAAAATATGAGCTATATTGCGAAATCAATTCGCAGATTTAAAAAGACAAAACGCCCTTCATCCACTTTATCATTTCGCATTAACCGATTTTGGTCGGAGCATTTTTCTTCTTGCGCATTCGATCGAAGCAAGGATGGTATTGGCCATGCAGAATGTTTTACTTCAACCGGAAAAAGGAATCTTCTTACAATCGGTAACATCGACAAACACAGTCATCAAAAGCAAAGAGTTCCCGCACGGAACTTGGATCGTCGCGGAGGAACAAACCGCGGGAAGAGGAAGAAAGGATAGAACCTGGGAAGTATTCGGAGAAGAATCTCTGATCTTTTCCGGAAAAATCGGTCTCGAAAATTTCGACGGAGGACCGGGACTTTCTCTGTTTATCGGAACGGCTCTTTGTAAGGCGATTCTTTCCGTTTATCCCGAACTTACACGGGACATTAAGATCAAATGGCCGAACGATTTATACAGAGGAAAGAAAAAGGTTGCAGGAATTCTAATAGAGTCGGAGATCGAAGGTCCGTCCATCACTCTAATCATAGGAATCGGATTGAACTTATTCGGAAACGTAGAGTCGATTCCTTCTCATCTCACGGACGCGGGGTTCTTAAATACGAACCCGGATCGAGCGGGCAAAAAAAACGAGATCTTGGAAAAGCTGATTCCGTTTTTAAACGAAGCGATTCTTCTTTGGAAAGATTCGGACGGCAGAAAAAAAGAGCTGATTTTGTTAAACGAACTCCTTCTTTGGAAGGGTCAGTCCGTAAGTTATACGGAAAACGGACAACTCTTGACAGGCGTGTTGGAAGGATTGGGCGAAAACGGCTCCCTAATTCTAAAAACTCCTTCCGGAACCCGACTGGATTTCATTGACAGCCCGGAGGATTTCCATTCTCTAAACTAAAATGCTCTTAGTAGTCGACGTAGGCAATACGAACACGGTCTTCGGAATTTTCGAAAACGGAAAGACCACTCCCCTCTTTCACAAACGAACCGTTACCCGAAAAGATAGAACGTCCGACGAACTCGGACTGTTCTTCAAGGGATTCTTAAGAGAATTTAAAATCGAAAACGAAGCGATCACGGGCGGAATTTATTCCAGTGTCGTTCCTACTTTGAACCCGATCTTGGATAGAATGTTCGTGGATTGGTTTAAGATCGAAGCCGTTCGCGTTCACTATCAGATGAATCTTCCTTTTTCGATCGCTTATCCAAGACCCTATGAAATCGGAGCGGATCGTCTCGTAAACGCGGCGGCATCCGTGATCGATTCTCCCGGAAAATCCATCATCATCGACTTGGGAACCGCGACCACATTTTGTGTGGTCAGCGAAAAACCCGAATATCTCGGAGGAGTAATCGCGCCCGGTTTGAAAGTTTCAATGGACGCGTTGACTCGAAACACTTCTCAACTTCCGCCGATCGTTTTTCAATCTCCGGAAAAAATCTTAGGCGATTCGACGATCGAATCGATTCAAGCCGGATTCTTTTTTGGTTGGATCGGTCTTTTGGAAGGAATCATTCGCGAAATCAAAAAGGACAAAGGCAACGATTACAGAGTGATCGGAACCGGCGGTTTGGTCACGGTAATCGACGCGGCTCATCCGGGAATCTTCGATAGAATCGATCCGCTTTTGACTCTACGCGGTCTACAAATCCTTCATGAGATGAATAAATAAGTTCAAAACAAATGTTCGACTTTCTCAAACGTCAACCGTCCGTTCCGATTACGGACGAGGTTTGGATTTCACAAAATTCTAAATTAGAAAAATGTAAAAGACTTCTTCGTAAAAACGATTCTTACCTGTTCGTTTTTTGGTTCGAGGATTCGTTGGAGAACTTTCAAACCGCTCTTGATTTAGGGAAGAATTCTCCGAACCTCGCCTACGCGCACGAACTTTCCGTCGTCGATCTCGCGAGCCGAACTCCGATCTTCTGCGAACATCATCCTCTTCGTAAAACGGAACAGGATCTTTTTCTTTCCCTGAAGTTCAAAGAGGTTACTGTTTTTTCCTCACTCGACGAACCCTTGTTCCAAAAATTCGGAGGAGAGAAAGTCGCCGAGCTGATGAAACAACTCGGGGTCGCCGGAAATTCGATTTCTCATTCTTGGGTTACCGCTTCGATTCGGCGCGCACAAGAAAAAATTGCGGCGAAAATTTCGATCGAACAAAGAACGCGATCCTCCCAAGAAGAATGGTTTTCCTTAAACCTTCCGGGTTGAGTTCGAATCTAATCAAAGTTCGCTCGGATTCCAAATGTCGCTTAACAAAAAAATTCCGGAGTGGTTTTGATGAATCGAAAATTGTTTTTGATTTCGGCCGCGTGCGTCTGCGTTTGTGTTTTTTTGTTCACGGGTTGTGATTCGAACGGAACCTACTACAGGGCGATCACAAACGTTTATCCGAATACAAAAACCAACGATATTTTCCCCGTAAAAAAAGTCCCCACCTCTCCTCCCGTTTCAAATCTTCCCGAAAACAAAGAATTCACTTTTCCTAATATTCTTAGCTTCCAAACGATGAAAGGACAAGAATCTTCCACCTTGGAGGATCTATTTCAACGTACAAAAACCGACGCTTTAATCGTCGTCAAAGACGGCAAGGTGGTTCTCGAAAAATACGGAAAGAACTCCGAAAGAAACTCGGTTCATTCGGTATTCTCGGTTTCCAAGTCGATCCTATCGACGTTGATCGGAATCGCGATCGAAGAAGGTAAAATCAAAAGCGTCGACGATCCGGTAATCACATATATACCCGAATTAAAAAACAAGGGACTGGATTCTTTGAAGATTCGCGACTTGATGCTTATGTCTTCGGGGATCGACTATCAAAGAATCGAAGATACTTTCTTTCTGTTCATTCCATTCTCACCCGATATTCAAACGTTTTACGGAAATGATTTGAGAGGAATCGTTCCAACGCTAAAGGCCGGTAAAAATCCGATCGGAGATTCCTTCAACTACAATGACTATTATCCGATTTTGGAAGGAATCATTTTAGAACGCACAACGAACATGAACGTTTCCTTATATACTCAGAAAAAAATTTGGGAACCCATGGGAATGGAGTTCGATTCCTTTTGGACGTTGGACAGCGTTGAAAAAGGTTTCGAAAGAACCCTCGTCGGCTTCAAAGCAAGCGCGGTCGACCTTGCGCGTTTCGGTCTTTTGTTTTTAAATCGCGGAAATTGGAACGGCAAAAAAATTCTTTCCGAACATTGGATCAGAGAAGCGACCTCTCCAAATCCGAAAGATACAAGAGAATGGAAGGTCTTTCCGTTTTGGCCGAGACTAGGCGGTTATTATAAATACCACTGGTGGGGTTTAAAAAATCCGGATCAATCCTATGATTTTATGGCTCGAGGCAATCTGGGTCAGTTGATCTACGTTTCTCCGGCGACGAATACTGTAATCGTTCGCCTGGGAAGCGAGCCGGATCAAAACTATCAATGGCCTTTTATTGCAAGATCGATCTCGCAAGCAATCCGTTGATTTTGTTAAGCGAAGTTCAAACAAAAAGAAGGCGCCTTTAGAACGCCTTCTTTTCCTTTAACCAAGAAAGAATTTCACGATCGAAAACTCCCGGTTCTTCGAGCTGAGGTGTATGTCCACTCTTCTCGAAATAGCGCAGGGTAATATCTTTAAAAAGCGGTAAGACCGATTCCCAAAGATGAGCGGGAGGCATCAGATAATCGTATTTTCCCAAGGCGAGATAAACGGGCACTTCGATCCGATCGAGTCCCGGTTTGATATCGATGTCCCGAAAAATTTCTCCCCAAACATGATCGAAGAAGGCGGTGTTCACCGGAATATCCTTCCATAGCCAGGAAGAATCATATTTGAAATCGTACCAACTTCTCGCACCCGCATACACATTAAATAATTTGAATGCGTTTTGCGGATCTTTCGAAATCGCTTCTCCAAGTTTGGACATACGTTCTTCGAAATATTCTTTACGATCCGCGGAGGCATTCTCCTGAAAATAGGATTCGATCAATTCGTGACTTTTTTTAGAAAGATCGGGAGCCGTACACATCAGGATCAGATGGGATACGTTTTGCGGATATTTTTTTGTATATTCCAAAGCCATATAGCCGTGACCGGAATGTCCGAGTAAAATCATCTGCTTCAAACCGAGTTCTTTTCGAATTCGTTCCATGTCTTCCAAAATGATATCCAGGGAAAAATCATTCTTATTCGAAGAAGAACTTCCTTCGGCATAACCCCGATGATCCGCAAAAATCATTCTGCAAGAATTGCGGAGGTTTTGAGAAAAACTTCGATCGTAATAAAGCGCGCTTCCGATTACGAAAAGATCCGGACCTTGTCCTTCGGCGATATATTGAAGATTCCATTCTTTGGATTTTACAAAACCTTCGATTCGATTCTGGTTCACGTTTCAACCTCCGGTGTTTCGAATTTACCAATTTTTAGAAAGCTACTTTCTTGAAAATATTTTTACAATAAGACACGTTAACCGTTCATTCTAAATTCGGCGACTTCGTAAAGATTACTTTATAAAGATGGGAACCGATTCCGTTCAAAGAAAATCGATATCGATTGTTATCCGTATGGAACGCTTTTGAAAAACCGGGTTGACATCCGATTTTTCGAACCCGAAGATCAAATTCGATTCGGAGGAAATTATGAGAACTCTTTTGATTTTGGTAACGGGTTTTTGTTTAAGCGGCATTTTAATCGGGAAGGAGAAAACGGTGATCAAATCCAAAAACAGAATTCCGAATCGGCTCATCGATTACAAAACGTTTCAAAATACGGTCAATTCCTCCTCGGAAGAAAGAGAGGCCAAACGCCTTACGGAAGAGGATTTTTTAAAGATGATCGAAAACGAAGACGTCGTTCTTTTGGATGCGCGTTCCGAATCCCGTTACAAACTCAGACATATTCGAGGTGCGGTCAGTCTTCCGTTTACGGAGTTCACGAAAGAATCCCTCGCTCACGTAATTCCGAATTTACATTCTAAAGTTCTAATATACTGCAATAACAATTTCACCGGAAGTCCGCAAGCCTTTGCCGCAAAAGCTCCCGCCGCGTCTTTAAATCTTTCCACCTTCGTTTCGCTCAAAGCGTACGGTTATCAGAATGTCTACGAACTCGGTCCGCTTTTGGACGTCAAAACGACAAAGATTCCTTTCGAGGGAAGCGAAGTAGAGTAATCCAGTTTTTTTTAATCGTTCGTTGTCGGAGATACGACGACTAACGAATCCGAGTCCCGAGCAAAGGGCTGAAACTCATCGAAAGCCCAACGTAGGCGGCCGCGACCGCGTCCCAAGAATCGTCATGACCTTTCAAAAGATCCACGTTCAAAAGAATCTTCAACGCTTGACGAATCTGTTTTTTGTCTGCGGTCCCGCTCCCCGTTGTTCCTTTTTTGATTTGAGAAACGGTAGGTTCTAAAATTCGAATATTCAATTCTGCTAAAGTAAGCAAAAGAACGCCTCGGGATTCGAACACACGCGACGCGGTTTTTTTATTCTTCGCAAAAAACATTTCCTCAACCGAAGCGATCGAAGGTTTGTATTCTTCCAATATATCCGCAAGACCTTTGCGAAGGATCAAAAGATTATCGGGACTCGGAGTTCCCGAAGGAACCTCGACGGTTCCGTATGTAAGAATTCGGATCTTAGAAGAAGCTTTTTCCAAAACCGCATAACCGGCCCTATGCGAACCCGGATCGATCCCGATAATTCTCAAGTTAAAAACTCCGGAAAGAAAATAGGATAAAAGAAAGGCGGGAAGATCCGTTTCTCCCTTTCCGAAGAAGGAAGGGAGAAACGATGGAAGGATTTTTTAGAGGATCACTCAAATTCTTTTTCGAGCGACGCCGCCAATTCGAAGTTGGAAGTAACGGAAGTAACGTCGTCGTGTCCGTCGAGTTGATCGATCAACTTCATTATCTTTTCTGCAACTTCCTTGTCCGCAATTTCCGAACTGACCAAAGCGATATACCGAATTTCGGATTCTTCCGCTTTGAGTCCCTTTTCGTTCAATGCGTGAAGAACGGTTTCATAATCGTCGGGAGCGGTGATGACTCTGTAAACTTCTCCCTCGTTGATCACGTCCTCAGCTCCGGCTCCGACCGCGAGATCGACGAGTTCGTCTTCTCCGATCTGAGCGGATTCCAAAACGATCACTCCCTTCTTTTCAAAAAGTCTGCTCACCGATCCGGAAGTTGCGAGAGAACCTCCCAACTTGGTGAGAATACTTTTGACCTCGGGAGTTGTTCTCGATTTTTTATCGGTAACCGCCGATACCATGATCGCGATTCCGCCGGGTCCGAAACATTCGTAGAGACACTCTTCGTAAGTGACTCCTTCCAAATCTCCCGTTCCCTTTTTGATTGCCCTTTCTATATTGTCTTTGGGCATGTTCACTGACTTGGCTTTCAGTACCGCGAGTCTAAGTCTCGGATTTCCTTCCGGATCTCCTCCTCCCATCTTTGCGGCTACTGTGATTTCTTTTCCTACTCTGGTAAAAATGGCTCCGCGTTTGGAATCGATCGCGTCTTTCTTACGTTTGATCGTTGCCCACTTCGAATGTCCGGACATGATTACTATCCCCTATGAAATGCTTTTGATGACTGAATCAAGCAAGGTTGATTCTAAATGATACTTTCCAGAAATCAAAAAAAAGACATTCTGTCCATCCTTTTCGGCGCGATGGCCGAGTCGGATCGGAAAATCCTAAAACTTGATCATAATTCCGATACTGATCAAGGGATAGTATTTCACCTTTCCCCCGATCGACGTAGACTCGATGTAATTGGAATTGTAGACGGGAGCGGGATTGCTCGGAGTTGTTATTCCGGTTAGCGGATTGGTCACGGCGTCCCTGGAATAAGCTCCGAAGTTATTGAATGTTTGACTGATCTGATTTCTATTTCCGAAAAAGTTGATGAGTTCTATATACGTGTTCACGTAACCCCATTGATAATTCATAAAACGATCGATACGAATATCAAGCTGATGAAAGTCGGGCCATCTTCCCGAGTTATAGTAGTCAGCGTATTTCGGATTGTATAAATTGATTCCCGTGGAAGCGATCGCCGCGGCCTTGTTCGAACCTACGATCGGAGTGATCGGAACGTTCGTAAGATACGTGTACTTACTTCCGATCTGCCAACTCTGACCGAACTTCCAAGCGAACACGATATTGAGAATATGCGTTCTATCGTAATCGTATAACAGCAGTTTGTCGTTATCCACGAGCAATTCGAACTTTCCGTCGTCGTAGTAGTTGAGATAATTTCCGCCCTCGTGCCATTGATACTGAAGTTTATGACCTCGATTGTCTTTTGTTCTTTGTTTTTCCTCGTCATCGGTGAGTTGAGGTTGGTGGTTGTTTCTTTTTGAAACGGAATTGGTGTACGAAATCCAACCGAAGAATCTTCTCGCCGAACCTTGATTCGCTTTTAGAAAAAACTCAACACCTCTGGAAAAACCGTCTCTTGAATTCGAATAATTCATACTTCGGATGACGTAAGGATTTTTTTCAACGTCGGCCGTATGATTTACGATGTCCCTCTTTTCGTTGTTCGGTTGATAGGGATCTTGAACGTAAGAATCCGGCGTTACAAGATTGGAATACTGATTGTGAAAACCTTCCACCTTGATGATATAATCGGAGGAGACTCGTTGTTCGATTCCCACGGAAGAATGAATCGAATGTTCCATCTTCAGATTCGGATTTCCCGATCTCGCGGAATACTGTTCGATCTGCAACGGAGCGTTGTAGTGTTCTCCCGTTCCCGCCAAAAATTTCGTACCCGTCTTGAGAATTTCATATTCCGCTCTTCCGCGAAACGCGTCCCTCTTCTCATGCACCTTATCGTAGTAGTCGTGTCTATAACCCGGAAGAATGCTGAAACCGCCGATCTTAAATTCCAGTTCGGCAAAACCGGCGATCTCTCTCGTATGGATATGATCCCCTTCGATCAAAGCTCGGAACTGACGATTGGAATCCAAAAGACTGTTGAAAAAGTCCAGAAACGTGGCGTTCGAGGATTTGATGTCCTCGCCTTGCAGTTGAATCGTCTTTTCCCTGAGTTGTCCTCCGAATCGAAACGTTAGATGTCTTTCAATCAAAGTGACTCTCGTATTATTTTCCAAAAAGTTAATATTCTGAGTGGTGACGTTCTGAAGACCGAAGATCAATTCCGCGGTCAACGGATTGTTGAAGTTCACTTCGAAATTCTCTCGAAAGTAATTGTTCGAAAGGGATACCGAGGTTTCGAACCAGGATTTATTATTGTACGTATAACGAAGACCGCTCGTTCGAAACAAACGTTCCAAACCTACGGGAGGACGACCGGACGCGGCTTCCTGCAAAGTGGAAAGACCTAAGAATTCTTTTTTACTGTTTTCGAAATCGTCCTGGGCTTTCGTATATTTCTGTTTATCTTTGGCCCCGAAAAGAAGAACATTGAACGTATGATTGTTTCCAGGTTTCCAATTGAACTTGGCTTGATAATCCTCGTAGTCGGCGTATTTCGCGTCCTGAGGAATTCCTTCCGGATACAACTTCAACATCGTAACGTTCGGATAGGATTTTCTCGCGGAAACGATCGCGTATATATTTTCGGAGATTTTATTCTGATGATAAACGTCGGAAAGAAACGTGTTCAAATTCAGGACTGAGAAAGTTTTAGCGACCACGTCCGGGGTGCGAATATCGATTATACCGCCCGTAGCAAAACCAAATTGCACCGGAAAGGCGCCCGAGTAAATATTAAACGACTTTATAATATTATTATTTAGTACCGAAGATTGATCTCCCAGGTGATACGGATAAGTCATCGGAAAACCGTCCAGATAATAACCGTTGGCGAGTGTTCCGCCTCCGCGCATCACCAAAAAACCGCGTTCGCTGTTCGAATACGGATTCGAGTTCCCGACGCTGTTCACCAAATTGTTAAACGAAGAAGAAGACAAACCGATCGGAGGAACCGCCGCGATTCCGGGAAGGGTTTGAATGGCCTTTAGCGCGTCGTTCTGAGCGCCGGGCAATCTTCGAATCTCTTCCTGATTCAAGGTATATCTCGAAAGAGATTCCAAATCCTTATCGCCGTAGACGTTGATCTCGCCGGGAACGGGTTTACGGACGAAAAGAAATTTTTTCTGGCCGTCGTATTCCACGGTCACGGTTTTTTTAAAAACCTTTTCGGAAGTCATGATTCTCAGATTGTAAGTTCCCGGAGCGGGAAAAACGACCTTCACCGAACCTTCTCCGTTTGTGATGAGATACTTTCCGATTTCCTGAAATACGACCGGGGTGTTTGAAACAGCGTTATTCCCGGTTTCATCGGTGATCACAACCTCGACTTGCAACGGTTTTTGCGCGAACAAGGGAGAATGGAAAAAGAAAACAAAAGTCCAAGAAAGAATCAAAAACAACGTCGATGTGAATGGAGCCGATTCTTTCATATTCTTCCCGAATGGTTCAAAAAATAGGGAAGGACTCGTTTTTCAATCTATAAATTCCTTCGGAAAACGCTTCCAAAACGCAATCCGGTCAAAATCTCGAAGATCGAAAGAAATTTTTCCAGGCCGAATCTCCGAGGTAGGAAATTTAATATTGACATTTTATTTCAATTAGTTTGATATAAAACTATATATTTCCTATGAACCTACTCAATTTTTTATCCGTATTTTTCTTTCAGTTCAAAATGCTTTTGCAATGGCCCGTCTATTGGCGTTGTGGAGGAAGAGTTTTACGAATCTCGGAAGACTTTCGGGAAATGAAGGTCAAACTTCCGCTCAATCGCAAAACAAGAGGATTGATGGGAACCCATTTCGGAGGTTCTCTCTATCCGTTTGTGGACCCGATTCCATTGTTTTTACTCAAACACAATCTGGGAGATCCGTATCTTTTATGGGACACGGACGGTTCCATACGTTATGTGAAAGCGACATCACAAGACGTTTTCGCGGACATCAAAATTCCGTCGGAAAAAATCCGAAAGATCAAGGAAGAATGCGACCAGAAGAAAAAGACGAATTTCGACATAGACATCGACGTCCTTGAAGGAAACGGAACTCTGATCGCGCAGGTTCGCAAGACGATCTACGTTCGCAAAAAACCGGACTTCTCCAAAAGAAACGTGTCGATCCCCAAAAAATAAAACGATCCACACGTTCTCAATATTCTAAATTTAGAATATTATACTTTGGCTCGAATGCCGAATTCTTTTTTCCAGTAAACCGTTCCGAAAAGCGCGAAACCGATCAGACAAAAAATTCCCTGTGGAAACTGCAGAAGGAAAAAATATCCCAAGGAAAACATTCCGAAAAACAACGCAACCGTCCCGAGAATCCAAAGAACGATTCTTTCCTGAAATTCCTTCAACTTTTCCTTGCTGTCCTGCCCTTTCCAAAATCCGAACGGTTCGACCCTTTTTACAAAGGCGTCTAACGTTTCCTGCGGAACGGGAGGAGTCAACAGAGTGACTACGATCGATACGATCACGGAACCGATCGCAACCCAGAACAAAAGATATTCCGATCGGACGTCCGGAAACATCGGATATAAGATCAAAGAAAGAATCAACGCGGTGATCATTCCCGAAAGTTCCGTCCATGCGTTGGTTCTCCACCAAACCCATCTGAGAATCTGAGGCAAACCCATCCCCGATGCGAACGCTAAAAGGAATTTCCACGCGCTCGCAATCGATTGAATCTGAGTCGCGACGATGATCGCGATGATCGACATCAGAACGACCGCAATCCGACTCACTCTCACCAAAGTTTTATCGTCCGCGCTCGGATGTAAAAATCTAAGATAAAAATCGTTCACGAGGTAACTCGCGCCCCAGTTGATATGCGTATCGGCCGTCGACATAAATGCCGCCATTAAACTCGCAAATACGATTCCCAAAACTCCGCTCGGAAGAATGAGCTTCATCAATACGGGATAACCCATCTCGCGATCACCCGCAACGAGTTGTCCTTCCGAAAAATATCTCGTAGGATCGTGCAATGGAAAGACGACTAACGTGACGAGCGCGGTCAAAACCCAAGGCCAGGTTCTGACCATAAAGTTGGCGACGTTGAACCAAAGGGAACCTTTCTCCGCTTCCTTCGGATTTTTTGCGGTGTGAATTCTTTGTGCGAGATAACCGGAACCGTCCGAATAATACTGGGCCCACCATTGAACGGAAACGAATATTAGAAAAACTGAAAACGGCAACGAGGCGTCCTGAAAGTCCGGCCAAAAACTCAAAATCGATTCGTGTTTGTCCGGATAAACTTCCTCCATCTTCGTGAGAAGACCGGAAATTCCTCCCTGACTGGAAACCGCATAAAAAGCGAATAGGATCGCGCCGCCCATCCCCAAAGCGAACTGAACCAGATCGGTAAGAATCACACCTTGAATCCCGCCCATACTGCTGTAGATCACGACCACTAAAAATAGAATCAAAACCGTGATCGTATTATTCAAAGAATCGAATATTAGAAAAGAAGGCCATACGCTTTGAACGATCGAAAAAGCGTCGGCGCCGATCAGATCCTTCCAATCCAAAAACGGACCGGTGATCTTGGACATCGCCTTAAAAACCCATCCGAGTACAATCGAATTTACTAATATACTCAAGTAGAACGCTTTGACCATTCTAAGGATCATGGCCGGTTTGCCGCCGTATCGAAGTTCGACGAACTCCACGTCGGTGAGAACTTCCATTCTCCTCCATTTACCCGCAAAAAAAACGGTCATGGCCATATAACCGATCGCCCAACTCCACCAAAACCAGTTCGCCGAAATTCCATCCGCCGCGACAAAACCCGTGATCACAAGAGGAGTATCCGCGGCGAAGGTAGTCGCAACCATCGAAGTCCCGAGCCACCACCATGGAAGTTTACGATCGGCTACAAAATAAGAAACGAGACTTTTGCCCGCTTTCGGAGAAAGCAGAACTCCCGCGCCGAACGCAAAGAGGAGATACAAGGAAAGAATGGACCAATCGAGGATACTGAACATATTTTCTTCTTTCGTCAGTTTTAAAGCCTTTCCTAAGAACGAAACCCTCTTTCCAAAATCGGAGAATCAAAATCGAATTCTCTTGATCCCCCGTCCCGAAAGAAAAACATGACTCTCAAGGTTATGGCAAACATCATCGTTCAAAAATACGGCGGAACTTCCGTGGGAACCCCGGAAAGAATCCAGAACGTTGCAAAAAGAATCAAGTCTTACCACGACAAAGGACAACAAGTCGCAGTCGTGGTTTCCGCGATGGGACATACCACGGACGAACTCGTGGATCTCGCGGCTAAAATTTCATCGAACCCTCCTAAACGGGAAATGGACATGCTCCTTTCCACGGGAGAACAAATTTCCACAGCCCTTCTCGCCATGGCTCTTTGGGAAATCGGAGTTCCGGCAACTTCCTTTACGGGCTCTCAAATCAAATTATTAACGGACGGAAACTTCTCCAATGCGAAGATCATGGAGATCGATCGTTCCCGAATCGATTCCGCATTCAAAGAAGGAAAGGTAGTCATCATCGCGGGATTTCAAGGAATCGACGCGGAAGAAAACATCACAACTTTGGGAAGAGGCGGTTCCGATACTTCCGCTGTCGCAGTCGCGGCGGTTCTCGGCGCGAAAGAATGTGAAATTTATACGGACGTCGACGGAGTTTATACCGCCGATCCGAGAGTCGTACCGAACGCAAAAAAACATACGCAGATCACTTACGAAGAAATGCTCGAACTCGCGAGTTTAGGCGCGGGTGTTCTTCATTCCAGAAGCGTTGAATTGGGAATGAACTACGACGTGGTCATTCACGTTCGTTCCAGCTTCAACGAAAACGTCGGAACGCTTGTAGTGAGCGAGGATAAAATCATGGAAAAATTAAAAGTAAGCGGAGTCACCGCAAAAAGCGATCAAGCAAGAATCACCATCGCGGGTGTTCCCGACAAACCGGGATTAGCCGCCGGACTTTTCGGCGAATTGAGCTCTAAACATATTCTTGTCGATATGATCGTACAATCCTCTCCGCATAACGGAATCAATACGATCTCCTTTACCATTCCTAAAAAGGACGTCCTCGAAGCGAAACCGATCCTTCAGGGATTCTCAAAGGCGCATAACGCGAAAGAGCCCGAGATCAACGAAAGTATCGCGATCGTTTCCGCGGTCGGAGTGGGAATGAAATCTCACGTGGGAGTTGCGGCGGGAATGTTCAAAGCCCTCGCGGATAACGGAATCAACATCGAGATGATTTCCACTTCCGAAATTAAAATCTCCTGTGTGATCCCCGAAGATCAGGCGAAGGTTGCGATCAACAAGATCCACGACGTATTCGGCCTTTCCGCATAACCGAACAATACAGCTTGTGACAAAAAAAGACCGGACCTCCAAACGGAGCCGGTCTTTGTTATTTTAGAAATCCGGAACATTCTAAATTTTGAATCTATTTTTCCAAAGTTATCGCAACGGAAATCATTCCTCTTTCGGAGTTCGAATTGCGGCGATCAACTGCAACAAAACGAAAAACCAATGCATTCCCGTAGTTCCGTAACCCATCGGAATACTTCCCGAAACGATAAAACTTTTCCAAAAAAGTAAATTAGCGGTTCCCATTGTCATATGCGCCGCCATAGCGGTCAAATGCCAGATTCGTTCGGGTTTTGCGCGGAACAAATGAAATCCGAGAATAAAAGCCAGACCGTGCGCTTCGAAAAAGCCGATTCCTAAAAACTCTTGTCCCTTTAAAATTCGACCTTCCGGGCCAAACCCATAATAGATCCCTAATATATCGAGCACAAAGAAACCTACCGTGGAAGCGATCATCAAAACGATCCCGTTCGTTCGTAAGATCAACCTGCGTGTGGAAACTGTCATAGTACCTCCGAGTATTCGTAAAAAGGGAACTCGTGCGCGTGAATTCTTTCGAGTATTTTTATCCGAAAGAAAATTCTTTTAAAGATTCAAATCGATCCGGAATTTTTCTCATCGTCCGTCCACAAAACGGCGAGTAGTTGAAGAAAGACGAACGTCCAGTGCATCCCGGTCGTGATGTAACCCATCGGCAAATTGTGAATGGCGACGAAAATTCCCCACATAAGAATATTAGCTGTTCCTAATAAAGAATGGACTGCGATCGCCACGATATGCCAGGAACGTTTCGGCTCCGCCTTAAACAAAAGAACCGCGAGGATAAACGCGAGTCCGTGAGCCTCGAACGCGCCGACTCCCATAAATTCCTGGCCTTCCAAAACGAATCGGGCCGGTCCTTTGCCGAAAAAGATCCCGAGAATATCGAGAACCAAAAACGCGACGACGGAAGCGATCATAAGCATGATCCCGTTGATTCTTAAAAGCAATTTGCGCGCTGAAAGCGACATGATTTAAAACCTCCAAAGTAGATTGAAGGAAACTCGAAAAGTCTGTTTATTTCATTCTAACTTATCAAAGAATTGGGATCGGACAACCGTTAATCGGGGAAGAATCGGTGAGTACCGCTTTTTTATGCGGGAACTTGGTCTCCATTTTACGATTTCGCTTATCAAATTCGGCTTTGAAACGACTCTTTGTGTTCGGCAAAGCCCCTCCTCAAACTTAAATGAGACATAGAGAAAAATTCTTCGTATCAACGGGAAAATGTTATGAATTTTTTATAAGTTGGCAATATTTTGCTCGAGCTTTTCGTCCCATCCTCTTTTAATCATCTTTTGCTATTTCTTGAGTAACTCCTTCGGAGCATGCAATGAGCATTCGTTTTCGTATTTCACTTTATCTGTCCGTAGTTCTTTTTATAGGATTCTCGGTTTTAGCGGGCTTTAATTCTTATACCGCGTATCAGAATCTTAAAAAAGAAGTGATCAGCGGTTCCGAAGTTACGGCGGAACGCTGGACTTTTGAAGTAAAAGACTATTTAGACACTACGATGGCGTTGATCCGAGGATTTCGTTTTCCTTTGATGTTCGCAACACCGACTCGACCTCAGGTCATCACTTCTCTTCGTGAAATATTAAAGCGAAATGAAAATATTTACGGTGCGAGCGTCGCCTATGAACCGAACGCGTTCGACGGTAAGGACGCTTTGTATAGAAACACGGAAGGCCACGACGGAACCGGAAGATTTCTTCCCTATCTACATCGCGGTAAAACGAAAGAAGAAATCGTACTCGAAGCCTGTAAATTCTACGATAGCACCGGACCCGAAGGAGATTGGTATCAGGTTCCGAAAAGAACGAACGCTCCTTTCGTGACCGATCCGTATTACTACGAAATCGAATCCAAGGTCAACATTCTCATGATCTCATTGATCGTTCCGATCAGCGCCGACGGCCACTACTATGGAATGGCGGGCCTCGATTATCAATTGGAGGAATTGCAGAAACTGATCGGAGATACGAAACCGTTTCGAGATCAAGGTTATGTTGCTCTGATTTCTCCGATGGGAATCTATGCAGTCAACGGTCTTGATAAAACCTTGGTCGGAAAATCGATTCCACAAGAACACATGGAGACCTATCTCAAACTGAGTCAGGAAGGAAAAAAATTCACCGCGGACGCGGAAGGTTATACACATTATCTTTTTCCGTTCCATATCGGAAAGGAAACAAGATTCTGGGTGATGCAAGTTAGCATTCCGAATTCCATTTATAGGGACGATATCATTTCGATTTTACTCAAAAGTTTCGTTACTACGTTAGTCATCTTGGTTATCGTTCTTCTTAGTTTGAATTTTATATTCCAAAAATTGATTACTTCCGGTCTTCTCAAAGCGATCGGTTTTTCCGAAGAGATCGCAAAGGGAAATCTTGTCGCACAAAGTTCTCACGAACAACAAGACGAAATCGGAACCCTTCTCGGTTCTATGAATCAGATGAGGGAGAATCTTCTCAAGGTGGTTCGTGAAATCGGAGCATCCGCTTCCAGACTCAAAGGAACCTCTCAAAAGATGGCCGATTCTTCGAGAAGTTTTTCCGATGTCGCACAAACACAAGCGTCCGCCGCGGAAGAATCTTCGGCGGCCGTCGAAGAACTCGCGGCTTCCGCACAAAACGTCGGGAAGTCCATGGAAAGAGCCGTTTCCAGTATGAAGGAAATCGACGGAAACGTGGTTCGACTCAAGGAACAAATCGCGAACATCAATCGTGAAATGCAGGACCTCGTCCAACTCGCCGCGGAATCCAAAGAACAAGGTGTTACGGGTGAGAATGCGATGGTTGCTTCCACAAGTGCAATGGGTGCGATCGGTGACAGCGCGTCCCGGATCACGGAAATTCTTTCCATCATCACCGAAATTTCGGAGAAGACAAACCTACTCGCGTTGAACGCGGCTATCGAAGCCGCAAGAGCCGGTGAGGCCGGAAAAGGATTTGCGGTGGTTGCCGAAGAAATCGGAAAACTCGCGTCTCAAACTTCTACGAGCGTTCAGGAAATCGGCGCTCTTGTAAACTCCACAAACAACGCCGTATTAAACGGAAACACAAAGGTTTCAGAAGCGTCTAACGTTCTTAAAAAACTCAGAGGACAAGTGGAAGAATTCGATCGTTATGCGAAGAACGTTTTAACGTCCGTGAAAACGCAGGAAGAAAACACGAAAGAAATTTCCCAGAGCGCAAACGAGCTTATGACTTTCAGTTTACAAATCGAAGAAGCGGTTCTCGAACAAAAACGTGCAACCGATGAAATCACAAAGACAATCGTGAGCATTTCCGACGGAACCCAAGAAATCGCCGCTGGTGCGGACGATCTCACGTCATTCTCGGGAAACATGCACGGACAAGCCGAGAACCTCGGGCAATTGATCGGCAAGTTTAAGACAAACTGAAACGGAAGGTCGCGTTCGGAAGCAAAGGAACAGAATCACGTTCGATTCTTAGATTTATAAAACATATCGTAAATTATAATTCTTAGTAGAGCACAAAGCGGAAGACTATTATTTGAATTGATAAGTTTTACATTCTTGTTACAATATCCCTTCCCTATTTGGAAGTAAGAAAGGTGGAAAGGTATGAGTATTCGAGTTCGTATATCGCTTTATTTGTCGGTGGTTTTGTTTATCGGATTCAGCATCCTTGCCGCGATTAATTCCGTCACTTCGTATCAAAATCTTAAATCCGAAGTGGAAAGTAATTCCGCGATCACTTCCGAACGTTGGTCCTTGGAAGTGAAGGACATTCTCGACTCCGCGATGTTTTATGCGAGAGGCTTTCGTTCTCCCTTGATTTTTACTTCCCCTTCCCGAGAACTGTTGATCGTTTCTATGAAGGAAGTCATCGAAAGAAACCCCACCTTCTTCGCTCTTTGGCTTGTCTACGAACCGAATCTCTATGACGGAAAAGACGCCCAATATCGAAACGCTTCCGCGCACGACTCAACCGGGAGATTCGTTCCGTATATCTTTCAATCCGGCGAAAAAGGCAAGGCGCTCATTGAACCTTCCATCAACTACGATAAGACAGACGGAAGCGGAGACTACTATCAGATTCCGAAAAAGAACAACACCTACTTCGTATCCGAACCGTATCTGTATAAAGCGGGCAACCAAGAAGTGATGATGCTTTCGATCGTCGCACCGATCAGCAAGGACGGGTTCTTTCGCGGAGCCTGTGGGATCGACTTAAGAATCGAAGAACTTCAAAAAAAATTCGGAGAAGAAAAACCGTTTCGCGGTCAGGGTTTTATGACTTTGATTTCTCCAAGCGGATTATATGGAGTCAACGGGAAAGATCCTTCTTTGATCGGAAAGAAAATTCCGGACAAAGCCGAACTGGATAATTTTTTAAAATTCGCACACGAAGGAAAGAATTTCACATACAACTCGGAAGGACATACGCACTACTACTTTCCGTTTCACGTAGGAAAGGACAAACGATATTGGGTGATGCAGGTCAGCGTTCCCGATTCCATTTATCAAAGCGAAGTCTTGAGCATTCTTTTCAAAAGTTATATTTCGGCGATTTTGATTTTAATTTCGGTCTTAATTTGTTTGAGTTTTATATTCCAAAAATTGATTACTACCGGACTTCTCAAAGCGATCGGTTTCTCCGAAGAAATCGCAAAGGGAAATCTCGTCGTGGAGAAAACGTATCATCGCTCCGATGAAATCGGAACCCTTCTTCATTCGATGAATCAGATGCGGGAGAATCTCCTCAAGGTCGTTCGTGAAATCGGAGGTTCTGCTCACACTCTCAAAGGAACTTCGGAGAAGATGGCGGATTCTTCGAGAAGTTTTTCCGATGTCGCGCAAACACAAGCGTCCGCCGCGGAAGAATCTTCGGCTGCCGTCGAAGAACTCGCGGCTTCCGCACAAAACGTCGGAAAGTCCATGGAGAAAGCGGTTTCCAGTATGAAAGAAATCGACGGAAACGTAGATCGACTCAAGGAACAAATTGCGAACATCAATCGTGAAATGCAGGATCTAGTTCAACTCGCCGCAGAATCCAAAGAACAAGGTGTGACCGGAGAAAGCGCAATGATCGCTTCGACAAGCGCCATGGCCGCGATCGGTGACAGCGCGTCTCGGATTACGGAAATTCTTTCCATCATCACCGAAATTTCAGAGAAGACAAACTTGCTCGCATTGAACGCCGCGATCGAAGCCGCAAGAGCCGGTGAAGCCGGAAAAGGATTTGCGGTGGTTGCAGAAGAAATCGGAAAACTCGCGTCTCAAACTTCTACGAGCGTTCAGGAAATCGGAGCTCTTGTAAACTCCACAAACAACGCCGTATTAAACGGAAATACGAAAGTGTCAGAAGCGTCTAATGTTCTTAAAAAACTCAGAGAACAAGTCGAAGAATTCGATCGTTATGCGAAGAACGTTCTTACCTCGGTCAAAACTCAGGAAGAAAACACGAAAGAAATTTCCCAGAGCGCAAACGAACTTATGACTTTCAGTTTACAAATCGAAGAAGCCGTTCTCGAACAAAAACGTGCAACCGATGAAATCACAAAAACGATCGTGAGCATTTCCGACGGAACCCAGGAAATCGCCGCGGGTGCGGACGATCTCACGTCATTCTCGGGAAACATGCACGGACAAGCCGAGAACCTCGGTCAATTGGTAGGCAAGTTTAAGACCAACTAAATCCTGAAAAACGGTTGAACCAAGGGATCTTGCTTAGGATCTTACAGATCAAAGGCAATTTAACCCTTGGAGCCGTGCATGAACCGTTCACAACAAACATACGCAAAAACCCTTTTCTTTGCAGGAATGTTTGTGTTCCTATTTCTTCAAAAACCGGTTCAAACCGCCGAATCCTTAAATCGGGTAATCGCCACCGTGGGAACGGTTTCCATTTCGGAACTGGATCTGGACGACGCTGGCGAAAAATACAACCGTCTTCAAAAACATTTAAAACACGAGGATTTCCGTAAATCGCTTAGAACGAGAATCATAGATTTTCTAATCGACCGCGCGATCGTCGACGTGGTTTCCGAAGAAGAATCGATCCAAGTCAACGAACAAAGAGTCGATTCCGAAATCGAAAAAAGAATGGAAGTGATGGGAATCACCAATCGTAAACAATTCGAAAAGTCGATGGAAGCTTCTTCCGGAATGCCTTTCGAACTCTGGGTTACGGAACTTCCGTATCAAATCAAAAAGGGACAACTTCTCCAATTGAAAATCGCGGTTCCTCCTCCGAGCGAAAGCGAGATCAGAACCTGGTACAATCAAAACAAGGACAAGGTAGGATTTGAAATTCGATACCGAATCATTTCGATCGCGCCCGAAAACGATTCGGTCCAAGAAGAAAACAAACTCTATAAAGAAGTTTCCGAAATCAGAAAGTCCGTCGTCGCAGATCCTTCTTCCTTTGCGCTGGTCGCGGGCTCTCCGAGAAACGATCCGGCCTTAAGATCCAGAAGAGGTCTTGTCGAATGGATTTCTTCCTTTGATCTTTACAAATACAGCAAGGTCACCGCTACGATCGCGGCCCCTCTTCCCAACGGCGGAGTTTCCGATGTGTTCCGAGACGAACGTAAGAGATATTGCATACTCAAAATCGAGGGGAAAAGACCGACTCCGATGGAAAACCTACGCGGAGGAATTCAGAACATTCTTTACCGCGACAAGGAAGAAGACACGTTTCACAAATGGTTGAAGGAATCAAGAGCGGAAATTCCGATCCAGATCTTCGACGATTCTTACAGAAAGGAAAATAAAATCCCTCTCAAAGAAGAGACGTTTCACCTGGATTGATTTTGAGTATTACGAGTTCCGAAAGTCAGACCGATACTAAATTCAAGCCATGAAATTTCCGATTTCCCATTCTGCGGTTTTTTTCAATCCGGAAACGGCTTCTCTTTTGAGTTCCTTGTCTTCTGCGGAAAGGGAGAATCTGCTTCTCGTTTCCTTGAAGAAACTTTCGGAAGTTCTCCCCGATTCGAAAGTTTTTTTCAACTCCTGGCCCTTCGATTCAAAACCGAATGCATATGATTTTTTGAATATTCAGATTTTGGAAAACTCTTCCGAGATCGCCTTTCTAAAAAAAGTTTCAGGCGAACTTCCGGCTTCCAGAACCGGAGATCCGGATTGGGACGACGCTTCGTTTTTTTATTTCACCGGACTTTTTCCTTGTTTGGACTCGGACCTAAGCGCCGAGATCTACACAAGACACGATCGATATCTTTCCCAGTATTCTTACAGCGAAAATCTTCCTTCCGGAATCGTACCTACGATTCTTTCGAGAGAATTTACGAATGCGATCCCCGACACGATTCAAAACGGAGCGCAGGAATATCTGAATAAAAACATCAACCATTTCGACGTTGAGATTTTTTATCACGCGCCCGACCTGCGTCAGTACAGACTCGACTTTTCTTTAAAAAACAAAAGATCCTTAAACTTGGTTCGTGGATTTTTAAAATCCAAGGAAGAATGGAAATATTCCGAAATCAAACCTTGGATCGAATCCCATCCGGAAGTTTTTAGAACCGGGCCTTCGTATCTGGAACTCGAAGTTTATCGAGGATGCGAACTCACCTGCGGCTTTTGTCCGAGACAATTCGTTTCCAACGAAAAGGACGGAACGTTTTTATCCCCGGCTCTTTTGGAAAACCTTCTCAAACAACAGGAGGAATCCTTTTCCAACGAGTACAGCGTTTGTTTCGGCGGACTCGGAGAACCTCTTTTGCATCCGGAGTTTACGAAACTCGTATCGACCGCTCTCGATTCTTCCTCGAATCTTCTTCAGGAATTGATGATAGAAACCGCGTTGTATACGGATCTGAATCCTATTTTAAATTTTTTGAATGTGTTAGACCCGGCTTCCAAGGAAAAGATCACTTGGATCGTAAACCTCACGACCCGCAACCCTGAAAAATACGCGAAACTATACGGCAAAAAAGAATTGGATCGGGTTCTTTCCAATTTGGAAAAGTTGGAAAAAGTTTTTCCTAAGAATCGGATCTTCCTTCAGTTCTTAAAAATTCAAGAAGCCGAAGACGAGGTCGAAACCTGGGTAGACGAAACCGAAAAACAAGGTTACGGAGTTGTCCTTCAAAAATACAATCGTTACGCCGGTTTGATGCCGGAGAAAAGAGTGACCGATCTAACTCCGATCCAAAGAGAATTCTGTTGGCATCTCAATCGGGATCTTTACGTGAATTCGGACGGAAGCGTCTCCGTATGTAAACAAACCCACGGAAAAGAATCCGGAAACCTACATAACGAAACCTTAATACAGATTTGGCAAAAGGGACTTCCCTCCTTTGCGAATTCCTTAAACGGAAAACACGAAACGACGGGCGCTCCCTGTTTGAGTTGCGATGAGTGGTACACATTCAACGCGTAAGATTTACGCGTTTGTCCAAGCTCGAACCGGATCGACCCGACTTCCGGGTAAGGTCTTAAAGGAATTCCCGCCCGATTCCGGCAAAACCCTCATCGATAGAATTCAGGAAAGAATTCGAACCGTCCTACCCGAACAACAAATCGTTTATCTTATACCGGAAGAAGACGAAGAACTGCGTTCCTTTTTGGAAAAAAGAAAGTATCATTGGTTTGCCGGAAATCTTTTGGACGTACGAAAGAGATATTTGGACGCCTCCGAATTTTACAAAGCGGAATCGATCCTGCGTCTTACCGGGGACAATCCGTTTTACGACACTCTTCATTTGGATCAACTTTTACAGACGTTTATCTTTTCGAAATCGGATCTTGCCTACGTAACCGGACTTCCCTTGGGAATGGGCGGGGAAATTTTTACCCGCGAAGCTTTACAATGGGCGCCTAACGTTCTTGAGGAAAGACATAAAGAACACGTAAGTCTTCATATCAAGGAGAATCCGGATCGATTCGGAATTCTTAAAATATCCTCCTTACTTACCGAAAAAGAAAAGGAGATTCTTCCCAAGCTCCGTTTGACCGTGGACGAACCGAAAGATTTCGAGACCACATCCGCAATCTTCCAATCTCTGAACAAAACGAATCCGTTTTTCGGCGCGAAGGAATGTATCGAACTCTACGAAAAAGATCCGAACATTTTTTCGGGAAATCAAGACGTGGAACAGATCCGTTTTCAAACTCCGCAATCCGGTACGGAAAAAAAATCCAGGATCGGTTTTATGGTCGGAAATCCGAAAGAATTCGGAAGCGGTCATTTCGAACGATCCAGAATTCTATTCGCACTTTTGTCGTCGTCTTCGAAAGAAACGATCTGGTTCCGCGATTTTCCAAACGACGGAGAAATCGACCTATTGATCGTCGATTCCAGGGACATTCCGGTTCCCGAATATTCAAAAACCAAGGTTCTCCTTTTGGATCATTTCGGACCGGAAAGAAAAAAATACGGACACTACGATCTGCTTCCTCATCCGGAAAACCGGAACGAATTTTCTTTGGACCAAATTTTGATCGCACCGGCTCTTGGAAACGTGGAACGAAAGACCGATCCGTATATTCTATGTTATGCGGGAAATATCGGCTTCGACTTCACGAAAGAATTGGATTCTTTTCTTTCGAGTTTGATCGCGCGCGAGGAGCAAGAGGACCGTGACCGCAAAGCCCGGGAACGTCTTGGACCGACGCATATCATTCGAGTGGGCGGAGTTCCGACCAACGAGAATTCGATCCGATTTGTTCCTCGTGTTTCCCGCTTCGAGTTCCAAAATCTTTTGGCTTGCTCGTCGGGCTTTGTAGGTTACTTCGGTCAATCCCTCTTCGAGGCCGTCTTCTTGAACAAAAAGGTCTGCACGTTTTCAATCGGGCCGGTTCATTCTTCCCTTTCTTCTCTCTGCGAAAATGAATATGGAATCCCATTTGCCGGAGAATTGGGTTCAAACGATTTCGGAAAAATTTCGAGCCATGATGAGGACGACTTACGTAAATCGTCGGGCTTGCGGTCCGCTTCGTCGGTCGTTGGCGGAAACGGATATTCTCTTTTGCTCCGGAAAATAGAGGAGTTCCTACATTTTCCCTAAAAATTTTTGATTGACCGGGCCGAGCCAGGTCCCAGAAAATAGACCGACCGTCGGTCGGTTTCCTGAATATGGAAAAACAAAATCTAAACAAACAAAAGGGAAAGGAGCGTAAAGAGGACATCCTCGGTTGCGCGAAAAACTTTTTCTTTACCAAGGGCTACGAAAGCACCTCGATCCACGACATCATCGACGAACTCGGAATCGCCAAAGGGACGTTTTACCATCACTTCAACTCAAAAGAAGAATTGCTGATGGAGCTGATCAAAACGCTTTCCGACGAACTTACTCGGAATCTTCTCGAATCGGTAGCGGCGCGAAAACCGAAAAACACATTAGATAAATTGAAACTGATTCACGAACTTCATTTCGATTGGGTTCAACAAAATCCGGAAATGATATTCTTCTTTTTAAAGGCGATTTATCTCCCCGAAAACCTGATCCTCAAATCGAATCTGGAAAAGGAAATGATCAAAAGGGACATCGCTTTTCTTTCCGATCTGATTCGGGAAGGACAACAGGACGGATCATTCTCGAATCAGATGCCTCCCGTATTTTTAGCGGAAATGATCGTGGCGATGGGCAACGTTCAAAACGAAAAGTTCGCGCTTTACATGTTGGGATTGAACGATACCGATCCGGATCTGATTTTCGAAAACGAAAAAAATTCACACGACCTATTCTCATCCATACTCGGGATCAAAGTGCCGATCGAATTTCCGTTTCCAAAAGAGGAAATGATCGCCGCCGCGGAAAACCTTCGGAAGTTTTCCCGAGAATTTGAAAAACAACAATCGAATAAAAACAACGCGAAACGGAATCCTCTAAAGTCTTCAAACTCTAAAGGAGGAAAGGCAAAATAGAAATTCATTTTGGAATTTATTTTTTGACCGATTTGTTATGTGTTTTTTTTCATTCATTCCCGTTCCCACCTTCGTTATGTCGTCCGGAATCTCGCGTTATATAGATTCTCAGATTGAAATCAAAAAGGAAAGAATGCTTTCGATCCGTGCGTGGATCATAGAATGTTTTCCCGAAATTCTGGAATCGATGGACCAGAAAATTCCCACGTATCATCTGAACGAAAACTGGATCGCGTTCGGCGCCCACAAGAATTCGATCTCGATTCATATCTGCAAATCGGTTCCGTTGACCGAAATAAGAAAGAAATTTCCAAGCCTTATCGATTCCAAATTCCGTTTTACGATTCGAGACGAAGACCCGATTCCTTGGAAGGAAATTCAAAGTTCGATCCGATCCGTTCTAAAATCTAAAACGAAGTCCTTAAACGGAAAGGGAAGAATGCCGATTCAAAGAAATTCTCCCTCTAAAAAAAGCGCTTTGAGACAAAATACTCGTTCGTTTAAAAACTAGGCCGAGGGTCAATTTTTCGCCGGCGAATGACGGTTCCGTTTGAATCCTCTTGACCCCGGGAAAAAGTAGGAAAACCTGCTTTTTAACGGCCATGAAAAAGCAAATAGGCGATCGCTACGAACCGAAAGAAGTCGAGAGTAAATGGATTTCACTCTGGGAAGAAAAGAAGTCCTTTGTACCGGATCCGAATTCGAAAGAATCTTTCTCCATAGTCATCCCTCCTCCCAACGTTACGGGATCGTTGCATATCGGTCACGCTCTCAATCATACGATTCAGGATATTCTCGTTCGAATCGAACGTAAAAAAGGTAAGTCCACTCTTTGGCTTCCCGGTATGGATCACGCGGGTATCGCCACTCAGATGGTGGTTGAAAGAGAACTCGCCAAAGAAGGAAAAAAGAGAACCGATTTTACGAGAGAAGAATTCGTAAACAAGGTCTGGGAATGGAAAGATCATTCCGGCGGCATGATCACACGCCAACAAAAACTTTTGGGAGAATCCGTAGATTGGTCCAGAGAAAGATTCACGTTCGACGAAGGTCTTTCCAAAGCGGTATTCAAAGTTTTTAAATCCCTTTACGACGAAGGTTTGATCTATCGCGGTGAAAGAATCATCAACTGGTGTCCCGCGTCTCAAACGGCGATCTCCGATCTCGAAGTGGAGTTCAGAGAAACCAAAGGCAAACTCTATCATATCAAATATCCGATTCACGGCAAACCGAATCAGTTCTTAGTCGTGGCGACTACAAGACCCGAAACCATGCTCGGCGACGTCGCGGTTTGTGCGAATCCGGAAGATACACGTTATGCGTCCTTTAAGGATGTGATGTTGGATCTTCCGTTGACGAACAGACAGATTCCTCTGTTGTTCGATTCTTTCGTCGATAAGGAATTCGGTTCCGGTCTTGTTAAGATCACTCCGGCTCACGACGCGAACGACTTCGAGGCGGGTCAAAGACTCGGGCTCAAACCTTTGCTCGTAATGAACCCCGATGGAACGATGAACGAAAACGCGGGCGCTTACAAGGGTCTTGATCGTTTCGACGCCCGCAAAAAGGTAGTGGCCGATCTGGAAGCGAAAGGTCTGATCGAAAAAATCGAAGACCACATGCACGCGGTCGGTCATAACTCGAGAGGTGGTGCGGTGATCGAACCGTATCTTTCGACTCAATGGTTTGTAAAGATCAGACCTCTTGCCGATCTTGCGGTACAAGCGGTTCAAACCGGTCAGGTTGAATTCGTCCCGAGAATGTGGGAAAAAACTTTTTTCGAATGGATGAACAACATTCGAGATTGGTGTATCTCCAGACAACTTTGGTGGGGCCATAGAATTCCCGCATATCATTGTAAAACTTGTAAACACATCGAGGTTTCCGAAACTCCCGTGACCGTTTGTCCTTCCTGCGGTTCCAAAGAAGTGGAACCCGATCCGGACGTGCTCGACACTTGGTTTTCTTCACAGCTCTGGCCTTTTTCCACGATGGGTTGGCCGGATCAAACGGAAGACTTAAAAAAATACTACCCTACTTCCGTTCTCGTGACCGGCTTCGACATCATCTTCTTCTGGGTTTCCAGAATGATCATGATGGGAATGAAGTTCATGCAAGCTCCACCATTTCATAAAGTACTCATACACGGTTTGGTGAGAGACAAGGACGGAAAAAAATTCTCCAAGTCCGTGGGGAACGTGATCGATCCTCTTGTGATGATGGAAAAATACGGAACGGATTCCTTTCGATTCTTCCTAGCGGCTACGCTTCCGGAAGGAAAGGACATTCTTTTCGACGAATCGCGGTTAGACGGTTATCGTTCTTTCTGCAATAAGATCTGGAACTCTTCCCGATTCATTCTTATGAACCTGGAAGAATCTTTTACGCCGACGGGAATCACTCCCGAAATCCAAAAAGATCTCGAACCTATGGATCAGTGGATTCTTTCCAGATTCAATCATTGCTTGGAAGAATACGACAAGGCGCATTCTAAATTCCATTTTTATGAAATGGCCGCGGCGATCTACGAATTCGTTTGGGGAGATTTCTGCGATTGGTATATAGAACTCGTGAAACCGAGAGCGTATGGAAAAGTTTCTCCTCGCTCCGCAGAAGTCGCAAAACAGGTTCTCGCGGACGTGCTCACTCGTGCATTAGGACTTTTGCATCCTTTTATGCCGTTCTTAACCGAAGAAGTTCACTCGGTATTTTCGGATCAATTCATCGCGACAACTCCGTATCCTTCCGCGTATCCGATCGCAAACGACGCGTTAGGCGTTCAGAAGTTGAATCTTCTTCAGGAGATCGTGACAAAAATCCGCGTTATGCGCTCCGAAAACGGAGTTACTCCCGATAAGAAGTGTAAGGCGATCGTAAAATCGGGAGACGATCTTGCAATCTCTTCGATCCGCGAAAACGAAGTTTCTCTTTTACAACTCGCTCGTCTCGAATCGATTCGAATCGAAGAATCTTATGAGATTCAAAAGACGGATTCGGTTTCCCACTTCGCAAAGGGAGAAATCATTCTTCCTCTCGAAGGATTGATCGACGTGGAAAAAGAAAAAGCGCGTCTTGAAAAGGAACTTCAAAAATCCGAAGTCGAAAAGGAAAAACTCGAAGCGAAACTCGCTAACCCGGGTTTTCTTTCGAAAGCCGCTCCCGACGTGGTCGAGAAAGAAAGGGAAAAACTAAAGACTCTCGCAGACAAAGTGGAAGTTCTCAAAAAGGGGATTCAAAATCTTGCAAGCTAAGTTGAAAGTCCTTTTGATCGGTTCCGGCGGAAGAGAAAGCGCAATCGCGTTTCATCTTCGTAATTCAACATTGTTAAGCGAATTGAAGGTTTTTCCGGGAAACGGAGGTTTTCCGGACTCGGAGATTCTTCCCGCGAATTCGTTTAACGTTTTGGACAAACAATCGGTTCAATCGTATCTGAAACAAAATCCTTTCGACTTTATCGTGGTGGGACCGGAAGATCCTTTGGTCGCCGGTTTTGCGGATTGGGCTTCCGAGCTTAAAATCCCCACGTTCGGTCCTGATTCCTATTGCGCTCAAGTGGAAGGTTCCAAGGATTTCGCAAAATCCCTGATGGTGGAAGCGAACGTCCCCACCGCAGAGTATAAAACATTTACGGAATATTCTTCTTCCTTAAAATACCTGGAATCCAAGTCGATTCCGATCGTAATCAAAGCCGACGGTTTGGCCGCGGGCAAAGGTGTGACCGTAGCAACCACCAAAGAAATGGCGGTTAACGCGCTCAAAGAAATCTTCGAGGACAAAAAATTCGGAGAAAGCGGCAATCAAGTGGTCATCGAAGAATTTATGGACGGACAAGAAGCGTCCATCTTCGCAGTTTCGGACGGAGATTCTTACTTTCTTCTACCCGCCGCACAGGATCACAAAAGAGCCTTCGACGGAGATCAAGGACCGAACACCGGAGGAATGGGAGCGTATTGTCCCGCACCGGTAGTCACCGAAACTATATTAGAAAAAGTGAAAGAACGCGTATTCGATCGTATGTTCGAGACTTTCCGCAAAAAAGGGCATCCTTATCGAGGACTTCTTTACGCGGGTTTGATGATTTCTTCGGACGGAGAACCGAGAGTTGTTGAGTTTAACTGCAGATTCGGAGATCCCGAAACACAATGTGTATTAGCTATGTTCGACGGAGATCTATTAGAACTTCTTTATACAGCTTCCACGGGTAAAATCAAAAACGTCAAAGCGGCCGTAAAAAGCGGCGCGGCAACGGTAGTGGTGCTCGCCGCGCAAGGATATCCCGATTCTTACGAAAAAAATATTCCGTTAAATCTTCCGGAAACGCCTGGTCAAAACGTTTATCTTTTTCATGCGGGAACGTTAAAAAAAGATGGAAAAGTTTTTTCATCCGGGGGGAGAATTCTCGGAGTAGTAGCTCAAGGAACCGATCTAAAGAGTTCGGTAAACCAGGCTTATTCCTTCCTGGAAAAAATCCAGGCTCCCAAAACGTTTTATAGAAAAGACATCGGACACAGAGCCCTTTAACCTATGCCATTTTTGATTTCTGGAAATCTGGATCTCGTGGAGAGACATAGCCTCAAGAAAATGGAAAAATTTCTTGGGATCATTCTTTCTCCCGTACAATTTCCCGTAGAACAATACAATCTACTGAGACACGCTCTGCATCGCAACTTGGATCCCGATACGTTGATCCGAAAGATGAATCGTCAGGAACTTCTTTCCTTTATTTACATTCTCACCCAATTCGGGGACGTCGTTCATACGGAAACTCCCGTGGAATATCTGGACGTGGATAAGATTCCTTTGGTGTTGGAATGGCAAAAGGGACAGTTTATGATTCCTTACGAAGTACTGGACCATCTTTCAACTTCTCGAATATTCAAAAATCAGAATTATCTATTCGCGCTCATTCCTTCCCTGCCCGCCAAAGAAAAAAAGGCTTGGGTGGAATGGATCGGCTCCGGTTACGGAAAAACGTTTCCGAGAGAGATCAATCACGAACTTTACTTTCAGTGTAGACATCTTCAAAAACCGTTTCAAGGAAAGTCACTGCTTCGCGAAGAGACGATTCAATTGAATCAACTTTGGCCGAGCGGGAAGAATGAAATCGTGGATTGGTTTCACAAGGGAATCACCCCGTTCTACACCGCGATGAAAGAACTTTCCAGAACGGAAAAAGATCCGTTTTTACTTCACATTCTTGATCTAATCCGCTCCGGAAAATTGATCTTAAAAAAGAACCCCGAAGAATTCAGAAAAAAAGAAGAATATATCTTAGTAGCCACCGTGGAAGGCAACACTCCGCAACTCAGGGACACGGTTTTTTCCTGGGAACAAGAAAGAGAGAATAAAGAAGATTTTCTTTTTCAATGAGTCCGCTCGTATTTATACGTTCGGAACCAATCAAATTCAATTATAAGCAAAGATTATGGAAGTAAAGTCAGCAAAAGAACTTAAAAGAGTCTCCAAAGAATTACAGGAGAATTTTCTCAATCGTTGGAAACTTTTAAACCTCGAACAAGACAAGGATCGTCTTAAGTCCCTCAACGAAAAGGCGGAAGATCCCGACCTCTGGAACAATCCGGAGGAAGCGAGAATCGTAAGTCAGAAAAAGAACGAACTGGAAAAAAAACTCACACCTTGGTTTACGATCCAACAAGATATATTAGATTTTCCTGATTTAGTCGATCTGACCTTGGATGAAAAGGGCGAGAACGGAGTCGGCGAACTTTCCGCGGAATACAACAGACTTCAGGAAAAGTTCGAAGAGCTTGAACTTCTCGGAGCGCTCAAAAATCCGGAGGATTTAAAACCGGCGTTTTTGAACATCCATCCGGGAGCGGGTGGAACCGAAAGTCAGGACTGGGCTGAAATGCTTCTCAGAATGTATATGCGTTATTTCGAGAAGAAAGGATATCAGTATTCTCTAATAGACATCCAAGCGGGAGACGGAGCTGGAATCAAGAACGCCACCTTACACGTGATAGGCGATTTTGCTTTCGGTTTTATGAAAGGGGAGAATGGGGTTCACAGACTCGTTCGTATTTCTCCGTTCGACGCTAACAAAAGAAGACATACATCCTTCGTATCGGTTCACGTAAGTCCGGAAATCGACGACGATATCGATATCAAAATCGAGGACAAGGATCTTCGCGTGGATGTCTATCGCTCCTCGGGCGCGGGTGGTCAGCACGTAAACACTACCGACTCGGCGGTTCGGATCACACACCTTCCAACCGGAATCGTTGTGGCTTGTCAGAATGAAAGATCTCAGATCAAAAACAGGGACACGGCTTTTAAGATGTTAAAAGCGAGACTCTATGAGATGGAACAGGAAAAAGCAAAGGAAGAATTGGAAAAGAAATCCGGAGAGAAAAAGGACATCTCTTGGGGTTCTCAGATCCGAAGTTACGTTTTCCATCCGTACAATCTCGTCAAAGATCATAGAACCGATCACGAAACCGGAAACGTCGCGGCGGTGATGGACGGAGAAATCGAACCGTTCATTCTCGCTTATCTGAAAACTTTATAAAAATCGGACCGAATTTCGAATCGATTCGAGTTTGTTTGAAACATTAAAAAAACAGAATATGTCAGAAACTTCGGGAAAAATCAAATACGGTTGTTTGTGGGGGATGTTGACTCCCTTTCTGACCTTGTTTCTTGCGGTAGGCGTTACGATTTTTGTCCTAAAGGACGATTACGGTCGGGCTCATTCGTTTACCGATTGGACTATACTCGCCGGGAAACATATTCTTTTGTTCGCCGGAATCGTGATTGCGGTTCTGCTCGCGCTGATTCTCGGCCTTTGGTTTGCGATCAAAGATTCCAAACCGATCGAAACGCTGAGAATCTTTTGGCCGGTTCTAATCATTCTCGTTTATTGGATCGCACCGAACTTACTTCCGGGTCCGGTGGACGATTCGATCGTAACCCTCGGAGTCGGGATCTATCAGATTTATCGATACTTTAAGGAACGGAATCAGGAAACCGAAACCGAAACCGAAACCGAAACCGAAACCGAAACCGAAACCGAAACCGAAACCGAAACCGACAAGAACGATTCCGCACCGGGCACTTCAGGTGATGCCTCTTAAACTTCGACAACAACCCGATTCTACTTTAAAAATGAATTATATTCAAAATTTATCATGACTCTCGAAAGAACCTTGTTATGGATCGGATTGGGAGGCGCGCTGGGAAGTGTGTTTCGTTATCTTTTGCAATACGGGTTCGGAAACGTTCTCGGCTTGGCGCTTCCATGGGGAACTTTGACCGCAAATCTGTTCGGTTCTTTTTTGATCGGAATCATCTACGCGATTTTCGATCGTTTTCCAATTTTGGACCCTCAGTGGAAATTCTTTTTAGCCTCGGGTTTTTGCGGAGGTTTTACCACCTTTTCCACATTCTCTTACGAAACCTTACAGATGTTTAAGTCGGGACATTACGGATTATTTTTCGGTTATATCGGACTCAGCGTGATCGGCGGTATCGCGTTGGCGCTCGTAGGCGTTTGGACGGTGAGAAGTTTTTAGAAGGAATGGAGTTCCGACAAAGTCCGCAGTGAAACGAAAAAGCCCCCACCCGAGTTAGGGTGGCGGTGGTGGGCTTGTGGGCAATTCCGAACAAATTCTCCATATCAGAAAATCACAATCTTTACAACTCAAATTCCCTCCCCTATTCGTCGGAACTCCGACAAAAGCTCTCTCGAAAACATTCCATTCTCCTTATATTCGATTCTTCCCTCTTCACTTACGGTGGTTCGCCTACTGCGCGGGATAACCGCCGTAAGTCATCTTGCCGACCAGATAGACGGGGCTTTTTTTCTCGGTAAGAATTCTCTGATTCAAATCGGTCTGCAGACTTGTAAGAAAATCATCCGTATAAGAGGTTCCGTTTCCATCCACAATCAAAACGTAATGTATTTTTTCTGAATCTTCTCCCGCATCCGGGTCGTTCCAGGAAACAAAAAGCGAACCGGAATCGGCGACGCGATTCGGATCGGCGATCAAGATCGATTCGTTCGAAACGTTTTGAATCGTAGAAGACAAGGTTTTGTTGTAAATCTTGGAATCGGAAACGACGACCAGATTCGAACTCGAAAAATGAGAAGGAATAAAAATCTCCGTGGGCGCGTCCGAACTTCTTCCTTTCCAAATCAAAATCGCAAAACGTCTATCGCCGAAGGAAACGGTTCCTCCGATTTTCGGTCGAATCCCACCCCAAGCATACACGTTGTTCCAGGAATCGGCGCCTAACGTATTGTAATAAAAGCTGAGAATTCTTCCCTGAGATCTTCTCGGATATGCTCGCTGAATCGCCTTCGAGTCGACGTTCCAAGTCGTTCCGTAGTTTCCGATCACCGAAAAATTCTCGTCGTTCCAAGCGTCCTTCTTCGTGATCAGCTTGGAAGTGTTGCCATTCATATATTCGAAATGATTGTCATAGTAATAATCCCAATGCCATTGTGTCCCCGAAACCAGCAGAGAATAAAAGTCAGCATAACGCGTCTTAGTCGTTTGTTCGACGTCGGAAATCTCCATCGCCTGATAAACGGCCGAGATCATCCTAGGCGTATCCTTGGCCCCGGTTCCGTTCAACCACATTCCGAACTCGCTTAAAAACACGGGAATCTTTAGAAATCTCGTTTCTTTACGAATCTCGTCCAAATATTTAAAGTAAGTCGCATTGTCGATTCCAGTGAGATCGGTCCCCATTCTTCCCGCGTCGTAAAAATGAGAATTAAAAACGAAACCCGCTCCGGGCAACGTAGTCAAATGACCTCCTCCAGTGGGAGGAACGATCGCGCTCCCTACATTCGTATTCCAGAATACAAGAGGTTCCGCATATACGGATTTTGTTTCCCAGCCGTTCGCGCTCAAAGTCTGTCGAATTCTTCTATAAAAAGGCCACAACTTTTGATTGTCCCATTGAGCCGCGGACAACCCTTCCATTCCTCCGTCGACGGGTTCGTTAAACGGATCCATTCCCAAAACGTAATCAAACTCTTCGGCAGTTAACTTTTCTTGAATATACTTTGCGGCCTTTCCTAACTGCCATACGAACTCGGTCTGCATATTTCTCGGACCCGACGATGTGTTGAACGAAACATCGTTCCAAAAATTCCGAAATCCTTTTCGGATCGCTTCGTTGGTAAGATTGTTCTGACTCCAATTCGCACAAACGATTCCGCAGTATTCGTTGGGATAAGTTCCCGATGGAGTCACCCAACGAGGCGCTCCGTTTCCGGTGTACCAGGAATTCTTATTAAAAAGATTTCTTGAAAACAAGTCCTGATGATAATCCACCAAGACATACATTTTCAAAGCGATCGCCTTTTTCATTTGTGCGATCACGGCATCCAGATAAGAATAATCGATCGTATCAACCCCGGTATGCACTCCTTCCCAAGCGATCGTAAATCGGATCATATTCGATCCGGTGGTTTTTCCAAGTCTTGAAAACGCGATCTCCGCGTCGGATTCGTTTTGAAACGGCTTAAATCCGTGTTGAACCAGCTTCATATTTCCGGAGATGTTAAAACCTCTGAAATACGCTTCTCTTCCGAGTGAGTCCAAAAAGATCGGATCCGTTTTCGTTTGATACGTTTTTTCTCCGATTACGATCCTTCTCGCTTCCGGAAGATTTCCATAATCCAAGCTGTGAGAAATTCCGGAGCTTGTATCGTTTAGAAACGTTATATTCGGGTTTTGAGAATTTTGCGATAACGCCGAAACGTCGGATCCGTTCGAAAGGAACGGAAGAATCGGATTTTGTTTGGAATCGTTCGTTCCGCAGTTTTGTTGAACGAAGATACAAATCGAAAGAAGGAACAACGCGGATCTTTTCATGAGGAGGGATCTTATCGACTTCGTATTAAAAAGAAATCGCAAATCGGAATTTCGATATAAAAAGAAGAACGTTAAACGAAATCGAAAATTTATTTTTTCACTTCTATTCCCGTTTTTTAATCCGTTTATAAGTGGTTTATCATAAGCCCGGGTTAGGGCGATTTTACGGATCAATTCTCCTCGACGAGTTTGATTCTTTCGATAATCCTTGTCTTGTATGGAACTGAGCTTCCCTTCTCCCGGAAATCCTATCTTCGATTACGTTCTTCTTCCTTGTTTTATTTTTCTTTCGAGAGTGACCGACGTATCGATCGGAACGATCCGAGTCATTCTTCTTACTCGGGAAAAGAAAGCGATCGCGGCGTCGCTCGGATTTTTAGAGGTTCTTCTTTGGGTGATCGTAATCACTCAGGTCATCAAAAATCTAAACAACGTATTTTGTTATCTCGCATACGCCGGTGGATTCGCGACCGGAACTTTTATCGGAATGATCCTCGAAGAAAAGTTGGCGATCGGTTATTCTCTTTTGAGAATTATCTCCCCTCAAAACGGACAAGAGATTGCGAACCAACTTTCCGATGCGGGTTATCGCGTTACGACGATGGACGGACATGGAAGTCGCGGTCCCGTGAAGATCGTTTTTACGGTTTTAAGAAGAAAGAAGATCATTCAGGCGATGAAGATCGTCAAGAACGTGGAACCGGACGTTTTCTATTCGATCGAAAACGCCCGAAGCACCAGTTCGGCTGTGTCCGAAGATTCCCCAGGACTTCTCCGAAGAGGAATCCTGGAAAGAATTCTAAAGGTTAGGAAGTAGGATTTTCGTTTAAAGTCGGTTCTATACTGGAATTTTGACGTAGAGTTTTTTGATTTCTTTTTGGATGAATTTCGGAAAGTTCATCTGATACTCGTTGATCAGAAGTTTCCAATCGTCTTTTCGGATGAATTTTCTGCAACTTGCAGACCCGCAACCGCACTCGAAGGTTTGATCGAAGTTCACGATAAAATTCGCGTAGTCGATGGTAAGTTCCTCTCCCTCGCGGATTTCACGCTTTGCAACGATGTTGTCGTCCTGATCGTACCACATATTCGGATCACAGGAGTGATTCATGAAGTTGGAATGGTTGATTACGTACTGATCGCTGGTAGGCCCGGTCACTAAACCGAAGTCCACGTCGTATCCGTATTTCATGAAGATGTCCTTTTCGGAATCGGGAAGCGACTCGGCTTCGTCGACCGTTAGAACTTTCCAGCCAAATTCTTCGTCCTCGATCCACTCGCTGTAGCTGAACAGCAAGGTTCCTTTGGGGATTTTCTTCGTAGCGAAGGTTCCGTTCTCCCCGAATTTGTTGATTCGTTTCTCGATCATGCAGATGATCCCTGCGTTTATCGCCAATGGCAAAATTTTTATCTATCAAGAATGGTATAAAAAAAACTTCAATTAAAATACTGAATTCGAGTAATATTTAATGCAAGTCCCCGGTTGCGGTCCTTGAAAAAAAAATCCCATTCCGAAAATGTAAATAAATTTCCTAAGACCGATCTTCGAGCAGACCTCCGGGAATCCAAGTCTCCAAAGGAGAATCTCCTTCTTCCGCTTGAGGCAAGTCCTTTCTTAAAACCTTAAAGTTGTTTCCACCGATCTCCACGACCAAGGACGACTTGTGAAAGAGCCAGTTCCGATTTCCGGATCTTTCGAGGTTAGACTGCGCTTTGCCGGTCTCTAAAAAACACAAGGCCGAGAATCGATCGCCGATTTTTTCTGTGAGAAGTTCCACTTGTTCTTCGAAACCTTTTCCCTTCTTGTCCTTGGAAGAAGATCCGAAGTCCACAAAGACCGGAAGAATTTTTTCGCCCTTCGGAATTCTATCCGAAAGAAGAAAGTCCGCAGACTTCAAAACGGAGTCCGTATGAAAGAAAACAGGACTCGAGGTTGAAATTTTCTGTTTGGAAGAAATTTTTGCAAGAGTGTGAAGCCTTTCGAGATGGATCGACGCTTCCGGAAAGATAAGAACGGGATAGACCTTCTTACGATTGAGTTTCTTTTTCCAACGCAGTAACAAATTGCTCTTTGCTTGGGTCGGATCTAAAAGTGTGATTAGCAACATGATCGATTTCGATTTTTCCGTTTTCTAAATCCCGAGACGGTCCTAAAATACCTATCGACAGAACTTAATATATGTTTAGCTATTTATTAATGCGACATCGGAACCACAACTTAATTTTTAAAACCGAAATCCTTTTCGGAAATTGGCTCGATTTTCTTAAAACGTCTCGAATCGGCGATTGGATAAAGAATATGAATACTTTTCAAGGGAGAATTTTTCGCAATGTCCTTCTTCAAAAATAAAAAACAAGAAGAGGCTCCCGATACTCTCGCACATCTTTATCTCAATCCGGAAAATTCCTCCTGGGCAAACTTCGGTTACTGGAAGAACACTTCCGATTATCCGGAGGCTTGTAAAACCTTAGCGATTCTTCTCGGTAAGAAGGCGGAACTCGAACAAGGACTCAAGGTTTTGGACTTAGGCTTCGGTTGCGGAGATCAATTCTTTGTTTGGAAGGAAGAATTCTCCGTCGACTTCTCCGATCTTACCGGAGTCAACTCGTCCGCGGTCCAAGTGGAATTTGCAAAAAATCTGATAGACTTGCGGGCGGATTCTTCCCCGAAACTAATCTGTGCTCCGATCGAAAATACGATCGTCTCATTTACGCATCAGTCCTTTGATCGAATCCTTTGTCTGGACAGCGCGGTCTTCTTTACGGATCGAAAGGAATTTTGCGAACAAGCCTTTCGAATTCTCAAACCCGGAGGGGCTTTGATCTCCGCAGAGTTGATCTTGAAGAATTCCAAACTCGGCATGTTCGATTCATGGCTCCGGGATCGGATCTGTGCGTTAAGTTCCATTCCGAAAAAAAATCGGGTCACAACTGATTCTCTTTCTCAAATTTTAAAATCTTCGGGCTTTGCCGTAGACGGTTTCGATTTTTTAGATAAGGATATGTTCCAAGGGTTTGCGAACTTTCTGAAACACAAAACAGCGGACCCGAAGATACCGAAAAGAATCGCGCGTAAGTATTCGAGCTTCGCGGATTTTCTCGGCGGCTCCCGGATGAGCCGCTACTTTCAGTTCGTTCTTTACGCGGCCGTGAAACCGAAGACGGCTTAAATTTTTAAGACTGCATCGAATTCTCGACCCAACGAGTCACGTCCAAAGACGTGGAAACACCCGCTTCCAAAAGAGGAATTCCATATCTTGCATACGATCCGCAGAACCAAACCTTTCTTCCCGGTTGTTCCTGAAGGCTCTTCAGTTCGTCGATGGTCTTTTGATTTTTGAGATCGATGATCGGTCTTTCAAATCTGGATCGGGAAATCAAGGTTCCGTCTTTCGGTTCTTCCAAAGGATTCCATGTCTGAAAGATTTCGGCCTTTCCGATTTCGGGAAGAACCTTGTTCAAAAGGATCGTAGCCGAAGGTTTATCGGTTTCCGGTGAAAGTGTAAAACAAAGAGGAGCCCAATGTCTTTTTTTGTTGGGCATAAAGGAAGAATCCGTGTGCATCAGAATTTCGGATTCTTCGTAACGAAACGAGGAAAGAAGTTCTTTTTCCCTTTGCATCTCGTCCGGTAAAAGTCCGATCGCCTGATTGGCCGGAGTCGCGACCACGACCCGATCGAATTCTTCCTTTCCCTGATCGAAAGAAACAAAAACTTTTTTACCGTTGAGTTCGATTCTTCTGGGATTGGATTTCAATCGAACCTCTTTCGCGCCCACCGAAAGCCTTTCGGTGATGTCTCTCGTTCCGTGACTTGCGGTTAAAAAACGAAGGAACTTCAGACCTTTTGCGTGATAACGGATCACCGCTTCAGCCGGATAATTCTTAGCGCTTTTCAGAGTGCATGTGTTGATCGTAGCGAACATAGGAACCAGATACTTTTCTTCGAATGCCTTCGAGTAACCGAACCTTTGTAGGAATGCGGAAATCGTAAGTTGTTCACCTTTGAGAGATTCCCATTGATTTGCGGATTCTCCGTAAAACCGAATCGAATCCGAAAAGATTTTTCTGGATTCTCCGCTTTGAAAACAAACCGGAGAAACGAACGGATAAAAATTTCCGCCGAGTCCGAATGTGGAGAATTGAAAATAAGTCGAGCCGTCCCTTTCGCTGAGCGAAAAGGAATAATCCACGGGTCTGAATTCGATTCCCGCTTCGTTGTACATTTCGATCAGACAGGGATAATAATTTTGTTTGAAGGCTCGGAAAGGAACGTCGAATCGAAAGATCTTATCCTTTAACGCGACATCGGTTCCGTGCGCGTCCATTCCCGGAAGAGAATGACGTTCGATCAAAACGACTTCGTGTTCTTTACTCAGATACCAACACGCGCTGAGTCCCGCGATTCCACTTCCTAAGATTGCGATTTTCATATTTCGTTTCTTAGAATTAGATTCTCCGAAAGAAAACATAGGAATTTTTTTCTTTCGAAATGAAAAACATGTAAACAAGAGTTTGTTTCGTATTCCTCGTGTAACCGATCCGTTAAGGGATCGAATTTCAATTCGGGAGGGTCGGAATGTTCCACTCTAAAGTTTTAATTTTCTTTTTTACATCGTTGTTCTTTGTTTCCTCTTTGTTCGCGGCTCCTAAAACGGAAAAGGCCACGTTCGCGGGAGGTTGTTTTTGGTGTATGGAAGGTCCTTTCGAATCTCTTCCGGGTGTCATCTCCGTAACTTCCGGTTATTCCGGCGGAAAGGAAGTGAATCCTACTTACGAAGACGTGGGTTACGGAAGAACGGGCCATAGAGAAAGCGTTCAGATAGAATTCGATCCGTCCAAGATCCGTTACGCGGATCTCTTAAAAGTTTTTTGGAAACAGATCAATCCGACTGACAACGGCGGACAATTCGCGGATCGAGGCAATCAATACAGAACCGGAATTTTTTATCACGGTGAAGCTCAGAAAAAAGCCGCCGAAGAATCCAAACAAGAGATCGCAAAGTCCGGAAAATTTTCCGCGCCGATCGTGGTGGAAATCATTCCTTTTACGGCGTTTTATCCCGCGGAAGGGTATCATCAGAACTACTACAAAACGAACCCCGATCATTATAAGGCGTATCGCAAAGGTTCAGGAAGAGAGGCGTATCTGGAGAATCTCTGGGGCAAACACTAAAAACGAAAACGGATCGAAATCCTTTCGGACCCGATCCGTTCTTAATAAAATTCTAATATTTAAGAATGTCGCTTAACAAAGACGAATCAAAAACATAGTGAGTCTTTGCAGTTTGTCCCTGCCCTGACCCGGCTCCTTCAAATCTTTTTCGATCGTTTTTCTGTAAATCGCCTTGAGATGGTTCTTTAGAGTTCCTGAATGTACGCCCAACTGACGGACAAGACTGTCTCTCGTTTGACCGGCGACAAGAAGTTCGCAGATCTTGGCTTCTTGATAGGTAAGTCCGTATTCCTTTTGCAGTTTCGGAAAAAGGGATTCTCTAATTTTACCGCTTTGAACCGCCTCGGCGGAAACGAAACTTCCTTGGGAAGAAACGGCCATCGCCGATCCGTTCGAAGGCAGATCCACTCTACATAAGAAATTTGAAATATTCCCGGCCTCGTCACGAAGCGGAGTGATTCTTTCCTTCCAAGAAATCGTTTCACCGGAACCGTTTCGGTTTAAAAAATCTCCTTCGTATTCCTTTCCGGAAAGAATGGTTTTCCAGAACTCTTCGTAAAATTCGGAACCGTGTGTTCCCGATTGAAAAACTTTCGGATTTTTACCGATCAATTCGTTTCGATTGTAACCGGAAAGATTCTCAAAAACCGGATTGATATATTCGATCGTACCTTCCCGATCCGTGATGAACATCGCATGTGGATATTGATAAAAGTAAGAAGTTAATATCGAGGAAAGATTCGTTCCACCCGCGCCTTCTCCGTTTTGATTTTCAACACACATAAAGATTCTCCCTATCCCTTAAGAGATAAACGATTCTCCTTCGTAAAGAACCGCCATAAACATACCTAAGTATTCATACGAAGTCTTCGATCCGTCAAACCTAAGCGGCTTTCAAAAGTCCTTTGAGGGATTGATAAAAATCAGGAAAACGAATTAGTTAGGTAATAGACGATTTTCTAGGACCGCCGATATTCGGCCAAATCGAGAGGAAATTATGAAAGAATGTACGATGCCGAAAAAGAATCTCATAGGAGTCGGAAGCCGCACTAAAAACGCGGACGAGATGGGACCAAACGGAAAAATCCCGGAAGTCTGGGGAAAATTCTTTCAAGAAGTATTGCCAAGGGTTCAGAACGCGGGAGATTCCATCTACGCGGTTTATTCGAATTACGAAAGCGACGAGAACGGAGAATATTCTTACTTTATCGGAATTCCTTCCGATGAAAAAGGTTCCTTTGAAACGTTTCAATTACCCGAAGGAAATTATTTGGAACTCACGACCGCGTCCGGAAAAAGTCCGGAGATCGTAATTCAACTTTGGCAAGAAGTATGGGCGAGCCAAGATGTAAAAGGCAAACGCGCCTTTGCGGTGGACTACGAAATCTATCCGATGGATTTTACGGCGACTCCGGAAACACAGGTTAAATTATATCTTTCCGAAAAAAGATAAATACAATCGGCGGAACTCTTCGGGTTTATCAACGAACCTGAAGAGTTTTTTGAGCTTAAGAATTTTGAATTTCAATTTTCAAGATCCAATCGTTAAGCGAAATTGGTTCTATGGCAGATTTTCAACTGGTAATCGGAGATAAAAAATTCTCCTCTTGGTCCTTACGACCTTGGATTCTACTCAAAGAAAATAAAATACCTTTTACCGAAATTTCCCTTACGTTGAACACTCCCGAGTTTTACGAAAAGATAAAACACTATTCGAACGCGGGTAAGGTTCCGGTTCTGATCGACGGAGACGTCAAGATCTGGGACACTCTGAGCATCGTTGAATATTTGGCGGAAACCTTTCCCGAAAAAAATCTATGGCCGAAAGACAAGGCCGCAAGGGCTTTCGCTCGTTCCGTCGTCGCGGAAATGCATTCCGGTTTTTCCGATCTAAGAAAGAATTTATCGATGAATATCGTGGAAAAACTCCACGGCAAAACTTTTCCGGACGAAGCCTGGAAAGACATTCGAAGAATTGAATCCATCTGGAAGGAATGTCTGGCCGCTTACAAAGGACCTTTTCTTTTCGGGAAAGAATTTTCGATCGCGGACGCTTTCTACGCGCCCGTTGTGGGGAGATTTCTCACATACGGAATTTCACTCGGTCCCGAAGCTTCCGGTTATATCTCCAAGATCAGCAATCTTTATTCTTACAAAGAATGGGTGGACGGAGCCTTAAAAAAATAACAAAACGGAAGATTAGAATTTTCTAATTTTCCGTTTTTCTTTTTTTATTTTGTATCGTTTATTTTCTTTGCAGTCTGAGCGCGTTTAAAACGACCGAAACAGAACTGAGCGCCATCGCACCTCCCGCAATCCAAGGCGCCAAAAAACCTGCGGCGGCGATCGGAATTCCGAGTGCGTTGTAGAACAAGGCCCAAAACAAATTCTGACGAATATTGTAAACGGTCTTTCTACTCATTGCAAACGCGTTCGCGATCGAAATCAAATCCCCGTTCATGATGACCACATCCGACGATTCCATAGCGACGTCGGTTCCGGTTCCCATCGAGATCCCAAGATCCGCGACGGCCAAGGCGGGAGCGTCGTTGATTCCATCTCCTACCATCGCGACAACCTTACCCGAGTTCATGAGATTTTTGACCTCGTTCGATTTTCCTTCGGGGAGAACCTCGGCTAACACGTGTTCAATGCCACAAGCCTTCGCGACCGAATCTGCGGTTCTTCGGTTGTCTCCGGTGATCATATAGATTTCCATACCGAGGGATTTTAATTTTTCGATCGCAATCGGTGTGGAATCCTTGATCGTATCCGCCAAAGTAAGAATCGCGGAATGAATTCCGTTAACACTCAGATGAACCACGGTGGAACCTTCCGATTCTCTTTTTTGTTTTAGATTTAGCAGTTCCTGTTTTAATTCGATTCCTCTTTCTCCAAACAGACGATCCGTTCCGATCAAAATGTTTTTTCCGTCGACGATCGCGGAGATTCCTCCGCCCGGAATCGTCTCGAAGCTCTTCGGAATCGAAAGGGAAATTCCTTTCGTCTTTGCGAACTCAACGATCGCCTTGGAAAGAGGATGTTCCGAGTTCTGTTCCGCAGACGCGGCCAGAGCCAGATAAGAATTCTCCTCCGTCGAATTTAAACTCTCCAAACTTTTCAAAACCGGTTTGCCGTAAGTCAAGGTTCCGGTTTTATCGAAAACGATCGTCTGGACTCTATGAGCAATTTCTAATGCTTCTGCGGTTCTAAACAAAACGCCCAATGTGGCCGCCTTACCCGATCCGGCGAGAATGGAAACCGGAGTCGCCAAACCCAAGGCACAAGGACAAGCGATCACAAGAACCGCGATCGCCTTCTCCAAAGCTCCCGCAAAGTTAGAAGGATCGAACCAAACATACCAAAGAACCCAAGTGACGATCGAAAACAAAATCACAACGGGAACAAAGATCCCGGAAATTCGATCTGCGATCCTTTGAATCGGAGCTCGGGAACCTTGCGCCTCTTGAACCACTCGAATGATCCCAGAAAGTAAAGTATCCTTTCCTACTTTGGAAGCCCTGAGTTTTAAAATTCCGTTTTGATTCAGCGAACCGCCGAACAAAGAACTCGAAATCGTTTTTTCCACGGGAATACTTTCACCGGTTAACATCGATTCGTCGACGGAAGAATTTCCTTCCTCCACGATTCCATCCACGGGAACCGTTTCACCCGCCTTCACCAAAAGAAGATCGCCCGGTCTTACGGCGAGCAAAGGAATCTCTTGAATTTCTCCGTCTCGTATGATGTTCGCGTTCTTCGGTTGCAAACCGACCAAGGATTGAATCGCTTTCGATGATTTGCCCTTTGCGATATGTTCCAAAAATTTTCCGAAAAGAATCAACGTAATCAGCACGGAAGAAGTTTCATAATAAAGAGAAACTTCTCCGTGATGATGTGCGCCGAACGTGAGAATGGATTGATAAACGCTGTAAAAATACGCCGCCGATGTTCCCAATGCCACGAGAACGTCCATGTTCGCGCTTCCGTTTTTTAAGGCTCGAAACGCGCCCTTATAAAAGGAAGCGCCGATCCAAAATTGAACCGGACTCGCCAGCGCGAATTGAAGCCAAGGGTTCATTAGAAAAGATACATATTCGGAAAGTTGATTTTTCCCGAAATGTCCGATCATACTCAAAAGAAGAGGAAGGGACAGAACGGCGGAAACCGCGAGACGAACTTTCAAGTTTTTGAATTCTTTTTCGTGCGCCTTTTCAGTTTCGCCGTGAAGTTCCAACTCTTCGTGAACCAGAGCGCGATAACCGAGGGAATCCACCTTATCCAAAAGGATCCGTTCGTTTACGGAAGAATCGAACTCCACCTTTGCGGTCTCCATCGCGAAGTTGACCCTTGCGTCCGTAACTCCTGGAATTTTTTTAAGACCCTTTTCGATTCGTAGCGCGCAGTTCGCACAGGTCATCCCGATTAGATCGAGGGTAACACCTTCGGACGGAGAATCTTTCACGGAACTCATTTGACTTCGCCCGGAGTATAACCTTCTTCGAGAATCGCCGCCTTAACCTTGGACAATTCCTCCGAAGTTCCCTCGCCTTGATAAACGACTTCCTTGTTTTCCAAACTTGCCTTTCCCGTTAATCCGACTTCCTTAAGAGCGGACTCGACGGTTTTCAAACAGTGCGCACAAGTCATACCTTCCACGGATAATTTAATTTCTTTCATAGTTCTCCTCCGATTTATTTAAGAATGCGATCCACGGTCGTCATAAACTCGTCCAGGATCTTGGAATCGTTCTGCTGAAATCTTTCGACAACGCAGGTTTGGATATGGCTTTTGAGAAGAGTTTTCGAAACTCCGTCCAAGGCCGACTTCGTGGAAGACAACTGATTCAAAACGTCGTCGCAGTATTCTTCCCTTTCGATCATCCCTTGAATCCCTCGGACCTGCCCTTCGATCTTTTTCAAACGAAGAATCAGATTCTCCTTAACCTTCGGATCCGAATGAAGTTTGTGTTTCGGTTTCATATCTACCATACCCCCCTATACTATAGACATTTTAAAACGAAATCGGATTCCGAGAAATTCTTTTTTTAAGAAAAAATATTTCAACTTCGCATCAAAATACTTATTTTTTGTTTACTATTTTTATAATTAGTATACCCTTACCTTGATAAGAATATGATCGAAAAACCCAAAATCAACCGGGGAACTCAGTCCAAAATCGCGGGACGTTTCGAATCCAGAACCAGAGAAACGGATCCCGAATTTGAAGATGATAGAATGTCGCCTCAGACCGTTCTTCTCGAAGAAAAGGCCAAAACGATCGTTTCCGAAAACGACGTTCCCGATCTGTTTTTTACGAAATCCATCAATCCGTATCGAGGATGCGAACACGGTTGTATCTACTGTTACGCAAGACCGAATCACGCGTATGTGGATCTTTCGCCCGGAATCGATTTCGAAACCAAGATATTCGCGAAGAAAAACGCTCCCGAACTTCTACGAAAATATCTTTCGAAACAAAAAGGAGAAGTCCATACAATTCAACTCGCGGGTGTTACTGATATTTATCAACCCGCGGAAAGAAAATTGGAAATCACGAGAGAACTTCTCAAAGTATTCTTGGAATTCAAACAACCGGTCGCGTTGATCACCAAATCCTTTTTAATCACCCGCGATTTGGATCTTTTGGAAAAACTCGCATCCGAGAATTTAGTGAAGGCCTTCATCAGCGTAACAACGCTGGATTCCGAGTTATGGAAAAGAATGGAACCGAGAACCGCAAGCCCCGAAAGAAGACTAGAAGCGATTCGAAAACTTTCCGAAATCGGAGTTCCGACCGGAGTGATGGCCGCTCCGATGATTCCCGGACTGAACGATATAGAACTGGAAAGAATATTAGAAAAATCTAAAGCATCCGGAGCCAGAAGCGCGGGAATGGTTTTTTTGAGACTTCCCTACGAGGTCGCTCCCTTGTTTATGGATTGGCTTGAGAAGAATTATCCCCTCAAAAAGGATAAGGTCGAAAATTTAATACGACAAGCTCGGGGAGGAAAACTCTACGATTCCGATTACAAAACCCGGATGATCGGAAGCGGAAATTACGCCGAAATGCTTTGGAAAAGATTTTTTAACGCGCGAAAACGCCTCGAACTCGAGGATCGAATGTCGCTTAACAAAAAAATTTTCCGAATTCCTGATCTATACCGAATTCGCTTAACAAAAGGAGAATCGTTCATTCCGGGATTACAGTGACATAGAAAGAGAATTCTTTCTAATTCTCGGTCAAAAAATTCGTTCCCAACACGCCTCAGCCCACTTCGCTTAACAATTTTAAGACAAACAAAGATAACTAACATTGTTTTTTAGAAACTCGATTCGTCTGAACAACAAAATCATAAAAACATGAAGTTATTTTTTATTCTACCCGTTATTTAAAAAAGATTCCAGTTGGACTTGACTAAACTCGCGTAAGTTTTGAACAATGCTGCGGAACTCCTTCCTAATTTATATATCAGGAGAATAGTGAAGAGAATGAAAAACAAAAGAACGAAGAGCGTAGGGTTGATTTTATGTGCCCTGCTATTTATGGCAGGATCGCTTTCTGCTCAGACTTACACCGTGTTTGTTCACGGAAAGTCCGATCAGAATCACAACGGCACAGGAACAACCGACGTTAACAACTACTGGGGAACAAGTGTGAATTCCGTTTCGGGAGCTAAGGTATTTGTCGGATACGACGGAACCTCCGATCCAAGAACTTACGGAACCGCTCGTGCTCAGACCAACTTTACTACGGTAATGAACACGTATTGCAAGGGATCCAATTCCTGCAAAATCGTTTGCCATAGTGCTGGTTGTTACGTAACCGAATATTGGTTATCCAACCTCGGAGCAACCGCTTCGAGCAAAGGTTATAACATCACGAAAGTAACCGCTTTAGCGGCGGCTTCCGGCGGATCGGAACTCGCTTCCGCTCTGAACGGCGCAACTTTCGGATTTGCTGGAAACGCGATGGACAAGTCTCTGATCGTTTCTACTGCAAGAGGAGCTTACAACCACAACAACACCGGTGGAATTACTTTCTACCAAGTTCCCGGTTATAAGGGAATGGCGGGAGCTTCTTTGATCCTTCCGGGTGAAGACGATTACGCGGTTGCGTTCCATTCTTCCTGTGCTTACAACAAGTCGGGCGGACTCAGCCAGTGCCAGTCCTCTTTGACTCAAAGCGAAGGAGTTTGGCCTTTCAACTCGAACGTGACTTACACGCAGTTTCAAGGACATACCAGAGCGCCTTCAGTGGGAGCTTCCGGTTTGTATCTGAATCACAGCGAACTTAAAAACGAGGGCTGGAGATAATCCTCCGATTTCGTTTTTAAGAAAAAAAATCCCGCTCCTTCGAGCGGGATTGCCTTTCGACCGAAATCCGGTCAAACTAAATATTCCAATTTTAGAATATTCTTATCTTTCCATACTTTCCAATTCTTTGATCCTTCTCTGTTTTTCGTTGCTGTCCCAGAGTTTCGAAGTGAACTGTTTCACGTCGTATAACTTCGTTTTAAAAAAGTCCTTATAAGGAAGAATCAACTCTCGATCGGGTTCAACGGTCTTAGCGGCTTGGATCTTTTTCAAACCCGCTTCTCCTTGACTGAACCATTCCGGATCGATCGCAAGATTGACCCTATGCCCTCTTACATCCGTCAGCACGTAAGGACCGTCCAAACCGGAATCGCGTATTAACTTTCCGTAAAATAAGAATTCCGCTTCTCCGTAACCGGACGGCAGTTTGGAATCGAAGGTTCCCCAAGCGATATATTCCCCGGTCTCCGCGTGTTTTAAATTTCCTTCGAGATGATAGTTCCCTGCCTTATAAACGTTCACACCCACTCGAACCACAAGAGAACCGTCGCTCGTCGTATCCGAAAACGCCCCGCTCAGTTCGGCCGGTTTCCCGGGAGAAGAAAAGAACGACGTGTTTAACTTTCCGGTTTTCTTAAATCCGGGAGCGTAACGGAATTCCACTTCTAAGATCATATCGCCCCAATCTTTCCCGGTCGGCTTCCATTGGAACGTATAGAGCAAATCCTTTGCGAGATCGTCCCCGTTCACGCCGTTGTCTCCGTAATCCGGACTTAAGGCTCCGAATTTTTCACCGTCGAATTCTCTCCACATACGCGCGCCTTTAATATCCACGGGAATCCGTTTTCCTTCGGGTCCCCTGCATTCAAACGTTATGCGCATTTGGTCCTGAGATCCGATCACCGCCCAGGTCATAGGTTGTAACTGACAGGTATAACCGTTCGCTTCTTTCGAATCCACGGAATCCGCCATCGGAATCGCGGTAGTCTGTATATAGAACGGTTTGATCAAATCGTCGTTGTATTTGGTGAGAGGTCTCGAGTTCGGAGGATACTGGGACCATTCTTTATAATCTTCTAATATTCTTTCCATAGGGACGGAGTCGTCTATGTCTTGTAAGGTGCCCCCCGAACCTCCGGAATCAAAAGCCGAGCCGGAACCGCCCGGCGGAGAATTCTTCGCCATTCTTTCCGCTCTTTCTTTTTTTTCCAGGTCGGACTCGAACCAAGATCCCCCTCTTTCTTCCGGCCAGAAAACGAACACCGTTAGAATTAAAACCGCTGACACAATCAGCCCATAGATCACATATTTATTTCCCGTTTTCATGAATTCTTCTTCCTTAACTCCCAGAAAAGAGCGACTAACGCATTTCGATTCTTATTTTTCGGAGAACAGGGTAAATTCTCCCTAAGTAGGGGCAACTACATTTGTCTTTATTTATAATTAGCGTTTTTTTAAATAAATTATTTTATTTTGTCCGTTATTTATAAAATTCACTACTTGCACTTGACTTAAAATTAGAAGAGTCAAATCTTTAGAGCGGGAGAAGGTATCTTCTCTCCAAAGAAATGGAGAATAGTGAAAAAAGATGAGAAATTGGAAAACAAAGCGAATGATGGGACTGGCCCTCTGTGTATTTCTTTTTGCGGGAGCTCTTTCCGCTCAAACTTATACCGTGTTCGTTCACGGAAAGTCTGATAAGAATCACAACGGAACCGGAACTGTGGATGTGAATAATTACTGGGGAAGCAGTGTAAATTCTGTTTCAGGAGCTAAGGTATTTGTGGGTTACGACGGAACTTCCGATCCAAGAAGTTACGGAAGCGCGAGAGCGCAAACCAACTTTACCACCGTGGTAAACACGTATTGCAAAGGCTCAAACTCTTGCAAGATCGTTTGTCACAGTGCGGGTTGTTATGTAACCGAGTATTGGCTTGCTAACTTGGGAGCGAGCGCTTCCAGCCGCGGATACAACTTCACAAAAGTTACCGCGCTGGCCGCCGCATCCGGCGGATCCGAACTTGCTTCGGCTCTGAACGGAATCACTTTCGGGTTTGCTGGAAACGCGATGGACAAAGCCCTGATCGTTTCTACTGCGAGAGGAGCATACAATCACAACAACACCGCCGGTGTTACCGTATACCAGGTTCCTGGATATAAGGGAATGATCGGTGCTTCTTTAATTCTTCCCGGTGAGGACGACTACGCGGTTGCTTTTCATTCTTCCTGCGCTTACAACAAGGCGGGCGGCTTAAGTAAATGCCAGTCTTCCCTGACACAAAGCGAAGGAATTTGGCCCTTTAACTCGAATGTAACTTACACTCAGTTTCAGGGACATACAAGAGCTCCTTCAGTTGGAACTTCAGGATTGTATCTCAACCACAGTGAGTTAAAAAACGAAGGCTGGAGATAATCCGCTTTCGATCGATATGCGCAATTCCGCTCCTCTTGAGCGGGGTTGCCCTGATCGGAACGAAAAAGAATTCGCTCCGGTCTGATTCCTTAAAACCCCTCCTCCGATTCGAATGTTCAGTATAATATTATGAAATTTGCAAATACTACCTCATATACAAGTTTTTGCGTTTTTGCGACGATCGCCGCATTCTACTTATCCTCTTGTTCGTTTTTGACGTGGAAGAATTCTTCCCTGTCCCTGGAAAGGGGCTGGTCTTCCTCGGGAAAAGAAATCGTTCAGCTGGAAACCCTCTACCAGGAAAAGGATTCTTGGAACCCGCTTATGGGAACCACTCTCAAAAGAAATTATCATTCTATGATTCGGATTTTCGATCCGATTCAATCTTCTCAACCCGTAAATCAGATTCCGTTTTCCTCATGGATTTTACCCGGTACGGTTTATTATCATTCCGATACGAAGTCGGTTTATTGGATCGGCGGAAAAGACGATGAATACGGAAGTTATTCTCGGATCCCTTCCGGGATCGACCTCGCCAACAAGAAGGAACTGGTTTTGTCTTCTTATCTTGCGCCGGGCCAAGTCGCGATCCAACTGATTCCTTCTCCCGATGGAAATTCTTTGGCGCTTGTGGTCGCGGTTCTCGACAACGATCTCGAATTCCTAAAACCCGAACTTGTATGGTTGAGTAAGAATGGAGATTCTGAATTTAAACCGACTTCAAAAACGAATCTTCCCGAATGGAAGGAGACCCCGGTTCATAAAATCAGATGGTCTTCCAAATCGGACAAAATCTACATTCAAGTTTCTGAATCCGTTTTCTTTCTTACAAACGGAAAGGATCGTTTTGAAAAAGCGAGCGAGTTCCCGGTTTGTTTTACTCCGGCCACCTCCTTTGGTCCGGTGGGAATCAGCCCTTCCGACGAAAGTCCTTCCCCTATGGAAAAAAATCCTCGGAGATCGTTTTCAGATTCTCCAAAGACAACAAACGTCCGGCAAATCCGGGATTGTAGCGGCCGATAAGACCGAAATAGAAATTAGAATTTTAGATGATTCTAATAGATCTTCGTTTCAAGATCCTTGTCGTTTTAAAATTTGCGTGTAGCGCCACCCTTCACATCACGAACGTTCGATATAACAATATATAAACGGAAAATAATTTCCGTATAAGTGCCGTTCGTTTTTATTTTTTACTTGATCGATTCTTCCCTCACGCTACGTTCCACTCGTTTCGAATTGAAAATAAATAAGGTGAAGAAAATGAGAAAAGTGAATTTGAGAATTTTGTTAGCTGTAGCGTTTTTAATAACGAACGTTACGTATGCATCCGGTGGGGGCTCTTCCAGCAAACCTCTTTCCGGCAGTTATCCAATCGTCCTCGCACACGGGACTCTGGGCTGGGGAAACGGCTCCACAATCACAGACTACTGGGGTGGAAATGCCGCTTACTTAAGAAACCAAGGCGCAACCGTATTTACTCCGACGGTTACTTCGCTTGAATCCAGCTCCGCAAGAGCGACTCAACTTAAGACTCAAATCTTAGCGGGACTTGCGGCAAACAATTACACCGGAAAGATCCATCTCATCGGACATTCTCAAGGTGGATTGGATTCCCGTTATATGATCGCAAACCTCGGAATGGGAAGTAAGATCGCTTCCTTAACTACTTTGAACACTCCTCACTACGGAAGCCCGATCGCAAACATCATGTATTCCGTAATTCCAAGTTGGGCGTTGCCTTACGTTTCGACAATCGTTGGATCCGTGGTTCAAGTCGTTCTGGGTCAATCCAATCAAAACGCTTCTGCGGCCTTGAAGATGTTTACTACCGCAAATCTCCAAACGTTTAATGCGAACACTCCGAACAACGGTTCCGTGAAGTATTTCTCTTACGGTTCCACAATTTCAGTTCCGGATCTGATCCAACATCCTCTGATGGGATTGTTGCAACCTATCTGCGCGATCGGTGGACCTTTCTACGGATTGAGCATCGCAAACGACGGTGTGGTTCCTGATTCTTCTCAAAGATGGGGAACTTGGAAAGGTGGACCTTCTATTCCTCTCTTAACTACCGGGATCGATCACTTGGAAGCGCCTAACACGCTTTATCTGGGTCAACTCTGGTATGATTCCAACGCTTATTTCTTGAAAATGGCGTCCAACGCAAAGAGCAATCAATAAGATAGCATTCCAGCATTCGCACTTAAGGAAGAATGTTCGTTGTCCGTAAACGACGACATCGTTCTTCCGAGAGTATACGTAGATCAATTCCTCTGATTTTTCGCGCCCGTGGTTTCCAAAACCACGGGGCGTTCTTTTGGAGAATTCCATCGACGGATTCGTTTCAGAATCCAAAAGTCCCCTCGTAAAAACGATCACGCAACGATTCTGCGACAGGCTCGCACAAAATTTGTCATCGACTAGAAAATATATTCTATTTTTAGAATATACAGCTCCAAGAATATTCTAAATTTATTTTATATAACGGACGTACGTAATCGAATACGTTTTTTAAACAAAATCATGTCGCTTAACAATTTATTCTTGAACACCGTTCGTTCATTTGTATTTTGTTTCTGCGCTCATAAGGAGCGCATGAGGTACATATAAATGAAAAGTGTGATGAGAATATTAAGTGTTTCGCTTGTTTTTCTGTTAACAAGTGTGTTGTCCGCATCCGGCGGTGGTTCTTCCGGGAAAGCTCTTTCGGGAAGTTATCCGATCGTTCTGGCTCACGGCTTGTTCGGTTGGGGAAACAATTCTACCGTGATCGACTATTGGGGTGGAAATGCGGCGTATCTAACGGGTCAAGGCGCGGTCGTTTTAACTCCGTCCGTTACTGCGTTGAACTCCAGTGCAAGCAGAGCTTCTCAATTAAAAACCGCAATCCTCACGGCGATGGCCGCGAACAATTATACCGGGAAGGTTCATATCATCGGACATTCTCAAGGTGGACTGGATGCGCGTTATATGGTTTCCAACCTTTCCATGAGTAGCAAGGTCGCAAGTGTGACCACTCTCAACACTCCTCACCAAGGAAGTCCGATCGCAAACATCGTTTTGGCAGTGATCCCGAGCTGGGCTCTTCCATACGTTTCCACGATCATCGATGCTCTTGCAGGAGTGGTTTACGGAGATTCCAGCCAAAACGCAACCGCCGCTTTAAAATTGCTCACAACCGACGGAGCGAAAACGTTTAACGCTTCTGCGCCGAACGTTTCCGGAGTGAAGTATTTCTCTTACGGTTCAACGATTAGCGTCGCTGATCTGGTTCAACATCCCGCGATGGGTCTTCTGCAACCGATTTGTGCGATCGGCGCTCCTTTCTACGGAATGAGCGTCGCGAACGACGGTGTGGTTCCGGATTCTTCTCAAAGATGGGGAACTTGGAAAGGCGGACCTTCGATCCCGTTGCTTACCACGGGGATCGACCATTTGGAAGCGACAAACGCGCTTTATCTAGGTCAACTCTGGTATGACACAAACGCTTACTTTTTGAAAATGGCGTCCAACGCAAAATCGAATCAGTAATTCGTTTTAAAAAACTTCCCGAGATCGTTTCCGGTTTCGGGAAGTTTCGCAGAACGCAGATTCAACATTAGAATATTCTAATTTTCTGAATTCTTTTCCATCCAATAGTAAAAAACGGGGAGAATCACGAGGGTCAAAATCGTGGACGAAACGATTCCTCCGATAACCACGGTTGCCAACGGCTTCTGCACCTCCGATCCGAGTCCGGAACCGAAGGCCATCGGTATAAAACCGAAAGAAGCAACCAATGCCGTCATGATCACGGGTCGAATTCTGCTCGTCGCTCCTTCAAGCACCGCGTCTCTTACCGAAAGATTTCTATCTTCTCGGATCCTGTGAATCGTATCCAGCTTAACAAGCCCGTTTAAGACAGCGATTCCGGATAACGCGATACATCCTACGAATGCGGAAACGCTCAGGTCCATTCCTCTCAAAAAGAGAAACCAAATCCCTCCCGTCAACGCGAACGGAACACAGAAGAATACGAGCAAGGCTTGTCGAACCGATTTCAGTCCGAGATACAAAACCACAAAGATCATAAGAAACGTCGCGGGGAGAATCACGGATAACTTTTCCTTTGCCTTGGCTAAGTTTTCGATTTGTCCGCCCCAAAAAACCGAATAACCGCTCGGAATATTCATACCCGATATTTTTTCCTTGGCTTCGGAATAAAATCCTTCGAGATCTCTTCCTCGGAGGTTGACGGATACCGCAACGAATCTTCTGGACTTATTCCGGGAGATCGTCATGACCTTGTCTTTTTTTTCGATCGACGCGAGTAGTTTGATCGGAATCATTCCTCCGTCCGCGGTCCCCACTCCTATATCCGATATCTCTGATTCTCTGTTTCTAAAGTCTTCGGAGAGCCAGATTTTAATCGGAAATCGAACCTCTTCCTCGTAATATCCTCCGAGTTCGAATCCGCTCATGGACGCTTCGACCACGCTGTTGAACAACGGAAGAGATACATTATAATATTTTAATTTACTCGGATCGGGAGCTATGTCGATTACGGTGGACTTTCTGAGCGCCATGATCGGATCGAGTTCCACTTCCGCCGCGCCCGGAATCTTGTGTAAGGTTTCCTTCAACGAACCTTGAAGATCCAAAAGAGTGTTTAAATTCTTACCGAGAATTCTTACGCTGATATCCGCCCTGCTTCCCTCGAGAAGTTCGTTGAATCTCGCTTCCAAAGGTTGACTCAGCGTCAACTCGGAACTCGGGAATCGATCTTGAACCTTTTGGTGAATTCGGTTTAAAAAATTCTCCCAATTGTCCGATTTCATCAGGTCGTTCAGAGATTCTTTTTTAAGAATGATGAACGTATCCGCGTTGAACGTTCCCATCGGATCGTTTGCTACGGAACTCGTTCCGATTCTGGAAAAGACACTTTTGACTTCGGGCATTCCCATCAAAAGAATTTCCACCTCCTTTTGTTCCTTCAAACTCTCTTCCGTGCTGATGTCCCCTTCCCGTACGATCACGAGCATCAAGTCCCCTTCCATCAACTTGGGAAGAAAGACCGTTCCCATTCTAAAATAGACAAACAAGGTGAGAATAAAAAACGCCAGAGATCCGAGTATGATCGGTTTCGGTTTGTCGAGAAGGATCGGAAGATAGGTTTCATACAACGTTACTATTCTTCCCTTTTTGATCTTTTCGTTCGCCTTGTGACCGTTTGTCGGAGTTACGAAAAAATACAAAAGAGGAGGAAGAAAGAACACAGCCAACAAAAGACTGAATCCGAGAGCCAACAAAACAGTTTCGGCCATCGGTCTAAACATCTTTCCCGGTATTCCGTCTAATGTTAAGATCGGAACATACACGAGCATAATCACAACGACCCCGAATGAAACGGGTTTTAAAACCTCCAAGGACGCGCTTAGAATCGTTTTGATCTTGTCTTCTTTGCTAAGAATATTTTCCCTTTCGAAGCGAGTCAGAACGTTTTCGGTAATGACGATCGAAGCGTCCACGAGAAGCCCGAAGTCGATCGCTCCCAAACTCATGAGATTCGCGGAGATTCCGAAGATCTTCATAAAGATCGCGGTCAACAACATCGATCCGGGTATGATCATCGCGACGATGATCGAGGCCTTGATGTTGAAGAGAATAAAAAACAAGGTAAGCACGACCAAAATCGCACCTTCGGAAAGGTTTCGAAGTACGGTTCGAATCGTGGAATGAATCAGAAAGGATCTTTCCAGTAAAACCCGAACCTGAACGTCCTCCGGCAGATTCAGATTGGAAACGGCCTTGTTCAAATCCGCGTTGACTTGATAACTGTTTTCTCCGCGCAACATCATCGCGGTTCCCAACACGATCTCTTTTCCTTCGGAACTTGCGCCGCCTAATCGTTGTTTGCCGTGTTCCTTAACCTCCGCGATATCTCCTACTCGTATCGGAGAACCGGTTAACGTTCTTCGTACGGCGACTTCGGAAAGAGAATTCAAATTCTTTTTGATTCCGTATGCGCGAACGATCGCGACCTTTCCGTCGTTTTCGATAAAACCACCGCCGAAACTTTCACCGATCGTGGACAATTCTCCGATCAACTGATCGATCGTGATTCCCCAAGTTTTCATCTTGAAAGGATTCAGATCGATATGAATTTCCTTCTCATATCCTCCGTTGGAATCCACTTCCACAATTCCGGGAACGAGCGCTTTCAACTGAGGACGAACCGTGTAATCCTGAATCGTTCTCAGATAAAGCAAACGATCTTTCTCGGGAAGGGACGCGAGTTTACTTCCGGGTTTCGCCTCGACCGTATAAAAGAAAATTTCACCGAGACCGGTAGTATTCGGTACGATCGTAGGCGCGATCCCTTTAGGAAGTTTTTCCTTTGCGCTTGCGATTCTTTCCAAAACCATACTTCGGGCCTGATAAATATCCGTGTTCTCCTTAAAGATCAAAGATATATTAGATAATCCGAATTTAGATACGGAACGAACATCGATCAGATTCGGCATTCCCATCAACTCCGTTTCGAGAGGAAAGGTGACCACCTTCTCGACTTGTTCGGGATCCAAGGAACCGGTCTTTGCGATCACAATCACTTGTGTGTTGGTGATGTCCGGAACCGCGTCGATCGGAACCTCCTTCAAAGTGAAGAAGGAATAAACGAATAGAGAAAAAACAATTCCCGAGGAGAGAATCGGATTATTTAAGCTGATATTCAAAAGTCTGGACAGCATGTTTAAAAGTTCCTATGATTTCTTTTTCGTTGGTGATATGGAGAAGATTGAGAAGAGCTTCTATATGAGCGATCTGCGCGTCCAAAATCGCGTGATGTGTTTCGTGAAGCTGATTCTCCAATTCGAGATAACTCATCATCAGAATTCTTCCCTTTTTGAACTCGACGTCCGCGTAAATCAGATCGCTTTCGATGTCGTCTAACTTGGAAAGATTGAAGAGTTTAAGATTGATCTTCGATTGTTCGTAATCCAGAAAAGCCTGTTTGAACGCGGTCTTTACAAGATTCTCCTGATGATGAAGAATTCCTTGTTTGGACTTTATATTGACCTCGGCGGCGGAAATCTTATTCTGAAACTGATCCCATACCGGAATTCTAAATTTTAAACCGAAGTCGTAAAATCGGTTGGCAACCCCCGATTTATCCTCGCCTACCTGACTGATGATGGAATAGTCCGGATACTTTTCCAAGTTTGCAAGATTGAGTTCCGTCTTGGCTCGTTCGATTTCTCCCTTTGCCGCCATCAACGTTAGATTTCTTGCGATCGCCTTCGTTTGAAGATCGTTAAAATCAAACTTAACTCCTTCCGAAAAAAACGGAATCCTCAAAGAAGGAACCGCTTCCAACATCAGATACAAGTTCATCGCTTCGTATTGTTTGTTCGCATCCAATTCCAGGTCGTTGAAATGTTTTCTGAGCGCCAAGACCCTTCTTTGAATGATAAAAAGATCCGTCTTCGCCTGAGGAGTGATGAACGGTCTCGCTCGGATATAACTTTCCAAGATCGACAATCTTCTCAAACGTTCCTTAACGTGATTTTTTTTACCCGCAGAAACCAAATAACGATAAGCGAACTTGATCGCGTTGAACCGAATGGAGTTGCTCGCTTCCGCAAGTTGAATCTCCTTGATTCTCGAATCGTTATCCACAAGAAGCTGACGAAGCTCCTTCTTTCCGGGAAAATACACGGGTTGTTCGAATTGAAGCGCATATTCGGAACCGCTTTCGTTCGCGGCGCTTCTTTGTCCGTAATCCAAAGTCAACGAAGGGTTTTGCGTTTTGCCCTGTTGTTTGCGTTGATAAAAAAGAGCTTCCAAATCCGCGTTCAACGAAAGAAGCAGGGGAGAATTTTTTTCCGCCAGACCCACGATGCCTTGTACGTCCAATTGCGAACTCACATCCGCATGAAGTCGCATAACAAAAATCGAAAAAATAAAAATAATAGATAGAGTCGCGCAAATTTTTAGAGCGCGTTTTCGTTTCAATCGCATAAAACCTCCTTAAAACGAAAGATTCACGGAAATCGAAACGGAAAAACCTACGGTTCACCCGAATCGATCACCGGAAAATAAAAGAATTTTGGAGGTATGTTTAGATCAGAAGTCGGATCGTATCGAGGGAGCTTTTAAAGTCCGAAACTTTAACGGTAATTTCAGAAACGAATTCGACCCGTTCTATGGAAATCAAAAATGAAAAGAATACGTTCGCGGAATAAAAATGAGAAGGAAGATAGATCCGTATGAGTTTGGAAAATTGAGAATCTTTTTCGGACAATGCGAGCGAGCCCGGATCCCAATCACAACTCGGAGTTCCCTGAGAATTTTGTTCCTGTTGACAAGGAATCGGATTTGTCGAAACGGAATCGTGTTTTTCAAACTCGGTTTGAAGACAACAGATAGGTCCGCAATTCAAAGTCAAAATGAGAACGGACAACAAAGTGCATCCGATCCAGGTTTTGAAAAATGCGGAACCCATAAGTCCAGCTTACTGTTCCTAAACTCTTGTCAACGGAAAAAGCTTCCTTCTTATACAGATCCTTAAGGGACAAAAACCTTTCGTCGAAAAAGAAAATCATTCTCGTTCTTATTTTTAAAATCTGAGAATTCAGGAAAAATAAAAATAAATCCCAACCGTAATTCCCAATAACAAACCGGAAGCCCATACGTCTTTTTTGAAAAAGGCTTTGATTCTTTTGGAAACCTTGAACGCGATCGCTTCCGAAAAAGGAAAAACGGCCGATCAAATTCTGTATGCTTGGTTTTTCAAACATCCTTCCGGATTGGTTCCCGTTTTAGGAACCAACGATCCGCAAAGAATCCGGTCCGCCGCGGGTGCCTTCGATATCGCGTTCACCACGGAAGAATGGTTCCGCATCTGGGAAGCCGGAGCTGGACGTCCGGTTCCCTAAAAAACGATTTCAACTTTTCGAATGTGTTTCGAACTGATAACGGAAGATATCGTAGTCGTGAAAATCCTTATCGATATCTATGTTTAGGTCGAGAATTTTCCCTTCTTTGATATCGTAAACCCAGCCGTGTAACTGTAGATCGGTTCCCTGACTCCATGCGTTTTGAACGATCGTGGTCATACAAAGATTGTAGACCTGTTCCCTTACGTTGAGTTCGACAAGACGTTCGTGTTTTTCGTCCTCGTCTAAAATTCCGGAAAGTTCCTTACGATTCATTCGATAAACCTGTTTGATGTTTCTCAACCAAGCGTCGATCAAACCGTGATACTTTCCGTCGATCGCGGCTTTAACCCCGCCACAACCGTAATGACCACAAACGACTATATGCCGAACCTTTAATACTTCCACGGAGTATTGAAGAACGGACATCAGATTCATATCCGTATCGACGACAAGGTTCGCGATGTTTCTATGAACGAAAAGTTCGCCCGCGCTTGTTCCGGTCATTTCATTCACGGAAATTCTACTGTCCGAACAAGAGATCAATAGATACTGAGGGGCCTGACCCAATGCAAGATTCTTAAAGTAATCCGGGTCTTTTAGAAGTTTCTCTTCCACCCAAATGCGATTGTTTACAAAAAGCCTTTTGTAATCCTGTTGAGCGACCAAATCGAAAGGTTTGTTCTTGATCTTCTCATACGAAGCGGTCACATCGATGATTTCCAATTTGATGTTACGCGACTCCGCGCTGATCTTGAAATCTTCGATGATCTCCAAAACGTCCGGATCGATGTATTTGGACTTGGAGCCGTCGATGATCAAATGCGCGTTATCCGGAACCTTATCGAGTTTATACAACATACTCGACTTATTCAAAAAGGAAACGTCTTCGGAAAGATCGATTCTTACTTCGACGCCGTATGCCTTGTCCTTTTTGTTGAACTCGTAAGGATTGAGAACGTTTCTTCTCATGATAAAGAAAACCGAAAACAAACAACCGATTCCGATCCCGATGAGAATATCGGAAAAAACGATTCCGATCAAAGTCGCGATAAACGGAAGAAACTGATCGGTTCCTTTTTTAAACTGCGCTTTGAGAATTCTATAATCCGTAAGTTTATAACCGACTACGAGCAAAACCGCCGCAAGAGAAGCCAAAGGAATTTTAGCGATCCAAGTCGGAATCAAAATCAAGGAAAACAAAATCAGCAACCCGTGTAGAAAAGCGGAAAGTTTTGTTCTCGCGCCCGCTTGCAAGTTTGCGGAACTTCGGATGATCACAGAAGTGATCGGAAGACCGCCGAGAATCGCGGAGAATAAATTCCCGGTTCCTTGTGCGATCAGCTCTCGATTTTTGGAGGCAATTCTTCTCTGCGGATCCGATTTTTCGATCGCGTCCAGATTCAAAAGAGTTTCCAAACTCATGACGAGACACATTTTAATCGCGACGATATAGACCGCTTGATTCTTCCATTGGGAGAAACTCGGGAAGTAATCGTCCAAAAACAAATCCTGAAAACCGTTCAATTGAATCGGTTGAATCAAATGTTCCGGGCCTACCGCGATTCCGAAACCGAACACGGTAAGGACTTCGTTTAACAAAACGCTTGCAAGAATGGCCACCAACGAACCATGTATTATAAATTTCTTATGTAATTTCAGTTTTTCCCAAACTAAAATCAAAACCATCGAAACGACGAAAATAACGACCGCCCCCGGCGTAAAACGATAGAACGCGGTCAAAATTTCGGAAAACGTGTTTTCCCTATCTTTCTGGAAAAAATCCATATCCCCTTCGTAATCCATATCGTAACCGATCGCGTGCGGGATCTGTTTTAAAATCAGAACGACTCCGATCGCGGCGAGCATTCCTTTTACGACGGAAGAAGGAAAGAAATTGCTTAAAATCCCCGCTCTCACAAAACCCAAAAGGATTTGAAGAACCGCGGCGATACAAAGCGCGAATAAAAAGTCATTAAAACTTCCTAATGTTCTAATGGAATCGAAAACAATCACGGTAAGACCGGCGGCGGGACCGCTTACCGACAAAGGGGATTTACTGATCAAGGAAACGATCGTTCCGCCCACGATTCCTCCGATTAAACCGGCAATGATCGGAGCGCCCGAAGCGAACGCGATGCCGATACAAAGAGGCAACGCGATTAAAAAGACGACCAAACTGGAAGATAAATCGTGTCTCAGATCGTCCCAAGAGACACGAGGAAAAGAATGAAAGATATTCATGATAACTCCTGCGGGCAAGGCCCGAAAATTTCGAAACGTTAAATCGAAATGCGGAGTTCTGGAGGTGGATTTTCTATTTCGGAAAAATGTTGAATGACGATCCAATCTGAAGAGTCGCCGTAAAATGCGGGTTCCAAATCGTAGTGAAGGGAGAATCCATCGTCTTGAGAAGCGAGATCCTCCAATTTCAGTTCGGCTGATTTTTCCTTTTCGGCTTCCGCTTCGGGAGTTTCGGAAGACTCGTTTGCGGTAGCAACCGGAGAATCGTTCTGAACAAAGCCGTTTGGTTGAATCAAAACAGCCAAACAAACAAGAATCAAAAACGCGCTTAAAAGAACGAAAAGTTTATGCTTACTGTAAGAAAGAAATTTCATAGATTTTCAAATCGGATCGCTCTTTATAAATCCCGTTTCCGGAGAATCGAAGATTATAAAGCCGCCCGTATGAAACTCAAAATCAGAGCGCCTCTACAGGCAAATCAATTCTCGTTATAATTGGATCGAATCTTTTTCTTAGACCGTTTTTGATTCCAGATTTGCCCATTTTTTCAGCAAAGAATCCGTTCGAATTGTATCGGAAGAATGGAATTTTTTCACGAATTCAATATTTGTCCTTCGGCAAGCCCGAAGAAACTTCCACCAAGAGTGCGAAAGAAGGGCAGTAAATTATTTTATGACAATTCTTAGTCTTTTCTCAACATTATAAGAAGCATTATCTTTTTATAATTTGGGTTATCAATTTTTCGTTTACTGAATCATTCCCCGAACGGATGCTCACATAAAAATCCTCCTAAAAGACGCATTACGCAATGGAATATCTGCAGAAAGTGAAACGAGAGATGGACATCATCACATCCATCGAGCAAAAGAATCACGTCATCACGAAGTATTTATTGGAAAAAGAACTCACTTTCAAGATCGATCCTTTCGATCGAAAAGCGGTCATCAAAAAGATTCTCGAGGGCGGTGAAAAAATTCTCGTCCAACTTCCGAACGTGGAAGAATCTCCCGAAGGAAACAACTTCGTTCTGTATATGATTTTAGCTAAGTACATTCAGCTCGAATGTATTCTCCTTCAAAAATTGGAAAAATCGGTTTTTTCTCTTAAGGTGGAAAAGCTCGCGATCGCAAGAAAGAATCGAGACAACCAAAGATTTCCCGTCAAGCCGGGTTCCGTTTATATGACCAATGTGGTTTCTTCGAAGACGATCATCGAAGCCAATATGTTCAACATTCCCACGTTGGTTAAGGTCAACTTCGAGGATTATAAAAATCGACTCAAACAAAGAACCAAGGACATCGTGAGCATCGACACATTCCGTCCCGGTTTGGATCGTAAGTTCGAGATCGTCAAAAAAACTTTCAAATATCTTCTCATCGAAAACACACAAGATCCGAATTCTTACAAAAACAACGGACAGGGAAGAATCAATTACGAAAAGGAAGTGGACGACGATCTATCTTCCTGCATACGGAAATACAAGGATCAAAAAATCGTTTCAGAGTTGATCGTTCCGATCATTTACGTAAACCACGCCGACGAACAAATTCCGATCGGTTACTTTTCGGTTCAGAGCAAGGAACAAGCCCTTACCGAAAAATACGCGCAGGAACTTCAGGTATTGGCAAAGGACATGGTGGAAAGAATCAAAGAATCGAACACCATGAAAACGGCTGAACGATTTCAGATTTTGGAAGCTTCCAAAGGGGGAATCAAAGTAAAAATTGATCACCCTCATCTGATCGAAACCCTTCCGAAACAGGACGGTTTTGTTTTCGATATATTCTTCAGAATGCAGGCGCCTTTTACGGTACACGGTTTGATCCGCTGGTTTACGAAGGACGCAAACAATCATCTCATTCTCGGGATAGAATTGACCGGAAAATCGGATCTACCCGGAGAAAGAGCGAGATACGAGTCGAACATCAACCTTCTGAGCAAAGGCCAACCGTAGCCAAGCGCCGATCCGTAAACGAGCTCGATCTTGCGGTCTGTTAACTTGGCAAAACTACAAACGAATATCAGAATATTCTAAAATTGTGTTTGATACGGGTCCAGATACTTGTGATCCGTTCTCCAAGGCCGCATTCCGTGAAATTCCACGCCGGCGGCCTGTTTCGCGTTGAGAACGATCTCCTTACCCTTGTATCGTATAACGCAACGAACCGTTCCAATATCGCTTTGTTCGATAAATCGGGGGCTTCCATCCGGATCGCGATAGATATAACCCGCGATCTGATCTTTGTCCATTTCCCCTTCCACGGTAATTTCGTAATCGTCGAGACGGGTTTGAAACGAAAGTTTCGGATATTCCACCTTGGTCTTACTTCTCAAAGAACGAAAAAAAGAATGCTGATGAATCGGAACCCCGTCCTTCAAAAGAGTAACAAAGGTCAAAGTGGGCGAAAGAGGTTGAGGACGAACCGTGACAATCTCTAAGGACCAGTTGTCCGAGTCGTTATCAAACTTCGGAACAAAAATCCAAAACAATTCAGCAACACGATTGGTTCCCCAGATATGATTGAAATGTCCATTCGCATTTTGGAATGTGAATTTCTTCTTTGCGAGTTGAATTTCACCCGCGACTTCCGTAAACGGAGAGGAAACGATACTTCTCGTTTTAGGAATCGGAGTTTTTTCCAACCAACGGGGAAGATGACCCGCGGGTTCCAATTTGTGTCTGAATTCCAAATCCCAGGATAAGGTTTCTGATTGGGAAGTTTGAATCGAACCGCGCATGTGATCCGGACCGACGGACGCATCCGGAAATTCGATCGCATTCTCCCCTATCAAAACGTTTTCATAAGGAAAACATTGTGCAATGGTTCTATGATTTTTCGGATTTTTGCGATCGAACAAAGAAGCCCAAAGCGCTCCCGTGGGAAAAAGATCGCGGTTGTTTCTCGGATTCAGAGTGGAATATCTTACCCAAAATGCCTGATCGTTTTCGGGAATGAGAATGGCCGCGAACCAGATTTCGAATCTGGGTTTCACAAAGCTCGCCGCGAATTTGGAAATAAAACTTTCTCTTAAGTTCATCGTTTTGCAACAACCCGAGCGAGCTTTTTTGAATGGGAAAAACTTTTTAAGCTCTGCTCTTTCTTCTTTCCTTTAGATATTCGATCACCGCGGGCAAAACGGATATAATAATAATCGCGAATATTACGATTTTAAAATTCCTTTTTACGAACTCCAGGTTTCCGAAATAATATCCGCCGAGAATGAAAATTGAAATCCAAAGAATTCCACCTATCACATTATATGCAATAAATTTAACGTACGTCATGGTACCGATTCCGGCGACAAAGGGAGCAAAAGTGCGCACGATGGGGATAAATCTCGCGATGATGATGGTTTTTCCGCCGTATGTCTCGTAAAAACTATGGGCCTTTTGTAAGTGTTCCTTTTTGATCAGAGGTATTTTCTCTTTTTCTAATATCTTTTCGCCGGTAAAATTTCCAACGGCATAATTCACCGTATCGCCCAGAATCGCCGCGATGATGAGAAGAATCAAAGTACTTCCCAAATCCAAAGAACCTCTTGCGATAAACGCGCCGACCGCAAAAAGAAGGGAATCTCCGGGAAGAAACGGAGTCACAACCAGACCGGTTTCCGCAAAGATGATCAAGAATAGGATAACGTATGTGCCGCTTTGATACGTTTGAATGATCGTATCCAAATGCGTTTCCAGGTTGAGAAAGAAATCGAGAAAAAACTTAAGGGTTTCCAAAATGCCTCCCCTGCTCGGACGAGCGAGGTTCTATTGTAAATTCAATTTAGGATAGAATTTATCGTCGAGCAGGCAAGTCAAACGCGTAAAAGACTAAAAAAGAAGACGTTCTTTTCCCGGATTATAACGAAATATTTTCGTGGGATAATTCAGTCGTATCGAGTTTGAAGATAAACCGTTACGATCCGGTTTGATTCTCGCGTCGAATTCCACTTCGTCTCCCGCTTTGAGATTCATGGATTGGAATTTTCGGGATAAGTAAAACAACTGGGATTGAATCACCGATTTCCCCGAAATCAAAAGACAAATGTCTTGGAGAAGAATTCTAGACTGTTCCGGATTTTTGTGATGATGCACGGACGCAACCGTGGCACGGAAGCGGGTTCGTTTTCTGGGAAGAATGTGGACCGGACTTTGAGTCATCATTCTACCTCCTAACTTCCGATTTTGTTTCGTAAAAGTACAGCACTTTTCCCGTTCTCTCCGCCATAGAACATCAAAAAAATTGAATTCTCCCCTTCGTCGAAACGCAAGCCGGAACCGTATTCGAACGAGGGAAAGGAATGAAAAAGAAAGTTCAATACAGTCCGGCCCAAAAAGCGGTGATCGAAGAGGATACGAGATTCGTTCAAGTCGTGGCCGCCGCGGGTTCCGGAAAAACGAGTACGATGGTGGGGATCATCGAAAGAATCTTAGTCGAAAACTTATTTCCGGAAGAATCGATCCTAGTATTGACCTTTTCGAAAAAGGCCGCAGGTGAAATTTCTGAAAGAATCCGCAACGCGACCGACAACGATTCCATTCGAGTTCAAACGTTTCACGCGTATTGTTTGTATGCGCTTACGCGATGGCATCCCGAGTTCAAAAAACAAAAACCGAAAATTCTTCCTCCCGAAGAAAAGAATCGGTTCTATAAGGAATATCTAAAACAAAAACGGGACGAGATCGGAGGAATCCCTTACGAACTTTTTTGGGCGGAGAACGTTCCTTATATCCAAGAACATTTTTCCGAAATCAAAAAGAATCTCGATGTCGCTTATCAAAAGTATAAGAAGATAGAAGGTTATCTGGACTTCGAAGACTTGGTGAGCGGATTTTTGGAAGGTTTGCAAAACGGGGAAGAATGGACATTCGAGTCCAAACGTTCCGTTCAAAAAATCATCGTGGACGAATTTCAAGATACGGACTTGGAACAACTCAAGTTCCTGCAACTGTTGTCGGACAGCGCTTCGATCGTCGTAGTCGGAGACGATTCTCAAAGTATATACAGCTTTCGAGGTGCGGAACCGAAAGCCTTTTTAAATTTTCAAAAGTATTTCGATCCTTGTAAGATTCATTTTTTAAGCACGAACTATCGTTCCTTACCCGAAATCATCCGCGTATCCGCAATCCCGATCGAAAAGAATCTGGAAAAAATCGAAAAGGAAGTTCTCCCTTCCCGCAAGGGAAAAGGTTTTGTAAGGAGAATTTTGATGGAAGAAGCGGCCGATCTAATTCCTTATCTGGCTCGCGCCATCCATTCTTCGCAAGGCGACGTAAAAATTCTGTGTCGATCGAACTTTAGAATTAGCGAATATATCCGAGCGGGCGTTCCCGAATCCTTTTTGATGACGATCCACGCGAGCAAGGGTTTGGAATTTCATACGGTGTTCGTCGATCTCGCGGACGGTTGGAACGCAAGACCCGATTCTCCGCGGGAAACGATCGAAGAAGAAAGAAGAATTTTGTATGTCGGTTTATCGAGAGCCGAAGATCGTCTGTTGATTTTAGGAGCGGCCAAAAATTCAAGAAGAGAAACGATCGAAAACGAATTTTTCGGTTATTTCAAACGGATCAAAAAAGCGGAGCCGGAAGATTTGGAATGATATTATAGAATTATGACATACAAATATAGATTCGATCCGAAAAGATCGGCGAATTTCCGTTCTCACCAATCGATCGGAAAGTAATCCTTTAAGAATTTCCCGCACCAATGTTTTCCGGTGAGAATTCCGTCAAAGAACGGATCACAAACTCTTGCGGCCCCGTCCACGATATCCAAAGGTGGTTGAAAATCGTGCAGATCCTGTTTCTTCTGAGACAACTCGATCGGATCCTCGTCGGTAACCCAACCCGTATCCACTGCGTTCATATAAATTCCGTCTTTGGCGAAATCGCTCGCAGAAGTATGAGTGAGCATATTCAAAGCGGCTTTCGCCATGTTCGTATGAGGATGTCTGTCCTCTTTTTTAAATCGATGAAACTTTCCTTCCATTGCGGAAACGTTTACGATATGTTTTTGTCCCGTATTCTCCCTTCGCATAATGCCGACAAGGCGATTGCAAAGAACGAAAGGAGCGACAGCGTTTACGAGTTGCACTTCCAACATCTCCGAGGTTTGGATTTCTCCGAGCTTGAGTCTCCAACTATTCGTCTTTCTAAGATCGACTTGTTGAAGGTCCGCGTCCATCTGGCCTTCGGGAAACACGGTTTCCAGTTCGAAAGAATTATCGTGAGAATACGGAATCTGAGAAAGCTGAGCGGAGGAACGAATTCCAACTCCGGGAACCTTTCCGTTCCAACTTACCGGAAGTGCGGCTTCGTTGGCGAGGTTCACACCTCCGAAGGAAGTAAGACGATCCTTACAATCCTTATGAAGTTTCAAAAGAGAAGCGGCCTCTTCCGGTAAATCATGATATTCTAATTGTTCCGATTTGATCAAATGAGAATAAAATCCCGGAGGTCTTCTTACCGTTTGAGCCGCGTTGTTGATGAGAATATCGAGACGATCGACGGTCTCTTCGATATAACTTGCGAAAAGTTCCACGCTCGGCGTATGTCTTAGATCCAAACCGAAAATCTGAAGACGATCGGACCAATGTTTAAAATCATCTTCTTTAGAAAAACGTAATGCGGCATCGACCGGAAAACGAGTCGTTGCGATCACGGTCGCCCCGGCTCTCAACAACATCAAGGTGGAATGATAACCGATCTTCAATCTCGACCCCGTGATCAACGCAACCTGACCGTGCAAGGAAGCGGTTTGAAATCTTTTTTTGTAATTCAATTCTCCGCATTCGGGGCACATCGCATCGTAAAAGAAATGAAGACGCGTATATTCTTTTTTACATACGTAACAATTGCGAGGAGAGGAAAGTTCGGGTGCGTTTTCGCTTCTCCATATATCGGTTTGATCGGCGATTTGCAAAGGAGCCTTGAATACCGTTGCGGTTCTTGCGGCGCGGATTCCGGTAAGCGCTCTGGCTTTTTTTTCCAGAGTTACGATTTCTTTCTTTCTGGAATGTTTGATCGTTTTATTGCGAATTCTAATTTCGTTTCGATCGGGGCGGGAAATTTTTCCGGCGACGATCATCAACGCGATTCTTTCTTTTTCGGGAATGGAAGTAAGCAGTTCAGGATTTTCGGTCAACGATTCGAGAAATCGAACGCATTCCTGAATCTCTTCGATGGTGAGTTTGTTTTTTCCGTTCTTTGAAGAATCGCTCATAAACGTCGTCGACGATTCCCTTGTTACGGGTTTCGATCGATTTCCTTCATTCCACTATACCGAAAAAAAGAGTCGATTGAGCAACTCAATTTCGAGACAAAATGCCCGCGTGATTGACGAAGCGGCGATGTGAAAAGACGATCCGATGGAGAATCCATCCGATCTCTATTTCTAAAGAATCATCCTAATTAGGGAGCGTTCATTGCCATTTTGATATCGTTCATCAAAAATTAGTTTCAATAATTAATTTCCAGGTTATATTCGAAGCCCAAGGAGAATCGAATGGCAAAAAAAGTATTGTTGATACTGTTTTCAATCTTTATGATGATCGCGGTCGGAACGGCTTACGCCGGCAACGTTCAATCCGGCTGTACATTCAAAGGTAAAAAACTTTATGGAAAGATTCAGATCGTAACGAGTTTCCCGGACGTAAAAGTACAGGAAGTGACTTCCTTTCCGGATCTAAAAGTTCAAAAAGTAACCTCCTTCCCGGACTCTTGCGGTAAATGGGAGATCGTAGATTCTTTTCCGGATACAAAGGTTCAATTCGTAACCAGCTTTCCGGATATAAAAATCCAATACGTGACTAGCTTTCCGGGAGAGAATTAAGTCTCTCGTTTGGAAAAATGAAATTCGATTTACAAGAATTCATTTTTTGTAAATCGAAATTCGAAACATAATATCAAAACAAAATCCTATCTCTATTTAAAAATCCGTTCTTCCCTTCAAAAAAGCACAAAGACAAATCGAGATTCGTTTCAATTTGGAACCGCTTCGAGTTTGAATCGTTCCAACCTATATTTCCCGAATCCAAACGGAGTCTTGTGTATGAAACGTATTCTATTCTCATTTTGTCTTTTCTTCTTCGTCATCGCAAACGGGGTTCAAGCAAAGAATAAAAACATAGCCGGCGACTGCACGTTCAACGGGAAAAAATTATACGGCAAAATCAAAGTCGTTACGAGTTTCCCGGACGTCAAAGTGAAAGTGGTGGATTCTTTTTCCGATCTAAAAGTTAAGGTCGTGGAGTCCTTCCCGGATTCTTGCGGAAAATGGAAAATGGTTGAATCCTCACCCAATACGAAGATAAAGTTCGTCACTAGTTTTCCGGACGTTAAGATAGAATACGTTTCCTCTTCTCCGGGACTCAAATAACGCAGGACTGATGAACGTGAATCGTCTAACACAAAATAGAATATCGGAACGAAGAGAAGGAATGAAAGAAATTCTTAACTGGTTGTCCAGCCCCGAGTCGAGAGCCTTGGAAGCAAAGGAACTGATCGAAACTCTCAATCAAAAAATCATCGAAGCGGGAATTCCCGTCTGGAGATTTTTTACGAGTATACCCACGATGCATCCGGAAGTGATGGTGAGATCGATCATCTGGACGAGAGGGGAAGAAACTCAAGTCGTATTAATTCCACACGACGGATTACAACAACAGCAATACAGGGACAGCCCTATCTTTTTGATCCGGGAAGGACAAAGGGATTTTATCCGTTGCAAGTTGACCGGACCCGACGCGGATCTATCCTATCCCATCTGCGTCGACTTACAAGAAAAAGGTGGAACCGACTATTGTATCTTCGTTTCCATTTTCGGTACCGACATACGAAGTGTGATATCTTGGACGACCGACGCACCCGGTGGATTTACGGAAGAACAAATCGACGCCTTAAATTCCATTCGAAGCGTTCTATCTTTGCGTTTGGATTTGGAATCCAGAAAATTCGCGGTCAACGAATTGTTGGAAGTGTATCTCGGACCGAACGCATCCAAACGAGTTTTATCCGGAGAATTCAGAAGAGGAACCGGAGAAACCATCTACGCCGCGATTCTTTGCGCGGACCTACGAGACTTTTCGTCTTTGAGCGAAAACAATTCTCCTAAAAAAATCGTGGAAGTTTTGGACAACTATTTCGAACTCACGGCTCAACCGATTCAGGAAGAAAAGGGCGAAATTCTTAAGTTCATCGGAGACGCGATCCTCGCGGTTTTTCCGGCCGAAGAAGATCCGCATAAGGCGTGTTTGGCGGCGTTGAGCGCGGCTCGCAAGATTAAGAATTCCGTAATACAATGGAACTTAGAACATCCGGATTCTCAGATTCATTTGGGTATGGCGTTGAACGTGGGCGATGTCGTTTACGGAAACGTAGGCGCCAAAGATCGACTCGACTTCACAGTAATCGGAAACGCTGTCAATCAGGCGTTCCGTGTGGAATCTTTCTGTAAGGATTTTGGTGAGAATATTCTGACGACTGAAGAATTTGCGACTAAAACCGGAATGGAGAATTTTGAACTTCTCGGAGAGCGACAACTCAAAGGAATCACCGGAAAAAGAAATATCTATTCTCCTCGGAACTAAAAGGCGGGAAAACCCGCCTTTTTCATCGTTCAAAACCGGATTCAGTTTTTTAAATATTCAAAAATCTGAATCCGATTCTCTTTTGCCGAATCGATCTTAGATCAACCCGCCGCGTACTGATCCATCAGAGATTTTGCGATTACTCTCAGAGCCATTACTTCTTCGGCCCCTTCAAAGATGGAGAATACACGAGCGTCTACGAAGTAACGGGAAACCGCATATTCTTCCGCGTATCCCATACCGCCGTGGATTTGCATCGCTTCACGAGTCACCCACTCGGCGACTTTGGAAGCGTAGAATTTAATCAGAGTCGCTTCCATTTGACCTTTGTGGTCGTCGAGAAGATTCGCTACGTGATTTGCGAATTGACGGGAAGCCTGAAGGATCACCGCCATTCTCGCGATTTTGTATTTCGTTAAGTTGTATTCGTAGATCGGTTTTTGGAATACCGCTCTTTCTTGAGCGTAACGAAGAGCGGCTTCGAGAGCGGCTTGCATCACACCGTGGGCGCGTGCCGCAGTCTGAATTCTTCCTCCCGCAAAACCTTCCATCTGGAAGTAGAAACCTTTTCCTCTTCCCTCTTCTCCGCCTAACAGATTCTCTGCGGGAACGAAGTAGTTGTCAAAGGAAACTTCGAAAGAGTGCATACCGCGATAACCGATGGTTCCGATCGCTTTTCCTTCGATCTTTCCGCCTTCCGGTTGAGTATAAGTAAATTCGTGACCCGGGAAGCTCGGTTTCTCAGCAAGAAGAATCGAAAGTCCTTTGTGTTTCAAGGAAGGATCGGATTCCGTTCTGCAAAGAATCAAAAGAAGATTTGCGTAACCCGCAAACGTACACCAAGTTTTAACTCCGTTGATCACCCAACCGCCGTTAGCCGGTTTTGCAGTGACGGAAACTCCGGCAACATCGGAACCGTAATTCGGTTCGGTCACCATGATCCCCGCCATTTTTTCTCCGGTAGCGAGAAGCGGGAGCCACTTGTCTTTTTGTTCCTGAGTTCCACCTTTGAGAAGGGCCTTGGACATGATCTCAGGTCTTGTGATCAAAGATCCCGCGATTCCCAAACCGCCTCTGGAAAGTTCTTCCGTTACTACGAGCATGGAAAGGTTATCGGGTCTGTCATTCGGTTGAATTCCGCCGTAAGACTCGGGAATACAAAGACCGAAACATCCCATATCCTTGAGTCCCCCGATGATGTCTTCGGGAATGATATCGTCGTGTCTATGAACGTGTTCCGCGTGCGGCATAACAACGTCTTCTGCGAACTTTTTAAAAGTTTCGCGGAACATCTCGTGATCGTCGTCGAGACCGTATGCTCCGAAGTGACCTTTGGCAACGATCTTATCCGCGATCTCGTTATAGTTTTGAATCGCCATCGCGTTTTCTAAGAATTGATTGATTTCATCGTTGAAGATTTTGGAAACGAGATCGGACGCTTTGATTCCGTATTCGGAAGGACGGGAGCTAATTTCAGTGCGAATATGATTTACGGTTTCCGCCGCGAATACGATCGCCATTTCTTGTTCGAGATCTCCCGTTCCACGAGACGCATCCCAAGCGTAATCCACAAACTTTTCGGCGATTTTTTGTTCCGCCGTAAGCCACGCGATTTGATACTGAACGAGTTGGTTCGCATCCATCTTATCCACGGAAACTTTTCCGTTCACACTGCAACGTGCAGCCAGGGCTTTTGTAACTTCCACAATCACTCCGGCGGAGATAGAAAGGGCTTTTTTCGCGGTCGCTTGATCAACGGCGGTATTAGTTGCGCTCATGGGTTTTTAATCCTGATGTAAAAAATTCGAATCTGATAACTACAAAATCACGACTTCTCCCCCTGTCATTTGCTTTTTGAGGTGCATTCTCAAGGAACGAAAGGAGGTTTCAACGGATGTAGAATCCGAAAGAATAAAAGAATTCGATGGATTATGTCGAAATGACGGATTACTTCTTTAAGAATTCGGAACAGAAATGATCCAACGCTTTGGCGGCCTTATCGTGCCCCAAGGTATAGGCCTGATACAAATCCTTACAACCGTTCTTTTTAAAATCCGGATTTTCGGTAGAATTCACCGAAACCAAAATGATTCCTCTGTTGTAATACGCACGAGGGTTTTTAGGATCGAGTTGAATGACCTTATCGAAGTCTTGATAAGCGTCTCCTAATTTACTCATTCGGATCGAAACCGCTCCGCGTTCCACCAAGGCCTCCACCCAATTCGGATCGACTTCGATACAACGATTCAAGTCTTCGATCGCTTCCGGATAGGTTTGAAGTTCGTTACCGATTTTTCCTCGCATCAAATAAGATCGATTGAATTCGGGATTGAGGCGAATGGATTCGTTGATGTCCGTGAGAGCCTTCTTGTATTCTCCCATATAGTAATACGTGTATCCTCTATGGAAAATTGCTTGGCTGTTGTTCGCATTCAATCGAATCGCTTCCGTGAAATCGACGATCGCGTCCTCGTATTTATATAAATTCACTTTGACCCAACCCCGGAAATCGATCGCGTTATCGTCCTTAGGATTCAACTTGACCGATTGATTGCAAAGGTCCAGGGCTTGTTCGAATTTCTTTTGATTGTAGAGTTCGGCACATTGATCCTTCTTCTTGGAAGATTCTTTAGCGCCTTCCGGTTCGGATCCGACGGAGAATGTAGAAAAACAGAAAAGTATTATTAAGAAGAATAGAATTCTTACGTTGAACGTCATAGAGGCCCTTCCTATCGGGCCTCTATTTTACGATTCAGAATAGTTTGTCAAAAAAGAATTCTTAAATTTTGAGAATTATCGTATTACGTAGTCTTGAACTTTGTAAAGAACCGTAAGTCTCGCCAGAATCAAAGCCAGGTTGATCAAAAAAAGAATCAAAAAAGGACGATCGATGATATTCTCGTCCTCGGCCTTGATAAAAAGATACAAAGGAACCGCAAAGGTAAAAAGACGAATCGTGTTGATATACTCGGACCAGAAGTGATAGTGATTTGCGATCGCGATCATCAGAATCACCAAAGAAAAACCGACCTTGTAAAACGTTCCTTTTTTCCAAGAGCCGGTAAAAGGAATTAAGAACATCGTAATAAACTGAAGTACGAGCGGAAACTTGGAAAAGGAACGCACGATTTGTTTGATTCCTCCCCCGCTCGTAAAACTTCCGGCAAGTTCCAAAAGATATTTAAAAATTCCTTCGAAAGGAATCATAAAAACCGCAAGTCTCGTCGGAGTCCAGTTCGGCAAAGTGTATTTGAGATAGATCTGCCAAAGAACCGGAACGAGCAAGGTGGAACCTACGATCAACATCTTCTTTACGTCCTTTCTCGAAAGCGCGGCCAGCCCTAAGGAGAAAAGATAGAATAACGCGGGTTCTTTCGTGACCAAGGCCAGACCGGAAAGAAGATAAAACGGAATATAACTTTCCTTCTCGTAAAAATAAATTGCGAGAACGATCAAAGAAACCATAATCGTATCGCTAACAAGAACGGAATAACTCGCCAACGTAAACGGAGAAATCAGATACAATATCGCCCAATGCGATTTGTCCCTTAACAAAACTCGAAGAGCCAAATAAGAAAGATATAACAGGGACAAACTGAGAATATACATCCCCGCGATGTTTCCCCATTTACCGAAAATTCCCCAGACGGAGATGAGCAAAGGATAACCGATCCGAGGAGCGCGATAAGTCGCGTCAAAACCATCGGGCCATTGAAAACTAAAATTTGAAATCGATCTGGAATAGTAATAAAAAATCTGACCGTCGTAACCGGCTCCAAGATCTCCTTCCTTGCCCTTAAAAGCGATCACCCCGCTCGGAGATTCTTCTTGGTTCTTTTTGATGAATTCTTCCCCGAAGTTTACCATCGAAGAAGGATTCCATTCGTAACGGGACCAAAGAGACAACGTTACGAAACCGTAAAGACCCAAAAGAAGAATCAAACCCTTTAAGGGAGAATCGATCTTTTTAAGCAAAGATTCAAATTTCTGCATATTCTAACCTGCTAAACCGAGTTTTCTGCGGAGAAGTTTGAGCGCGAACCCGATCGCCTGTTTCAACACTCTTCGATTGAAGGAAGAATTGGAAAACACGTAATGAATTCCGATCTCACGGATTGTTCCCTTGTTTTTTGCTACGATCGAAAGCGCTTCCATGTGAAAGTCGAAAGCGATGGATTCGAGTTTGGATTCTGCGATCCAGGTAAACGCCCTTTTGGAATACTTTCTGTAACCCGAAGTACAATCCTTCAGACGATAACCGAATAGATCGAAAAATCCCGGAGAAATGCAGTAGTTCATCACCTTTGCCGCAGTAAAAGATATTAGCTTTCTGTAAAGTGGAACCCCGTCCGAGGTTACACGACTTCCGATCACAAGATCCGCTTCGGTTTTGATAAACTCGGGAAGTTTGGAAGGATCGTGAGAAAGTCCGGCGTCCATCGTAACTACGGAATCGTATTTTTTTTCGACGGCGAATTTCATCCCGTCCTGAATACCGCCGGGGATATGAGTGTTCTTCTCGTGACGGATCGTAAACAGTTTCTTAGGATGTTTTTTGATCAGAGCCTTTAGAATGGTCGGAGTTTTGTCCTTGGACGCGTCGTCTACGACGAGGACGTCCGAATGAACGAGCGCCCTCTCCACGACTTCTTGAATGGTTTCTTCTTCGTTGTAAGCCGGAATTACGACCAGATTCTTCATTTTTTAACTTCGAATACGGACTTATCGGCTTCGATCCAACGAATCAATTTTTCAACGCCTTCTTTCGGTTTAAACTTAGGATTGAATCCGAACTTCTTCGCGTTTGTGATGTCGCAGATGAAGTAACGCATATCCCCCGGTCTTTCCACGTCGAATTGAATCTCCTGTTTTTTACCGAGAATGTCCCCGATCATATGAATACATTCTAATAAAGAAATTTTATGATCCGGTCCTCCGCCGATGTTAAAAACTCCCGGAGTAGGATTTTCGAACCAACGAAGATAACTTTCGGCTCCGTCCGCGGCGTAAAGAATGTCGCGGGCTTGTTTACCGGTTCCGAAAATTCTCAGAGGCCAACCGAACACGGAACGGATCGCAAAGTTCGCTACCCAACCGTGGTCTTCTCCGCCGAACTGACGTTCTCCGTAAATTCCGGTAAAACGAAAACTTGCGGCCTTGATCTTATACATGTCGACGTATGTTCTTACGTAGTGTTCAGCGCTCATCTTGGACGCGTGTAGCGGAGATATTTCTCCGATCATCACAGGCTGATCCTCTCCGATCGCAACCGGAGTTCTTTCATAGGAAGTCGCGCCTTCTTTAAGACTGTCGTTGATCGAATTTCCATAAACGTGAATGGAGCTCGTATTTACGACGGGAATGTTTCTTTTGCGCGCGACTTCGAGAACGTTGAAGGTTCCCACAACGTTAGTCGTCATGTCCAACTCGGGATCTTCCCAAGAGATCGTCATCGCGGGTTGCGCCGCCGTGTGAACGATAAAATCGCAACCGGTAGTTCGGTCTAAAAGGTGTTCCAGATTTCGGATGTCGCCCTTGACCATGGTGACTCCGATTCCTTGGAGATAATTCCAGTTGTATTCTCTTGTGGCTTCGGTGCCGTAACCGGTTCTTTTCAGTTCGTATTTGGTCATACTATCGTAGCTGATTACGTCCCAACCTTGTTTACGAAACAATTCGCAAACGTGAGATCCTAAAAATCCGCATCCGCCGGTTACTAAAACTTTCTTTGCCATAAATATCCCTTTTCTATATTCTAAAATTACAAAATTCTAAATCGATTTGCGGTTCAGTTTCCGAACCATTTTTTCTTGAACATAAGCTGAACGACTGAAAAGAATTCCCGGGTCATGTTCTTTTTTACGGATTCGATCGGGCGATAATAGGAAATCGGAATTTCGATACAACGCATATAGGAACGAACCGTTTCCATCATCAACTCGGGAATGATTCTCTGATCCTTCATTTCCAGATCCGGCTCGATTTTCTTGTAAGAATCTTTCCAGATCGCGAAGTAAGAACACATCGCGTCCGTAAAACGAGGTTCCATTCCCCACCAAAAAACTTCGATGAGTTTGCCGAGAATCAAATTGATTACGCGAACTCCGGGTAAAAGATTGGAACCTTGTTCGATCATCTGTCTTGTGGTTCTTGTTCCGATCACCATGTCCGAGTCTTTTAAGTATTCCAGAAGTTTCGGATAGTCCTTGGATCTGTAAGAACCGTCCGGAGTGACCACGATCGTGATGTCCCCGGAAGCCGCGTTGATTCCCTGACGAATCTGATTTCCGAACAGATCGGCGCCCGCTTCGGATTCCTTTTCGGGCTTATAAGAAATCACTTTCGCTTTTTCTTTTTTAGAAATTTCTAATGTTTTATCCGTGGAACCTGCGTCGACGACGATGATCTCGTCCACCTTTCCTTTGAAATCCACGATTACGTCCGCGATCGATCTTTCGTTGTTCTTCGTAGGAACGATCAAGGTCGTTTTAAAACGCGCGAATTCCTCGTTGCGGATTTCGTAAACCGCGTGGTGATAATCCTGCATCGAGTTGATGTTGAAATAGTCCACGTTCAAAGAAGTCGCGTAGACCTTTCCGCTTTCCTTCGCCATGTGGTCGATCACATCGGTGATTTCGATCACTCCACTCTTTGGAGAAGGTGGAGTTTTTTTGAAATATTCGAAAAAGGCCGGAGTAAAAAGATAACTTCCCAAACCCAAAAGATCGTTCGGTGGATCGGAAGGTTTTTCCACGAGTTCGAGAATTCGATCACCTTTTAGTTCCACGGAATAATTCTTTCTGATTCTGGAAAGAAGAGAGGTTTTTTGAACTCCGATGGAAGCGACGAGCTTCGGATATTTGCGGATCGTATCTACGAACTTTTTATGATCGGGATGAAAGTAAAACTCGTCCCCGAGAATGGTGATAAACGGGGAATGGATTTGAGACTCGAGACTGGCGATATCGCTCGCGAGTCCTCTTGTGGTCCACGGCGACGGAATGATTTCTATATTCTTATATTTGTTTTGGATCTTCTCGATTTCGGAAATTACCATCTCTTTGAGATGACCGACCAAGACGTAGATCTTTTTGACCTTGAACGTACTTTGCATCAGCTCGACGTTGCGTTCTAGGATCGTCTTTCCCTGAAATTCGAATAAGGGTTTGGGAATGAAGGTCGTTCTGGGATAGGCTCTCGTCCCTTTTCCCGCGGCCGCGATCACTCCAACTTCAATCTTTTCCACTGGAGATACGCTATTTTTACGGGCCTACGGTGTCAAAAAGGATTTAGGAGGCCTGATTGCGTACTAAGGAAGCGCGGATTCGGAGAAGATTGTTTTTGATTCTTCTCTTCTGATCTTCGGTCAGAAAGATTTCGTTTCTTTCGGCTCTTTGAATGACCAAGTCCGCCTTGGTCACGAACTCGATCGCCGCGTCGTCCAAGGATTCCCTGTTTTTCTGTTTCTCTCGAAACACGTTCAGGGCCCTTTGGACTTCCATCAATTCTTGAGTGACGTTTTTGATTTCAAGATCCGAATTCATGGTGTTTACTCTCCATTTGAAATTCGGTCATAAAATCCGTTTTCTGTACAGAAGAATTTTCAGGATCTTACGCTCGTATAAGATTTCCGATTTCAGTCGTAAAGAACGTCTATGTATTTCTTCTTCGCTTCCAAATGTTCTTTGAGGGTTTTTGCGAAGTAGTGATAGCCGTCCCCTTTCAAAAGGAAGAATAGATATTCGGATTCTTTCGGATAAAAGGCCGCTTCGAGCGCGGGGAATCCCGGATTGGAAATCGGTCCAGGAGGAAATCCCTTGTTCATATACGTGTTGTAAGGAGAAACGATCTTTAAGTCCTTCTCGAAAATCCGGCTATGCGGTTTGTCAAAAAGATATTGAATCGTGGCACAAGATTCGAGCGGCATATCTCGTTTGAGACGATTGTTGAAAACGCCCGCCATCAACGGTCGTTCCTCGTTTCGTTTCGCTTCTCTTTCGACGACCGAAGCGAGAATTACGAATTTATGAAGTTCAGCAGGTGAAAGATTCTTAACCTTATCGATCTTGGAGGATCGAACGTAGAATCTTTTGATCATCATTCTTACGATTTTATCCACCGGAAAATTGATCGGAACGCTGTATGTTTCCGGAAATAAATATCCTTCCGCGGAAGACGCGGGGATTTTAAATTCTCTTAAGAGCTCGGGTTCGCTCGCGGCCAAAAGAAAATCCTGACGTTTGGATATGATCTTTTTGGATGCGAGAAGATCTCCGATCTGACGGTTGTTATAACCTTCGGGAATCGTGAAGTTTACGAGTTTGACTTTTCCTTCGGTGATCACCTGAAGAATTTTTCTCGAATCCATTCCATCGTTGATCTCGTAAAGACCTTGTTTGATCTTTCCAGCGCTTCGAGTAAAACGAACCAAGTAAAGAAAGTATTTCGTGGACTTGATCATTCCGTGTGTGGAAAGAGTTTCCACGATCTTTCCGGGTGTGTCGCCGGATTCGATGAGAAGATCGATTTTAGTCTGACCGGATCCTACCGCGCCGCCTTTGAGTTCGTCTACGACGAAGAAGGTGGTGATCCCGATCAAAAGTAAGACTCCAAGTGCGAGTCCTGTAAAAATTAAAAGTTTCTTAAGATTCATAATTTCGTTTCTTTCCTAAATAGTGTAGGAACTCCTTCGTCTATCAATCCTTCGGCGGATTTCCAAATCGATCCAGGGTCAGAATGTAATTTTAATTCTTTTCTGGAAGAAAATTTCGGGGCACCGGAAGTAGTTTCCATTCTCCCCCGGGAGTTCTTTCCCTAAAAAAACAACTGTAGTAGCCTTCGTGGCAGGCGGCCACTTCCTGTTCCACTCGATAGACCAGAAAACTACGATCGGCTGGAGCGAGAATCTCGAGAATTTTTTGAGTGTGACCCGAGGTGTCCCCTTTTTTCCAGAGTTGATTTCTGGATCGGCTGAAGTAATGGGCGAACCCGGTTTCCAAAGTCAGTCTTTGACTTTCTTTGTTTCCGAACGCCTGCATGAGAATTTGGCCTTTGGAATCGACCGCGATCACTGGTATCATTTCGTTTTCGGGGAGTTCGAGGAGTTCCCGCGTTTTCTCGAAGTTCAACGGTTTGAATCCCGGATGAAGAAATAATACCGTGTCCTCGTCGCAGTCCACTTCTTCTTTGGAACCTTGTGGAAGTTGATTTCTGTAGCTGGGTAATTCTTCTTCGAGGATTCGTGTTAAAGACGAAATCGAGCGGCTCGGTTCTTGAATTTGTAAGATCGTAATTTTGCGAGAACTCATAACGTTTTTGGAAATGTAGGAACTCCTATAACCAAGGTTTTGGAAATTCGACTCCAGTCCATTGGAAATGGAGAATTTGTCGTCACAACCGTTGTAGGAACTCCTTCGTTTTTAACAATTACCACAAAGCTCCCCAACCTCTTCGAAAAATGTAGGAACTCCTTCACTTTCTTGGACTGCTAAATCGCTCCGAAGATCATCTTTGATTGCAATTTTAAGGAACATAAGAATCTTACAAAAACATGTTAGAAGCCGCTCTCATCCTACTTGCGCTTTCCTCGATGAGTTCCCTCGGATTGGAATTGATTCCGGAACAATTGAATTCGATTCGAAAAACCGCGCTCACCGGCTTCGGGGTTTGTTTACTCAACCTAATCGCCCTACCAATTCTTGCGTTTTTACTTTGTAAAACCTTCTCGCTTTCCTACGCGGTCAGCTTGGGAATTTTTCTCAGCGCCTCTTCCGGAGGAGGAGCCTCGGCGGGACTTTTTATTCTCAAAGCGAAAGGAGCTCCCGCGACCGGAGCGGTTCTACTCGGCCTTTTGAATTTTATAAGCCTTTTTACAGCGCCGCTTTTACTAACTTTTTATTCCGGAAGTTCGTTTTCGGAAATCGGACAAACCTTCTCCTCCCTTCCGAAACTTTTGACGATCGGACTCGTCTTTTTCGGATTTCCGCTCGCAATCGGAATTTGGCTTCGTAGAAAAAAAGAAAAACTCGCGCTGAGAATCCTTCCCTATCTATTAAGAATCAGTAATGTAGCTCTGGCATTCTCCATTTTTTATCTCGGCTTCAAATATTGGCGGGAAATTTTGGAATTCGGAATTCCGGTTTGGGCAGTTTTGTTTCTTTTGATCGGCGCGTCCTTTACGAGCGGACTTTATCTCTTTCGTGAAAAACCCGAGGACAGAAGAAGCATCGGAATCGTGAGCGGAATCCGTAATCTTTCTTTGGCGCTTCTGCTCGCACAGGAACAATCCGGCGATCCGAAGGTTTTGATCTCGATTCTACTTTATGGTTTTATCATGTATTTGATCGCGTTTCCTTCGTCCTTTTTTTGGAGCCGATGGAAAAATCCTAAGTTTTAAAACAAAGTTTAGAATCAGCCGGACTCGAAGGAGAAACATTCGATTCTCCTTCGAGTCCTTTTACGATTTTTTGCGCAACTTCGCTTTTCTACGTTAACTCGCTTTGTTACGCGGCCTCTCTTTCTTTTCTGCTCGGAAGACCGTCGAACCTCACGGTATGACCGACCACTTTCATTCTGCTTCGATTGCTTCCGTCTTGAGCCTTCCACCGATCCTGACGAAGTTCTCCGATGACGGTGGCCTTCTTTCCTTTTTTTAAGTATTCGTGCGCGTTGACCGCCTGACGTTCCCAAATTTCAATGTCTACAAACGAAACGTCGCCCGGCTCTTCGGGCGTGGATTTATAGTCGTGATTGACCGCCAAAGTAAAGGTCGCGACGCTTTTGCCGTTACCGAGTGTTTTGATTTCCGGATCGGAAGTTAAATTTCCATCCAGAATGATATGCGCTAAGTTTTTCATTCTTCTGACTCCTGCGAGGGGAAAATTCTCCCTCGTTGGAAACGGTTCTTGAAAAGAATCGCGCGGAACGGTTTTAAGGATTTTTTTTGATTAGAATGGGAAGAATTCTATTTTTTATCGAAATCAAAACTTACTGCATCATCGAAAGATTTTTCCGATCGGATTCCCGCAAAGTGTTCAACTCCACTTTCAATCTTTCCAAATCACCCGAACCCTTTGCGCGATAAACACCGCGCAGATAATTCTTCTTATCCAAAAGATAAACGTTTTCGGTATGAACGAAATCGTTGAGATCGTCCTTTCCCTGAATGACCTTTATGTCCGCGCCGAATTGATTCCGCGCCATGTTGTAGATCGTTTTCTTTTGACCCGTAAGAAAAACCCAGTTGCCCTGACTGATTTTATACTGATTTCTGAATTTCTTAAGAATATCCACGGTATCGAGTTCGGGGTTCACCGAAATGGAAACGATCTGAAGATCCGATTGATCTTCGATCTTGGGAATAAAATTCATCATGTTTCGGGTGATCATCGGACAAATCCCCTTACACTTCGCGTAAAAGAAGACGACTAACGTGTATTTGTCTCTGAGATCGCGGTTGTTGAATTCCCGATTTTCGTGAGAAACCAAAGAAAACTCCGGAACTTTTTTGAGATCCTCGGGAAGTTTTCCGTTTTCTTCGGGCCAAAAAGGGTCCATCACTTCGCTTTTAAAATAAGGAAGAATTCCCGCCTTCGGCGCGGACGAATACGTAAGCTCCGGATAGAATTTTTCCTGTTTTTCCCCGCAGGCAACGACAAATAATAACAGTAAAATAGAATATACTAATTTCATAATTCTTTTCATCTAAATGATTCCGTCTTTCGAATCGGCTCGCAGATTTTACTTCCCGGCAAACCCACGGAACTTCCGTCGGCCGCAATCACGGTGTTCATGTAAATCTGTCCGTGTCGATTCCATTTTTTGGCGACGATCAACTTTCCGTCTTCGTCGAACTTCTCGTAAAGATAGGGTTTGTTGTTATCGTACCATTCCCAACGATCGTTTATATATTTACCGGAACGAAATTCGGAATACATCCGGTTGTTTCCGTTCGGAAACCAGGATCTGTGAATCCCTTCCTTCAAACCTTTTTTGAAGAACCGTTTTTCTAAAACGAAACCTTCCCTGTTTTTGGAAATGAATTCTCCATCGGCGAATCCATTCTTAAACTGAGTCGTTTGAATTTCGCCTAACGCGGGAATTTCATTCTTCAGAAAACCGGTGAACGGTTTTTGTTTATAAAAAACCCGATCCTGAAATTCAATCAGGTTCGGGTCCGTTTGATCGATCGTTTCCCCTTCTTGACAGCCGCTCGTGAAAACGACCGTCAAGAAAATCGAAAGGACGAAAAGAGATTTAGTTGGAAACACTTCCGATGACACCGTAAAAATAAGAACCCATCAGAGTCTTGATCGTTGCGGTCGAATCCAATACGTAGTGATAGTGATAGGTCGGAGTTGAAAAGTGAGTCGTTACCGCGGTATGACCGTGGAGAGAATCCAAGGTCGGAGTAAAATCGTCTCCAGTCGCCGAGGTTCCGTTATCACATTTTTCACCATAAACCGCGTAACCGTCCAAGATGATTCCGATCAAGTTCGCGTCGTTGTTACTGACCTTCGTAACTGCGGCGTGGTGGTGATAAACCCCTTGATTCTGCGGGTGACCTCCGAAGTTGTCGAATGTCATCGCCTCAACGGAAAGATTGTCCGGAGGAGCCGCGGCGTTGTTGAAGATTGCAAGACCGTTCACGGTGATTCCGATCGCCACAAGTCCGCCTTGTGTGCTCACAGTTCCCGTTCCTTTAGCCGGAGTGGAAGGAATTACATAAACCAGTTTTTGAGCGCTGATCGAGTTGGTCCCCGCAGGAGTATTACCGCTCGGAAGAGCCTCGTACAAAGGAGAAGTCGTGCCGTAGTAATAACTTTTCGTGTTCGGAACATTCTGAGATTTGAATACGTAGCTCGAACCGGAAACGAAAGCCGTGGAACATTTGAAGTTATTCTTGATCCAAGACGGAAGAGCGGTATCCATACAAGTCGTCACGCCGGTCACACAACCGGAAGTGGAATCCACGGTCGCGCTACTTTTAGAAACGGTGGTTCCGGTCGTCGCAAGAGTTCCGTTGCAAAATCCGGTAGCCGCGATCAGCCCCAGAGAAGCGATCGTAAGATCGTCATTGCTGTTGGAATCCTTTTTGCAGACTACGAATGAGGTCGTGATCAGTAATATTAGAATCGCTTTTTGAATCATATTTTCTCCTTTTTTTTTCGAACGTCCGGACATGCGAACGCCCTTTTGAATGGCACCTGAGTATAAGGCAAGGGACGAAAATCGTCGACCGAACAAATCGGCTAAGACTCTTTTTTTTGTTTTTTTTCGGCTAAATACAGGGACGGAGTCGTTCCCGTAATTCTTTTAAAGGACTGATTGAACGTGGACTTGGAATTAAACCCGGCGTCAAAGGCCAAACTCAGAACGGCGATTTTTTCTTCATGGGAAGAATCCACAAGCCGAATGAATTCGTTCACTCTATATTCGTTCACAAAGTTGTAAAAATTTGTTTCCAAAATCTCGCTCAGAGCCTGGGTGATATGCGCCCTTGGAAAATTCAAACGATCCGCCAAATGATCGAGGGAGAATTCGCTGTCGAGATAGGGTTTGTCCGTCTTCATATGTTCCTGAACGATTTGAACGTAATTCTTAAGCCTTCCTTCTTCCAAACCGGAACGTTCATACTTTCTTTTTTTGACAAGATCGGAAGAGAAGTTTTGTCCGAGCAACCACGCGGAATGAATCATACTCTGACGGATTCCAAAAAGGGAGAATAGAATCGTAAACACAAGAACGTCCCAACCTCGGATCGAAGGAATCCCGTGCCGCGGCGGTGGTGGACCTTCGGGCGGCGGACCTCCCAACTCCGCGCGCGGTAGAGGCGGAGGACCGTCGTTCCAAAAATAAGAAACACCGTGATACGTAACGATCACAAGAACCAGGACGATCAAAATTTTGAGCCAAGTCCATTGTAGAGATTCAAGAACCGGATCCACATTCTCCCTTTCCACCCGATAAACATTCCAATAACTGAATATAGAATAACCGATCAAAGAAACGAATGTGGAGATTCTCAGGCCCCAACCTTCCCGCCCGAAAAACAAAGAATAGATCGGGTCCGTATCGGGGAGAATTTTTAAAATCAAAAACAACGCGGTAAAAATCAGATAGGGAACAAAATGAATCCAGACCTTCTTTTTAATTCCGATCCCGAGAATGTCCTTCAGATACAAAAAGAACAAAGGCCCGAACAAAAGCTGAGGAATATGAAAAAAATCGAAATAGGCCTTTCCAAAACCTCTTCGAAGCAGATGCGCCAAGTGCAGACAACTCAGGGCCAAAAGAAAAAAGACGAACCATCGATCGAATGAAAATCGGTTTCTTTTAAACCAAAGAATACAGATGGAAAAAAAAGTGATCGTAAACGAAATCTCGGGAATGGGCAAACCCGGATGAGGGTGCGGAGGACCGATCGGCGGCATAAGGAAAGAATATTCTGACCGAATCCAGGATTACAAAACAAAATTCTTATGATCGAAATCAATTTTGAAAGAAATTATTTTTCTTTTCTCTTTCCTAAAAAGGATCATCTTGGCCCCGACGATGACCCAAAAACGGAAAAAATCCGAGATCGTATTTCAAGCCCGCAACATCGGAAAGATATACAAGATGGGCGAAGTCGAAGTTCCCGCGCTTCACTCGGTGGATCTTGAATTGAATTCGGGAGAATTCGTAGTTCTTTTAGGGCCTTCCGGTTCGGGCAAATCCACTCTTTTGAATATTCTCGGCGGATTGGATACACCCACGTCGGGAACCGTAAAATTCCAAGATCAAGACCTATTCTCTTCGGACGATACGAACCTCACTCTTTACCGGAGAAATCATATCGGATTCGTATTCCAATTTTATAATCTAATTCCGAGTCTAACCGCTTTGGAAAACGTTTCTCTCGTAACCGAGTTGAGTTCCGATCCGATGAACGCCGAAGAAGCGTTGGGGCTCGTGGATCTTTTGGAAAGAAAGGATCATTTTCCCGCTCAGTTATCCGGAGGAGAACAACAAAGGGTCGCGATCGCAAGAGCCATCGCCAAAAAACCGAACGTTCTTCTTTGCGACGAACCCACGGGCGCCTTGGATTTTAAAACGGGGAGAATCGTACTCGACGCGATTTCAAAAGTGAACTCGGAGCTCGGAACGACTACCGTTGTAATCACGCATAACGCGATCATCGCGCAGATGGCCGATCGTGTCGTCGAGATGCGGGACGGTTCCGTGATCTCGAACAAAAAGAATTCCCGTAAAAAAAGATCGGGAGAATTGAACTGGTGAAAATTCTCGATCGAAAAGTGTTTCGGGAAATGAAAACCTTGAAGACACAAGGGATCACGATCGCTTTGGTCGTCGCGGCCGGAGTCGGAATTTTTATCGCTTCGAGAAGCGCGTATGATTCTTTGTTTTCCGCGCGGGAAAAATTCTACGCATCCTCTTATTTCGCGCAGGGATTTGTCTCCTTAAAGCGCGCTCCCGAATCGGTCTTGAAAGATCTTTCCGACATACCCGGACTCGGCGCGGCGCGCACGAGAATCGTTCACGAAGCGGTATTAGATATTCCGAATGAAACCTTACCCACCTCGGGAAGGTTCGTTTCCCTGACCGACGGAATCAACGTTCCCTATCTTAGATCGGGCAGACTTCCCAAAGGAGAATCGGAGGTTTTGTTAAGCGAAGCCTTTGCGATCTCCAACAAACTCGTTCCCGGAAACAAGATCGTAGGAATTCTGGAGGGTGAAAAAAGAATCCTCACTGTGGTCGGAATCGCGTTATCGCCCGAATACGTTTATATCTTTCGAGGAACGAACCCGCTTCCGGACGACAAACATTTCGGAATTCTTTGGATGGATCGTAAAGGAATGGAAAACGCCTTCGGGATGATCGGAGCGTTCAACGATGTCGTGTTTACGTTCGCACCCGAAGCCAAAAGAACTTCCGTCTTAAAAAGAATGGATCAGATTCTCGAACCCTATGGAGGATTCGGAGCCTATGATCGGGATAAACTTCCTTCCCATTCTTTTTTGAGGGACGAGTTCAAACAACTGAAGACGATGGCTTATACTCTTCCCATGATTTTTTTGGGAGTCGCGGCCTTTCTTTTACACATCGTTTCCACTCGGATCATCGCGCAGGAACGCGAACAGATCGCGACGCTCAAAGCATTAGGATATTCTGATATGGAAATCGCGGGTCATTACCTCAAGATCATATCCGTAATCAGCGGGCTCGGGTCCATTCTCGGCGTGATGATCGGTTTTTGGCTCGGAGGCGCGATGACGGATCTTTATTCGGAGTACTACCGATTTCCACATTTGAATTTTCGATTCGATCCTTCTTTGGCCTTGATCGGAATCGCCATCGGAATTTTTTCCGGAGCTCTGGGAACCTCGTATTCTATATTCAAAATTCTTAAATTAGACCCTGCGCAAGCGATGCGACCTCCCGTTCCAGCGAGCTTTAAAAAGAATCCGATCGAAACCTATACGAAATTTCTTTCCACTCAATCCAGGATGATTCTTAGAAACTTGACGAGACGTCCCGCAAGAACCTTGATTTCGATCCTTGGAATTTCCACATCCGTAATGATCATGGTATTGGGAATGTTTTCCACGGACGCGGTCAACGCGATGATCGAAATTCAATTCAATCTTTTGCAAAGAGAATCGGTAACCGTTTCCTTTTTAGGACCGGTTTCCAAAACGGCGGTGGACGAATTCAAAAACGATCCGGGAGTTCTTTCCGCCGAAGGTTATAGAATGATTCCGATTCGAATCCGAGTCGGTCATCTCTCCAAAGAAATTTCCTTACAAGGAATTCCGAGCGACGCAAAACTCAGAAGACTCGTTGGAAAAAAAAGAAACATTCTCACTCCTCCGAGTTCCGGAATTTTTTTAAACGCGAACGTCGCCGAAAAACTCGGAATCAAAACGGGCTCGCAGATACAAATGGAAGTCCTCGAAGGAAATCGAAGAAAGATTTCCGTTCGAGTCGACGGACTTGTGGAAGAATTATTGGGCCAAGGCGCGTATATGGATCTTGTCGCAGTAAACCGACTTCTCGGAGAAGGCGAAAGTATAAACCTCGTCGCGCTTCGAACGGACGCAAAGGAAGAATCCAAACTTCTTTCAAGACTGAAGGAAGTTCCGAAAATCTCGGGCATCTCCACAAGAGAAGGAAGTCTGAAAGTTTTTTCGGATACGATGTCGAGAAGCACGCTCGCAACCACGGTGGTTTTATTCATATTTGCGGCGGTAATTTCGATCGGAGTCGTCTACAATACGGCTATGATCTCGCTTTCGGAAAGAATTTTCGAACTCGGCAGTTTAAGAATATTAGGATTTACTAAAGAAGAAGTGTTTCGCATCCTCGCCGGAGAATTGGGTTTCGAAATTCTCGCGTCCTTACCGATCGGATGTGTATTGGGTTACTCTTGCGCCTATCTTCTGATGAACACGGTCGAAACGGAAGGTTTCAAAATTCCTTTGATCATCTCCTATCGAACCTATGTCATCGCGATTTTTACGACCTTGGGAACGGCGGTTGTAAGCTACGTCATACTCTATTCTAAGATAAAAACGATGGATCTTCTCAGCGTATTGAAGATCAGGGAATAATCATGGATTCAAAAGAAACGTTCAAAAAAATCTTCTCGGATCGAAGGTTCAGAATCGGCGCGATCGTTCTGATCGTGATCTTCTTCATATGGTTCTTACTCAGACCCAAACCGGTCGTTTCGGAAACCGCAAAGGTGATTCGAGGAACGTATCAACAAATCGTCGAAGAGGAAGGAATCACGAGGGTTCAAGAGAAGTTCACGATCTATTCTCCCGTAAGCGGAGTATTAAAAAGAATTCACAAACACGCGGGAGAATCCGTAAAAAAGGGAGAATTACTCGCGGTCGTCAAATGGGATTACGATCGATCGGTGACGTCGCCTATCAACGGTAAGGTGCTAAAAGTTCTCAGAGAAAGCGAAGGTCCGATCGAAATGGGAGGCCCTCTTCTCGAAGTGGGAAACACCGATCAGATGGAAATCGCGGTCGAAGTTCTCACACAAGAAGCGGTTCATCTTCATCCGGGCAACTCGGTCGAAATCGAAGGATGGGGCGGAGAAAAACTCGAAGGCAAACTCAAACTTGTGGAACCCGCGGCGTTTACGAAAATTTCCTCCTTAGGCGTGGAAGAACAAAGAGTACGAGCCATCGTGGATTTTAATCCGCCTTCGGAAATGGGAGAAGGGTTTCAAGTTCGCTGTAAAATCGTAAGCGAAAAAAAGGAGAATCGAATCATCGCGCCGACCGCCGCCTTGTTTCGCGAAGGAGAGGATTGGTTCGTGTTTCGGGTAACGAAGAATAAGGCGCAAAAAACGAAAGTTACTTTAGAGGCGAGAAGCGGAGATAACGCGTTGATCGGCGAAGGCCTTTCCGAAAACGATGAAGTGATTTTGTTTCCGGGAGAGGGAATCACGGAAGGGGTGAAAATACGATGATTCGTTTCGTTTTACTTTTGGTTTTATGGACGACGCCGTTCGCAATTCTCGCGGAAGAGATCCATCGTAAAAACTGGATGCAACATCCTTCCATATTAGAAATCCGTAAACTATATGATACGATCGAAAAGGAGATCCGGGAAAAAAGATTGAGCGCGCAAAAGAAAACGTTCGAACCGGATTCACCGATCTTAAAAACGATCTATAAGAAAAATCGAAATCAAATCCGCAAATACGTGGAAGAAGCGGGATCGGAGGATTCGAATCTGATCGCGTCGTATTATTACGACGATCGGAACGTATTACGTTTTATTTTTGCGGAAGGCGGAGCGGTGAACGGATCGTTGATGGAACACAGAGTTTATTTCGATTCTCAAGGAAAGAAAATCTGGGAAATTCAGAAATACGTCAAAGGTCCCGGTTATACGTTCCCGAGCGAATGGCCGGAGGAAAAAATCATCCGAGATCCTTCCGGAAATTTCGAAAAGTAATCTTACGAAAACGCGCCGATCATTTATTCAGCGCGCTTTCCAACTCCTCAAAAACTCCGATGCTCAAAAGATCGGAATCCCTCATGTCCATGTCGGACTCTTGAAACCAAAAACCCGCATACGCGCTCAGTCCCAAAAACAAAACGAGAGAAGCGCCTAACATACGTTTGTTTCTCGTCTCTTTTTTATCTCTTCGAATCACGTTCGACGAGATATTTTTGATCCAATCCTGATCCTTTTTTCTTTTTAGGATCTCTCCCTTCATAGGAGAAGTGTTCTTATTAGTCATAAAATTTCTCCTTAGCTCCGACTCGTTTCATCATCTCTTTTCCTCTGGCCGCTCTCGACTTGACGGTTCCGGGTTTTACACCCATCGTTTCCGCGATTTGTTTTTCGGAATAACCCGCAAGATAGAATTCGAGAACCCTTCTGTATTTATCGGGAATTTTTATTAAAAGAGAGCGCAACATCCCGATCACTTCCTGAGAATTCTGTTCGGAATATTTCGAATTTCCGTTCACGTTAGAATGGCCCGTAAGGAAGTCTTCCTCTTTTTTCGACTTGGCCAGTTTCTCCGCGCGCTCTTCTTCTCTTCGCAGTTTATCGTTCATTCTCAAGGATTCGTTTCTGGCGATCGCGTACAACCAAGTACTCAGTTTTGATTCTTTACGAAACTGATCCTTCTTCAATGCTTTGTACGCGCGAAAATAGGTTTCTTGAGCAACGTCGTCGATTGCGTAAGAAAACCTCTCTGCGAGATTTTTTTCTATCGCAGAGAGGACAATGTCCCGAGTGGAACTAACGATTTCTGTAAATTCGTTTTCAGTCATCATGATGACGGTGTTTCTGTTGAAACTCTGTAATCAAATCCACTAGTTTATTTCTTTGTTCCGGAGTAAGAACCGCATGAAACTCGATCGCTTTTTTAGTCATGAATGTTCTCATCTCAGTCATCTTGTTCATCTCAAGTTCGAACGACTTGTTTATTTTTTTCTCATCCAAAGCGGGCTGACGAAATTCGGCAAGCGCTTCGGCGGGAATTCTCGGTCCTTGCAATTTCAGATCTTTTCTTTTAGCAAGAACTTCGTCCTTGATGCGGTTGAGAATTTGTTTTTGAGAATCGTTCAGATCCAGTTCCGAAGTGATTTTCTTAACCACAAACTCAGCTCTTTTTTCGGGAGATTTGTAATATCTACAACCCCCCGCAAACAATGCGGCCGCTACAAGAATCAGACCGGAAACTTTTAAAAATCCTTTCATTGGATTCCTCCCATTTTCTAAACCTCTGACCAAAAGCTAAAAACGAGGTTCCAATTTTTTTACGGAAGTTTGAAAGGAAGTTCGGATTAATGTTCTGCCTGAATGATGATGTCTTCTTTTCTGATTTCGTATTTGATCGCCAAACGATCGCGAAGATTGGAAAGTAATTGTCCGCCGTTCTTAAAATAAAAGAATTCGGGATTCACTTTGATCAGGACGCTTCTGAGAGAAGGAAGTTCCTTTAGGAAAAAAGAAATTTCTTGAACGAGCTTTTCGACGCTTTTGCCGTAAGGACACCCTTTCAGTTCGATTCCAACGCCTACTCCCTGATCCGCTCCTACAAACGGAAGAATTTCGAACGGATAAGCCTTTTTATCGATCAAAGAATCCAACGCGATTCCGAGAGCGTTGCAGATTTTTTCAAGCAACACGTGCGTATCGATCGGTTTCAAAAGATAAGCGACGAGTCTTTTATTATGAGCCGCTTGAATGATCGTATCTCTTTCGTTGCTTACGGTAAGAAAGATGATCGGAGTTGTACGATTGGTTTCCGGAATTCTTTCCAAAAGATCCAAACCGCTCAACTTCGGCATACGGTTGTCCGTAAGAATGAGGTCATAACGCGTCTTTCTCAGTTTGATTTCCGCGGCGATCCCGTCGACCACGTGATCCACGTCGAAGTTGTATCTTTCCAGATGGCGGATCAAAAGTTCCGCGTTGCTTTCGTCGTCTTCGGCCAATAATAAAGAATAAGTTGCGGCAACTTTCATAAAGTCGTATTCCCCCGGAATGACGTTTACACTTCTATACCGACTATTTTTTTTGACAATGCTTTTAGAATTCGATCCGGGGGTTTTGCTTCGCGGCCGACGCCGGAAAATAAACCGAAAAAGACGTTTCGGTTTATTAGGAAAAAGGAATTCTTCTTTCGAGAGCGAGAATCGTAAGATCGTCCATAAATCCGTCGTGGGCGGTTCCCATAAAACGATTTACTTCGGAGAATACGGTTTCGCAGAGTTCGTTTAACGTTTTGTTTTCGCTGGAATCCAAAAGCGCAAGAAAACGTTCCTCGGTGAACATCTCCTTACTTTCGTTAAATGCTTCTATGATTCCGTCCGTATACAGCACAAGTCGGTCGCCCGCGTCCAAGTGAAACGGAATCGTTTCGAGTTTGAGCGGAATCAGATCGGTGAGCAACGCGCCGGTTCGATTGAATACCTGGGGTTTTTTGCCGTTTTTCAACAACACGGGAGGACAATGACCCGCATTCGTCATTCTCCCTTCCCCGGTTTTGACGTTCAGCGTTCCGAGAACGGCAGTGATAAAATGACCCGCGAATTTTCCGAAAAGGGATTCGTAGATTTGAGTCAAACCATATTCGGGATCTTGAATATAATATCTCCAATTGGAATAGGACATCTTGACCATGGAAGCGAGAAGCGCCGCCGAAACACCGTGACCGGAAACGTCGCAGATAAAAAATCCGAGAGTATGATTCTCCTCGTCGTAGAGAAAATCCACGAAGTCGCCTCCGAGTTCCATCATCGGAGTATAAAGATATTGCAGATCCAAGTATGGTGATTTGGGAAGAACGGAAGGAAGAAGCGCGCCTTGAATCCGTTTGGCCATCTTGATCTGATGTTCCAATTCTTCCTTTTGATTCAGAATGATTCTCGTTCTTGCCTTCACGGTGTGTTCGAGACGTTCATTCGCTTTTTTTAATTCGTCTTGGGCCTTCTTTCTTTCCACGGCTTGAAAGATTCTCGGGATCATATCCGCGAGCGAACCCACGAATGTTTGTTCTTCCAAAGTCCAGAAACGTTTTTGACCGACTTGTTCGTTGCAGATGATTCCGAGAAGTTTGCCGTCCATGAGGATCGGCGCGTCGAGCATCGAGGAGATGTTCAAAGGGATCAGATAATTTTGAGCGAACTCGCGAGTGCTTTCGTCGTTCACCGCGTCGTCGGCGATGATCAATCTTTGACTTTGAAGCACTTCGAAATAATGGGGAAAATCTTTTTGGAACAATTCCATTCCGGAGTTATGAGAATTTTCGGAGAGAATAAAAAGATCGAGGCATTGGATGGAAATTTTAACTTCCTTATAAAACCAGATGCTACATCGTTCGCAGTTCAACGCCCTTGAAATGGCTTCGGTAAGAACGTGTAACGCCGCGTTTAAATCTCCGCTGTCGATCACGGGATTTTTTGCCAAGGACATCAGCTCCCTGTTAAAACGACGTAGAGTGTCCTCCTTGGTTTCAATCGTATCCGGTATCATCGAGTTTATTTGAAGAGCGATTTCGCTTAAATCCTGAAATTTAGGTCATCAGACTGTCATAAAAATAATAATTTTCCATCTATTTTTATCCTCTAAATCAATTATTTATGTTCGGTTTAAAAAGCCGAAAGGCTTCAAGAAACGATGAGAATAAAAAAAAGGACGGATTCTCATCCGTCCCGGGAATAGATTTTTAAAAGAGTGACGTGCGATTTATCAGTTGCCTGGAACCCAATTCCCTTCCGAATATTGATCGGTTAGATTGATCCAAAGATCGCCGGCTCCGACCGAGTTCTTAGCTTCCAAAAGTTTTTTGTTTTCGTAAGGAGTCAGCGGCGCTGAAAATTTAAAGCGACCTGCGGTTTCGGAAGAACACTGAGCGTTTCCGGATCCCCAGGAACCGCTACCGGAAGTAACGAACCAATTACCGGAAGAATCCTTACAAGAGAAACGATTCGAAGCGCTACAGTTGAGATCGTTCCATCTTCCGTTGCTCCAAAGAACGGCGCAGTTTTCATTTCCGGCCCAGTTGTTCGGTTCGGAAGCGTTCCAGGACCAGATCGCTTGTTTTGCAAAATCCGGATCGAATTGATCGATGCCAAAGACGTTGACTTCGCAGGAAAGCATGGAAGCAATATTAGCGTTTGTGAATGAACCGCTTTCTTTTACACCGTCGTAAAAACCGAAGTAGTTCGTGGTATCGTTGAAGAAACGCACCATCGTAGAATTGTAAGTGGCTCTCGAGTAATTACAATCCGGATAACCTTTAAAATCCTTCGGACTGCTCGTAGTCGATCCGAAGAAAATTCTTTTAAAGTAACCGCTCCACTGAGAATCGTAACAACCGTTGCTCATCAGAAGAATTCTTTTATTGGATGCGACCATATCACCCAACTTCGGCATATTCTCGGGAGAAGGAACGTCCGAACAACTGCCGGAGTAACGATACAACCAAGGATCGAGATAGTCCTTCAACGTTTGAAGGGCTTCCGAAGAATGACCGTCGATCTTATCTTCTATATAAAGAACCAATACTTCGTTGCGGTTTGCGGAATTGGAAACCCAATCGCGAACCTCCTCCAAACCTTTGTAAAAAGGTCTGTCGAAAACGTTACAACCCACGTGACTGTCCTGACCGTGACAAAGAAGAAGTTCTTTGCGAGCGTGTGTGCCAAGAGTCCAATGAATGTCCAATTCGATAAAACGCGCCCCTAAACGAAGTTGTTCACCGATGGAATATTTTTGATTCGGGAACGCGTAAGAAAAAAACGGACCCGCATAAGACTTGCTGTTGTATGAGTTGTGGGTTCCGTAAAAAAGAGCCCGATGCACCGGAAGGTTCGCGTTGACCTGAGTTTTTCTTTGAATGGAAAGAACCTTATTCTCGAAAGATTTTTCGAAAACGTCGATCGGATTTTCTACCACCGCGCCTCTGCTTGCGTAAAGATTTCCCACGGTTCCCAATAAGAAAGAACCGATGAGAATCGTTAAAATTCTCTTCATAAGTTTCACCTTTTTATGTTTTGCTTTTCCTCGAACGAGGAATTTCACTGAGGCAGGATCTTAACGGAAGGGCGTTTCAAAGGACTTATATTCCGCTTACAAAGATTCGTTTTTTCGCGCGGAGAAACCGAAATAAAAAAGAATCATAATTTTTGAATGTGTTTGGGAAGAATGAAGAAACAAATGCGAGCATATACTCGGGTTGTAAGATTCGTTCTTCCTTAAGGCTTCCATCGTAAAGTATGTTCGTTTCATATTTGCGTCGAACTTTTGACACAGATCGAATTTCGTTTTTAGGCAAGGAAATTATTTTTTTATTTGGAGAATCTTATTCATAGAGTATACTATTAGACATTCTTTATATTAGAAAGATTCGAACAACGTTTTCGAATCGGATGCGGATTTTAAAAGATGGAATTGATTCAGGAAGCTTTAGACAACATCGGCGATAAAATACGTTTTGTGGAATTTATCCCCTGCCCCGTCTTGCTCTCACAGGTCAAAGAAGACAACTTTCAAACCCTTTATCTCAATCGAAGTTTCCGCGAATTGATCGGTTATAAAATTCAGGAAATTCCCACCTTGGACGATTGGTTTCTCCAAGCCTACCCGGACGAGGTTTATAGAAGCGAAGTAAAAACGGACTGGTGGGCGGGAGTTCATCACGGAAGAACCAGCGGCCGGCACAGCACTTCGATGAAGGCGAAAATCAGAACCAAATCGAACGGAGAAAGATGGTTTCACGTTCGCAGTACCGAGTTCGGAGAATTGAACGCGGTTGCCTTTCAAGATATCCACGACCTAGAAACTTCGAACCTCGAATTGGCTCACAACAATTCGACTAAGTCGCAACTTCTTTCCATTCTCGCGCACGACTTAAGAACTCCTTTGATCCAAATTATCTCGCTCATTTCCCTGTTTAAAAACGAAGAAATTTCCGCCACGGATCTTTATCCGTATCTCTCCAAGTTAAACATACAAACCTATCTTACGATCGACTTGATCGACAACACATTGAACTGGGTCAAAGCGAATTCGAAAAACATATCAGTATGCAAAAGTTCTTTTTCGCCCGTTCCCATCATCGAAGAATTGACCGCGCTCTACAGCGACTTTATCAAACTGAAATGTATTCGTGTCGAAATGGATTTAGATGAGAATATTCTAATATTCAGCGATCGCGAAATTTTCAAAGTGATCGTTAGGAATCTTTTTATCAACGCGCTTAAGTTTTCAAAACCGAACGGAACCGTTTTTCTAAAAGCGAAAGTAATCTCGGATCAACAACTGATCTCGATCATCGACGAAGGTATAGGCATGTCTCCTCAGGAACTCGAAAAGGTTTTTTCCAAGGAATCTTATTCTTCCCCCGGCACGTTAAACGAAAGCGGCGCGGGACTCGGAGTCAAACTCTGCAGAGATTTTTCAAGATTAGTGGACGCGGAGTTTCGTTTGGAAAGCGAGAAACACAAAGGGACTTGTGCAAGTTTGCTTTTCGGTTGATGTAGGGTTCTGCCGCGCCCGATCCTTCTCTGAAATAAAATTCGACCGAATTTGTGGGCCGAGTTCTCCGTTTCAGTCAAGTTGTTGCGTTTTTCACAGGCGTTGAATTTTCCGATTTCGCGATCACTTGACTCCGCATCGATCCCAATCGTGACCTTGCGAAAAATTTAGTCGTTTGAAAAATTTCATAATGAAATGTTTCCACCTCCTAAAAAAGTAATAAACATGAAACGAACGTAACTATTCTCAAATAAATTCAAAACTGAATCATTTTCTTTGATTCTTTCTTGTTGTACGGCGCCGCTCCGTAATCAAACCCGAACATATCCTAGGTTTTATCCACTTCATCCAAAACCAAGAAGTCAATGCTTCTAAGGTTTTTATTTAAGAAAGCACTCATAGAGCGCAGGTAAATTCCAAAGAACAAAAAAGATAAAAACAATAAATTAAAGAGAAATAATTTAAAATGCAAGAAACTCCGAATCAAAAAATCCAAAGCGATTCTTATCGTTGCCTGCAATTACCAACAAACGTTGGCAATGAATTTACGATTTCGCTTTTATCCGTTCTCACTTTCTTGACAGACATAAAATTTGAATTTTTCTAAATAAAAATAATCGGAAATTACGATCCGAATTTTCCGAGATAGATAGATTTCATAAACTTGAGTGTAGCTGAGATTCATCTTTCTCAATCAATCCCATTCAAATAATAATTAAAAGTGATTCGCATTTTCTCATTACAAAAAAGACAAAGATCCGACATTAAAAAAACTTGACCAACCTTCGCCAAATCGATGTAATATTTTAAAATTCATGGAGATTTTTAAAATGAAATTAGTTAAAAAAATTGGAGTCTGTCTCGTTCTGATCAGCCTTCTTTCTGTGTGCAAAAAAGACGATAAGGACGATAGCACTACAAATCTTGCTCTGCTTTTAGCACTTACTGGCGGAAACACTTGTGCATATACATCATCCGGAGTTACGCTTCCGATTGCTTCCATCTCTGCAACTCAAAACGGTGGAGGGCAAACAATCAGCTTTACGACAACTGGTACACTTGGTTTGGGAGCGATTCAAATTGCATCCGCACCAGTAAATAGCCTTGGATTGATTACAGCAAATTCAGGTACGCTTTCGGTCGTAGTGTATAAAGGAAATTGTCCCCTCTCCACTTCTAGTACACTTGCCGTTGCTGGTGTAGATTATACGTTTGTATCTGGATCTTCCACGGTTACAACCACAGCGCAAATCAGATTTAACGTTGCAGGAGCCTACACGATTATAGTAACTGCAAATAATGGAACTGGTGGATTTCAGTTAAATTAATAAGAGACATTTTGTTACGAGTGAAAAACCCGGGTCGAAAGACACCGGGTTTTTTTATTTGCGTGAAAGGTTTATAGCGTTATTATCAATATTTTATTAGTCTCTTCCCAATTCGTATAGCACAAATAAAACATTCTATTCAGAAATTAGTTATCTTTTCTCGTAAGAAACCGTTAGTTAAATATAAATATTGTTCCAAACAGACAAATTAAAGAGACTCATTTTTATTGTTTCTTGTTTGGGCAAGGTAAACGCTTATATTCAATTTTCCATCGAAGTTCATTATTATCCGCATAATTCTCTTCCGTGAGTATTTCTAATTTAGGATAATATGACAAATGATAATTATAAGCCGTACCTCTTCCATTTTTAAATGGTTCGAAATCTATATCGAAGAATGATCGGCCTCGAACAGTCAGCCATCTGTAACTTTTTATTGCATGAAAATCATAGTAAATTTCCCACTTATCCGAAGATTTCCATCTTTCTTTTATTAAAAATTTAATAGGATATTGGCACATATCAATAGTATCATCTCTCTCCTGTTTATCGCCTCTTGGCTGAAAAATCATCTTACCTCGCCAGATCCCACGCAATTCTTGAGGAACTGAATCCAGAATCTTTTTTTCTTTTAGCAATTCTTCAAATGTTTTACCTTCATTACCATGGGCTGATACTGAAGAATATAAACTTATGACCATCAAATTTATTAAAGCGAAAATACTCTTGGATAAATTTTTCATACTTTTCTCATTCCTCACGGCACAAAATTACAATAATTATAGCCCGGCTTTGAGGTACAATTTCCACCATTATATGTATCCATTATTTGTCTAGTATTCAACAACTGACCATTCGATCCCCTATATTCTTGATGCAAATGGTCGTCATAATTTATCATTCCACCACGCCTTCCCAAATATTCTCCACCACGCACAACTTGTCCTGGAAAAATATAGGAAGCGTTACCTGAAGTATGTAATGTCAATTGAGACTCCCTTCCCTCAAAATTAACTCCTAACCCATTACGACCATTATCATTAAATCTTATTTGCCCGGGTCTAGAACTAAATATATCTTTAGTATTCGTCGATGCATCAATGGCATCATGCCTATCAAGATGTCTTTCCCCATGAAAAGGCATATCTAACATTCCTGTTGAGTAACTGGAAGCCGCGTTATGAACCGGATCATTAACTACGTTAATATGTGCAGGCGGGTAATATCCATTCGGCAATCTTTGAGTAGAAGCACCTTCCTGTGTCGAAATTCTATAGGTTTCGTAATCATTCGTTGAATTATAATTAGAAGTTCTATCATAGGCCCCCATGTAAAAATTTCCATCAATACCATTTTGATGCATATTTCTAGTAACACTTACAGAAACATTATTCGTCGCTCCTTGTCTAGTTGTTGTAGCAGTATATAATTCTGATCTTCTCACATTTCCATCCGGTGTCTGATAATCACTTCGACTGATATATCCGGAAGTAAACAATCCGTTGTCTCCATAAAGTTTATTGCCGATTACTTCACCTTTGGCGTTCGTTTTCGTTTCAGAATGATATATTACGGAACCATTCGCGCCCACAGTTTTTTCTCCATCAGTCTTTCTATTTCGACCATTACCACTCCATATATAATTATCTTCATACCTATTACCAGATGTATCCCACCGATAACTCCGCTCATGGGCATACTTCTTACCGTCATCACCTTCGACCTGAGTGATATGTACATATTCTAAACTTCCATCGGAACGCCTGCGTTCTTGATATTCTTTTCCACCATAAACATCGAAACCTAAGACTTTGTTGGCTCCGAGAATCAGTTGTTTCCCAGTATATTCCCCTGAACTACCATCCCAAAGTGTTTTCTTGTAACCTAAGCCTGCATTATGAACCAATATACCATCTTCAGTTACAAAGTAAGTATGAGCATTCTCTACTTGAAAATTGTAAACAGTTTCTTGACCTGAAATAATCTGAATAGAAGCAATAGAGGTAGTTGTGCCATTTGATAAAACTGATTTATCACCAATCAATAACTTATATGCTTCTACCCAACCTTTATCTTCAATATAAAATGGATGTGTGCTGGTCGTTTCAACCACTCTACCATTCTCGTAAGTAAGTTTATATATTCTATCAGTCTTTCGAATATATGTTTCTACTACTCTGTTAAACTCAAGTTCATCGGTTTTTTCGTTCCAAGAAATAACCGCATCCCCAACCTGAATTTCTTCGATCTTCTTCAGACCATCCTTCGTATGGACTAACGTTCCAGCAACAAAGCAAGTTCTCTGTTTGAATACCATCTCACCGGTTTTTAGATCTTTCTCCATCCAACCTGCGTCAGAAGAAAAGTTACCACTTAGCTGATCTGCAAAATCTGTAACGGCTCCCCAAAGTCTTTCACTGGTCTCATTTCTTGTCGAATGCTGAGTTTTACCAGTCGCTATAGTTTGAACCAAAGCTTCCTTTTCTGTATCAGAAAGTTTTGCCCATTAAATGTAACCAGTACAGTAGCTGTACTAAATACGGATTATTCCATTACTACAGGAAGCTTAACTAATATTACTGCCACAACAAATATCAAGTTGATCCAGGATCCTGTGTTATTTTGGTTCAGATTTCAAACGGTGCACAGGCAACTGTACAATACGGCCAATAAGCAATAACTAACGATTGAGAAAATTAGTTAGGGTAAAACCCGGTCTTTTTTTAAGGTCGGATTTTTTATTTTTATGAACTTAACGTAATTTTTCAAAATGTATTGAAATTTAATGAGGTAAATTATGGCATTATAAAGCAGAGAATATAGAGATTATCATGCGAAGATATTTTTAGTGTAAATACAGTTTCAGAATATAATCTCCAATTACTCCCAACGAACACTAATTTCCGCAATTTTCCAATCAGTACTCCCGGGTGATAATTCAAGTCGAATACGGATGTTTTCGTTTTTTTTGGTGTAAGAACCCATTCTTTGTAAAATCAACCATTCGTTCCTTGTTCCACCTCCGTAGTAACTAGAAGAATTATAATTTTCGAATACACGAGACAATTCAAGCCAAGGTATTTTATCTTTAACTTCCATAATATTCTTATATGGCTTACCGCCTTTCGAGCTAAAATTTATGTCATCGTAATATTTGAAATCTTCATCGAGGTATTTCCTCAAAGATTCAACAGATTTTTTCCTAAACAAAATTGATAATTCTTTCCTAATATCTTTAGTCTCTCTAATTGCCGCATTCAAACCGATATTCCTAGTTTCTGCAAAAACGATATTTAGCGATTCCAAAATCATAACTAACAATATTATTTTTTTCATATATATGAAATTTCCCTATTACTTTCTCTCAAAATCAAAATGTAAGTGATCAGCATGAACATAGGATCCATCGTCCCTTCTTGAAGTATCCCATATCATAATATCTCGACCATATTTTTGCCTAAAGTAAGGGTTAAGCGTCTCAACCAACTTTCTATCATATGTTAGAATACTTGATACGCGAACGTCAGCTTTTTCTTCTGCCTTATTAACCATAAGTTTAATAAATTCTGTTGTCCGCTCTCTACTGTAAGCAGGATCATCTATAACATTGGCCACTTTTTCGTAAGGGCGATTACCTAACATTTTAATATCAGCTTTCATTCCATTCTTATGTCCTTTATGCCAACCAGTGCTCGCCCCACCAGGCAAACTAAGGTCATTTAATGAAAGCCATTCACCTTGAGAAGAAAGCGTTTTGCCCATATCTAAAAGATATTCTCCGACTTCCTTTGTAGTATATTTATGAAAAGGTCCATTTGATCCATAATGGCGAATACCTGTAGCACCCTCAGGAAATTTATAGCTTACTGATTCATCATCGCCGATATTTTGAGCGTTAGTCGAACCACTTCTTTTAGCTACTTCCAAATCAGCCATTTGTGCAGTTCTGGACTTCTTACACAATTTTTGAACTATGCATGTCGTTGAATTATCAATACTTATTTCATCTAATGTGGGCGGTCCATAAATTTGTCCCGTTTTATAAAAAGGATCTATATTATGCACCCAGACTCCGACTTCCCCGACAAAGTAAGTATGGTCTATCTCAACTTCAAAATTGTAAACAGTATCCCCTCTTTGATCAACGACAATTGAATTAACTCTCAGTGTTTCTCCTTCCGCGGTCAAGGTTGCATCACCTTCAACTAGATCCTGAGCCTGAGTCCATTTGGTGTTTTCTATCCTGAACTCTTGACCAATCGAATCTTTTTTCAAGGTTCTAAAAGGGTGACTCCAGGTAGTCTCTATAACTGTTCCATCTTCAAAGGATACTTTGTAAATTGCATCTGCTTGACGAACAAATGTATTTACGACTCTTCGATGAGACATTTCTCCAGATACGTCACTCTTAGAAAGAACCACATCACCTACCTGAATTTCTTCAATCTTCTTGAGCCCATCTTTTGTATGAATCAGCGTCCCGGCGACAAAACAAGTTCTTTCTCGGAACACCATTGCACCTGACTCCGGGTCCTTTTCCATCCAACCTGCATGATCTGAGAACTGACCGTTCAACTGATCCATAAAATCACTGATCGATCCAAAGAATCTTTCATCCACCTCATCTCGAGTTTTGTGTTGCGGAGTTCCACTTGCAATTAGCTGTACCAGAGTTTCTTTCTCTTTGGAAGAAAGTTTATTCCATTGCTCCTCGGACATTCCGATTCCGTTCTTAGATACATACTGACGCATTCCTTCGCTTAGCACGTAGCTCTCTTTAGCAACGTTCTTATTCACGTCCTCCATATGAGACATCAAAGAACCTTGACTGCTCGCTATGATAGAATCCCAACCCGAATTCTGCTGTACTACACCGGAAAACCCACCATAACTATTGTAATTAGCAGTATAGTTTCCTACTTGTAAACTTAGATCTGCCGTACCATCCCAGCCGATGTTTGCACTTAAACCTGTTCCTTTCCCTTTCAACAATTTAAGATCGGATTCGGTCTCATATTCAGCACTAATTCCACCTCTTTGACTAATTGAATAGGTATTATTCTTAGTGTTTCCGTTCTCAGATTCACCGAAGGTTTTATGGCTAAGTCCAGCTCCATCCCTTTCATTGAAAGTAAGAGCAGTCTGATTTATTGCCTTTCCTTTCTCGCTCTGAGTATAGGATGCATAGCCACCATAACCTTCTGATTTACTATAACTAAGTCCAAACGAGTAACCGTCGCTGGTTGCAATACCCGCAGCCGCTCCAATTCCTCCTTCCTTAGTATAACTTAGTCCGAGAGTCATACCATTCTCGTTTTTGTAACCGATCGCTCCTCCAAATCCTCCTTGTTCAGAGTAGCTTACACCAACGCTTACACGGGAACATACTGTGCAATTCTTCATCGCCTTATCTACAGCCTGCCCTGCTTCAATAATGGACTGACCAATTCCAGGTTTCCAAGCCGCGACCGCCGCTCCTACCACCTGCATCACGCTTCCGGTTTCTTTCAGACTGATTCCTACACTTGCTGAAAAACCTCCATGCTCTGAATAACCAACGGACTGACCGAAGGCTCCGCCACTCACGCCGAATCCATTCTCAGGATCCCAGCTCGTGTTTACGTTAACCATTCCACCTGTATATCCAGTAATCGCTCCACCCACTGACGCGGTTATTGCCGATTGAAGGTTACCAGTCGACGAATACGCGTTAGCCGCTTGTAAAGCCGCATAAGCGATCGCTCCCGCAGGTCCAGCTACGGCCATTGCGGCAATCGCGATTCCCGTGTTAATAATATCCTTGTTTTTGAATACGAATGCGGCGGCGCTCGGACCGAATACCGCTCCAGCTCCTTGCGTCAATACGTCCTTCTTAAACGCTTCTCCCTGTTGTTTCGTTTCGTTGTATTTTTCTTTGAGCTTTAGAATTCCATAGAATTGAATGAAGTGATGATCCCCAAAAGCCCCACCTTCGGTAGGTCCGACCAAATAACCCGAGTCCAGTGCAGACTGCTTCATGGCCGCTTTCTTTTCATCATCCGCTAAAGAAAATTCTAATGCAGTTTGAGGATCGGTAAAAAGTCTTTGTAACGCCGACTGAGCCGATTGGAATACTTTCGCTTGAGCCATCGGATCGAATGCGATCGCCGCAACTTCTCGGTTCGATGTATTTTCAGGATCGTAAGTCTTTTTGAAATCCTGGGTCATCTTTTCTCGAGCCAGTTTTACCATGGATTGAAGCTCGACCGTAGTAGGACCACCGTCCTTTGTTAACGCGTTGTAATCAGTCAGATCCCAAGGCCTATTGTTGCTGTCCATCAAGGTCGGCAACTTATCAGGTCTAACATATTTATACGGATTATAACCTGGAAGAACCTGCATTTCCGTATTTCCAGTAGGCCCAGTCACGTTCCGAATGTATCCGCCTCCCGCTGGAATAAATTCATCGTTTGCAAGTTGAGAAGTCAGCTGTTCCGATAATGCTTTGTTCGCGCCGTTGATTGTTTCTTCAAAACTGACCGGCAAGCTCCACAAGCTGTCTAACGTCTGAAGAACGACCACCTTTTTTGAAGATTCGTCCATCTCCTTTCGAAGACTTTCAAAATTCTTAATGGAAGAATCGTCTAATTTCGTTTTTTGAAGTTGATCCACAAAGAATTGAACGTTCGCATACGCTCCTTGTTGAAGAAGAGACGCATCCAACTCCGCAGGTCTGTTTAACAACACCTGATTGAGAATCGTGTTCGCATTAGCCGCAATTCCGACGTCGGTCGGCAGGCTCGCGGACATAGAATTTAAAATATTCTGAATCTGATCGTAAGCGCTTCGGATTTCGTATCCATCACCTTGGGTTTTTAAACTTGCAATGGCGTCCTTTTCCCAATCAGCCTTTGCCTTTAGAGCTTTTGCAATCGCATCGATGTGGGCTTGTTCGCCTTCTTTTTGTTTCGCGTTAAAGTCAGTTCTCCATGCATCCCAGTTTTTGTTCACCAAACTGAGCATGTCGTTAAAACGTGCGTTCCCCGTATTCTGCAAGAATTCGATATTTTGTACCCATTCTTGCTTTTTATCATAGAATTCTTTTTCTTTTTGTTCCCAGGCTTTTAGCTGAGTTTGTTTTTGTTGATCCCCGTTGATCTCATAGAGTTGATCGACGATCTGACCTTCGCCCATATAATCCGTGACGACGGTTTGATACATCTCGTACTCTATGTTCTTACCCGTATTCTGGCTCAGTGTTTGAATGAGACCCGAATAAAAACCTTCGCGATCGTCGAGGATCATCTTTTGATCCGCTTTCTGACCACCTGGGCCTACGTATGCTTCTTGAGCCGCGAAATATTCTCTCTTCTCGATTTGGTATTGAGATTTTGCTAGGACAGCAAGTGCGGAAGAAAACTGATCCGCGCTCGTCATAAAAGAAACTAAAATTCCGTTGCTATTGTATGTGGTCGAAGATGCGCTAGCACCACCGGGTACAGTTTGCCCCTGACGAACCAACAAACCGTATGCATCATGAACATAACTTTCTTGTACAACCGTATTTCCATTCTTACCTGCGATCCGATCAAGGTTCAGGTCTTGTCCGCTTCCGGTACTCCATTTCAAACTGTCAGCGGTTAACTTCCCACTCGCGCCCACAAGGTAATCAAGATCCGATGCGTTGAGTCCCGTATTCAAAGAATCGGTAGAGCCATTTCCAAGAAGAACACTCTTTAGCTGATCTCCCGTAGATATATCCGTATAATAATTAAGTTTCGCTTGAAGCGCCTTGAGTTCGTTGGTTTTAACAGTGGCCGTATTGATTGCCGCATTCAAATTGTTCTGTGCTGTAGCCCAAGCACTTGCTTTTCCGATTGCTGCGATACCTACTGCAAGACTTCCCCACCCCATAAGAGCGATCGTAAGCGCCTGAGCACCTTGGTCTTGGTTGAATTTGTTCCACATTGCATTGTTGTAATCAGCATAGGTTCCATTCTGAAGACGGAGGCCCGCGGAATATTCACCCCAAACTCCCGCATTCCAAACCCACATTCCATCAAAGCCATCTTGAGCGGCTTTCATATTTAAAGCTAACGATGAGCCGCCATTCAAACTTTGGATATAACCAAGAACATTGTAATCGGGATATTGATTTGCTAATCCCCCGCCGTATCGTGGAGGATTTGTATCTCCCCTTCCGCCGTTTACAAAGTCCCAGAAACCGATCTTACCACCGAGAACCCCCTCCATAATCGAGTATTCTCCACGAAGCTTAGTTTCTAAGTTTTTGTAACTTGATGTATTCGGATCAATCAGACCATCCAAACCATTTTCATTCAATAATACGTTCGGAACAAATACTCCTTTTAGGGCAGATTGCAGTTCGCTTTTTTTCGCCGCGACCTGACTCTTCAACTCTTGCATCCGATCCTTAATCACGGTCTCGGCTTGGCTGAATCGAAGTGCTCTCTCCGCCCATTCTTCCGTTTGTTGTTTGTTCAGAGCTACGTTCGGGTCCGCTTGTAAGGACGCGAGTGTGGTTTGGTTGTTTACTCGAGTTTGTAAATCCTGAACCTCTTTGAGTTTCGCGTTCACTGCATCGTTCGCCGCATCTAATCGTTGTTTTGCGAGATCGATCGGTTTTCCGACCGTCACCGTGCTATCGGCATTGGCATCACTTTGATGTTGAGTATAATTCGCAAGAACCGCGTAATCGTAAACCGCGCTTAGATTGGAAAGATTGGCTTGAGCCGCGTTAAAAGCTCCGTACGCAGTCGTAACCTGAGTTTGTTTCGCCGTATAAGAAGCCTGAGCATTGTCCACATTCAACTTTTGTTGATTTAACTGGGTTTGAGCGTCTTCGAATGCATTCTCAGCCGCCAAAAAGTTATCCTTAACCGTCTTTAACTGCTCTGCAAGTTTGTTGGTAAGGTTGTCTCCTGTTAAACCTTGGAGAGTGTTGTTGATGTTGGTGATGATCCCGATACTTTTTCCAGCATCAATGATTGCACTTGCGGAACCGGACATACTTCCCTTAGCGCTACCCGATTCGGAATAAGGATCTTCATTGGCAGAACGACCCGGAAGGTTGTTGTCCACATAGTTATCAATGATTCCCTTGAGATTGTTGATTCCAGCCATGAAGGTATAGTTACCGGAACCATCCTTCGCGTATGCCGCATCTCTAACCGAATAACCGGAGGTTGAAAAATCCTCCAAGGCTCTTCGAATCGAAGGGTTTTGATCTTCCTTATCCGGATCAAACGCGAAACTCTTGTAACCTTCAACCAAATTCATAAACCCACCGAGTCTGTGTTCCGCTTGAAACTCAAGTTCTCTGAGTCGATTGGTGATTTGAGTATCTTGGCTCGGCTCAAGCTGACCCTTTGGACCTATATTCAAATAACTTAAATAAGATTCTACGATGATGTTTCCTTTTACCAAATCGTAAGAGAACTTGACCGTATTCTCATCCCTTTGTGCCTGAGCCTTGGCCTTCGCTAAACGCAAACCGTCCGTATCAAACGTGTCCGCCAATTCTTTGAAGCCGGTCTTAAATTGAAAATCGCGCAGAAGCTGATTTGTTTGAATCTCGGATGCGGGATTCAAATCTCCGAACGGGTTGTAAGCGCCCGATTGATTGAGAAAGAATCCTTCCTTCTCCGCATCGCTCAAGCCGCCCGCGAGCTTGGAGTTTGAATAGTTCAAATATTCGGTGCTGTCCTCTCCCGAATAGTTGGAAAGAATCGTATCCATACGAACGGCCTTGTTCAATGCCTGCACTAAACTCGGTTCGTATTTTTTATTCTGCAACCAAGTGGTCAGAGAAGTGAGATCGTCCGGTTGAAGATTATCGGTTGCTTGTCTGGAATAATACGATTGAAGCACTTCCGCTTCTTTTAAGAAATCGGGTAAGTAATACGAAGAATTTCTGGAAGAATAATTCGAAAGGTAGTCGGAAAGAATCCCGGCTTCTCCGTGATCTCCTCCCACTCGCAAGAGATACTCGGATTTAGCCGCATCTCTATCGGCCGCGTTATTCGCGTTCCAATTCGTTTTGGAAGCTAAGAACGCATTGTAATTGGAAATGATCGCGAAGTTGGTAAGACTTGCAGGTAGAGAGGATACGTCCGAAAACACTCCCTGATTGAGAGAGGCTAAAATTCTTTGATAACCTACGGAGACCGCTTTCTGTTGTAACTCCGCTTTCAAAGTCGGATCTTGAGTGGAAAGAAACGCGTCGAGTCCGGACGCAAGACTTACGTTTTGAATCGTTGATTGATCCGCATAATAATTGAGTTGTTCGGCCAACTCTGCAAGTTGAGCCGCGGTTAAATCTTTACCTAAAAATTTAGCGTCTTTTTGTACGGTTGTTCCGTTGTTACCGGGCAATACGTATTTGCCTGATTTGATCTCGTTTAAGAATTGATTTACGTTAAAGCTATCTCCGGTTCGAGTTAAGAACGCCTGAACCAAAGTTGACTTATGATTCTCCCAAGAGAATTCCTTCAAAGATTCCATTCCGGAAACGATATTGGAATCCAATGCGAATGCTTTTCCATCGAGCTTCGCTTTTAGATCCTCATATTTTTTCAAAGAATCGTTGATCTGATCGATGGATAAAGAAAGTGGTTTTCCGGTTTGTTCGATACTACCAATCGTGCTTCTCAAATCCTGGAACAGTTTTTCCGCGTCTCCAAGTGTCGTTGTATAGGACTTTGCATCGGTCAGAGAAGTGTTCAATTTTGCTTCGGTTCTGTCAGCGACCGGAATGTTTTTATAATAATTCAGTTTTTCGATTTCATCCGTGAACACGCCGGCATTTTCCAATGCTTCTAAGATAGCCGGATTGATTTCTTCTCCATTGTATTGCTTTTCCAAAAAGAAATTTCTAAGGTTTTCTACAGTTACGGCTAACGTTTCTCTGGAAATCTGATTCTGACTTCCCTGATTCATAAAAACCTGGATACGATCATCCAGACCGTTTCTGAAGTTTACGATTTTCGTATTCGTTGCGTCTAATTCCGCTTTGGATGCGTTAAGCTGATTTACGAAAACGTTAGCAGAGCTATAACGTGCATTCAAAGCAGTGTTGAATGCATTTTGGCTATCGAGAGTTCCTACCCCGTTTTGAGCTAATTCAGCCTCCCAATCTATAACTTTTCCAACTCCGCCCGCTGCATCAGGAGCGATATAAAATGAACTTGAGTCCGCATTGTATGCATCCTGCATGCCTGGGGGAAGCGTGGCAAGAGTCGTCATATTCGTTACAATTTTATTGTTCGGAACCCCTGAGTTCGTTTTCATATCTTTCAAAACTACTTGAGACTTTGCATTCAATTGAATTGTATCCGAAGATAGAATCGAAAAGTAACCTTTTGCTTCGTTATACGCAGAATTCATAGTAACTAACGCAGTCGTTACTTCATTGAGTTTAGCCTCATATGCGGGCGTTCCTTGGCTAAGAGCAGAAAGTTCAGATTTTAAGTTAGTGAAAGAATCCACGGACGTTTGAAGAGCACTTCTCTTCGCAGTCCATAGAGTAAGGTTATTTTGGATACTTGCAATATAAGGATCCATTATACTAAAATCGATCCCGCTAAAAGGTTGTGCAGAAGTATCAGGATCTGTATAATTTTTTAATGCAAGTAATCTAATATAACTATTAACCTGATTGGTATAGTAAGTATTCTGTCCGGGAGATAAATAATTCAATAAATCCTCTGCCGGATAAGTTGCAGAATCCAATACGGGACCCACATTCCCAATTACGGACGCGTAATCCGCTTTCTTACCTTCCAACTCGGAACTTAAATTTAAAGTTTCACCGTAAATTTTAACCGCAGTCGCATCACCGTAATACGCCCTCAGTACATCTAGGTCCCCCAGCGACGTTAAAAGAGATTCGTTGGTATTGAGTCCGCTCAAAAGCTCTTGTAAAAGATTCTTTCTTCGATCCTCTTCCGCGGTATCGTGATCGGTCTGATCCCCGATCACAAACGAATCCTGATACAGCGCGGACGCGGTTAAGTCGTTAAAACCGGGAATCAAGGTTTGAAGTTCTTTTAAAAGACCGTTGGTTTTATTCTCTTGAGCTTTGAAATAATCGTCCCTTAACGCGGAAAGCACCTGACCCGTTCTTACGGAATTCGAAAAAGATCCGAAACCTTGGACCGTCGCATCCATAGTCGCCACTTTAGATACCGCTTCTTGGCCGAAAAAGAAAGTGCTACCGAAAGAATAATACTCGTTTAAGGTTCTTCTTTCTACGGCGGTTCCGTTTTCCCGAATATCATTGCGCTGTGTGTCGGTTAACGTTCCACCACCATCGTAAAAGGAACGAATCTGAGTCGCGGAACCGAGCTGAGTTTCTAAACTATCGATAAAGTCGTCGTAATCGGCGGACGCAAGACTTCTTGCCAAAGCGCTGTTTTGATTTTTGATAAACGCAAGCACGAGTTCGGTAGCCTTTCTATCTTCCAATTGATTCGGTCCCAACTGAAGATCGGCGAGTCTCGCATCCGAATCTTTTAGAACTTTCAGATAGATCGAATCGATGTTTCGTTCGGACTCCGGTAAGTCCTTAAGATATCCGATCAATTTCTCCATCGCCTTCTCGTTGATCTTAGCGCCTTCCAGATTCCGAGTGTTCTCCAAATTCTTCTGAATCTGAGTTAAACTTGCTTCGCTTCCGTTTTGATCCAATAAAAATTCAAGTTGTGCCTTTCTCCCCTGAAATTCGGATTCAAGACTTTCATACAAAGACAATAAGGCGGAGGATACCTGGCTTACCTTCCCGTTTCTCGTCTCTAAACTGCTTCTGAATCCCTTCAAAGATTCTCCGAAATTTCCAAGACTCGCACCCAATCCGTTGAAAGATTCGTTTACGCTTGTAAAAGAATTCTGAAGCGCTTTACCGTTTTGATCCGCGCCGGCTTTGATATTGGCAAAAAATTGTTGAGCAAGCGTTCTATCCCCGCCCGTAAGAGTGGTCTCAACTAACACGCCCCCTCTTTGAATAGAATCCAACAATGCGGTATCTAAGAATTGTTTCGTCTGTCCGATCTCGGCGAGATAACTCTGGAACTGTCCGACTCCGTTGACCCCGTTCTGCAGTTGTCCGCTAAACGAAAGCATCTCATTGGAATAAGAAAGAGTTCCCTTGTCCGCGGTATGAGAAGAGGAATAAGTAAGATAATCTCCTGAGCTGGTTCGGATCGCATCCAGTCCGTCCGTCATTCCATCCGCAACATCGTCCCAATTTGCGAGAAGGGATTCCAGATAATCGATTCCTTGATCAAGTCGATCGATCGCTAAATAACTCGTGTCTAGATTGTTGATATTGGCCAGATTGTTTCGAGCGGCGACCATCTGATTGAGATAATTTGTTAGGTCCTGTTTTTTCTGAGCGTAGTCGATCGCGGGAAACTGATCCGCCGCATTTTTGATTCCCGCCGCTTGAGCGTCGAATCCGGTCGCGGAATTCATCACAGGAGTATCGAGATCTACAAGTTGTGTCTTTAACTGGGTAAGATTATTACGAATTTGTAATGCAAGATCGTTTCCGTATACGGTCACAAGATTGTCGCCGGACAATAAAGAATCGATCTTATCGTTTAACGTTCCGCTTCCGCCGATAATTCCCTCAATCTTCTGTTTGTTGTCCTTTAAGGTTTCAAACGCCAATACTTGTTGAAGAGTTTGGTTGTAAAAAGTCTGAGTCCGAAGTGCATTCGCTTTTTCGTATGTAAGCTCGTACATCTTCTGCTCTTGTTGTCTCAACACCTCTCTTTTTTCCTCGAGTTCGCGATCGGCGTTTGCGATATCGCTTCTAAGACCGGTATTCTCCGCTTTTTCTCCGTCCGAACTCAATTGACCGATTTGGCCGAGCAATTGAGGGTTATTGATCAAAACCTGCATCTTTACGACGCTATCATACGAGGTTCTGGAAGTTTCCATATTGGCTCTCGCCGTTTCCAGAGCCTTACGTTTATCATCCATCAACTTGTTTGCGGCTTCCAAGTCGGTTAACAAATTCGCTCCAGCCGCGGCCCCGTCCACCGCCGCAGACGCCGTGGAATTCGAATCCATTCCGGGAGTGGAATAACTAGTTCCGGTTCCGCCTCCGTTCAATTCCTTCAAAAGATTCAGGTATGCCTGTTCTTTCGTTTGAAAATCCGTCTTCATGGTCGCAAGATCCGCGGCCAATTGCTCTTGAGTTTTTTGAGCTACGTTTTGAACCGCGTAGTCGTATACACCTTGAGCCCTGTCTCTTTTATCCTGAAGAACTTTCAACTCGGCTTGTGCGATTCTCAACTCAAGTTCTGTACTCGTATATATATACTTATCCGCCGCGCCCGCATCGTAAAGAAGCCCCTGTCCTACTCCGGTTCCCCTTACGTCCGTATCATGCAACGAATTCTGAGCGTTTGCGACGAGAGTTCTTACTCTTCCCTCTAAGTTTGTCCAATACGTTAGTTGTGTATTATATTCAGCAATGATTGTGCTGTTGTAACCGCTATTCGGTTTATTCGCGCGGTCCAACGCTTCTTGAAAGAATTGTTTGTTAGATTCGATCGTGGTCAAAGTATCAGCGCCGCCCGACACTACACTTTCGACTCCACGTACGTGCGCCTGCCACTGTTCCTTACCGGTTGCAAGAGTTCTATCCAACTCTGCAAGAGCCGTTTGTTTATTCTGTTGAAGATTATTCTCGGATGTATCCCAAGCTTCCAATCCCTTCTGGATTTGCGCCTTGACTACTAAGGACCAATCCTCTCTTGCCTTAAGAAGTTTTCCGTAAGCGTCCGTCCATTCGGCTTCTCCGTTCTTACGTTCTTGTTCCGATTGACGGTCGAATCTTAATTTCCCGAGTAATAGATCGTCGATCGCACCTTGCCATTGTTTCTGTCCCTCTTCCAACGCTTTCAAAGCTTGCGTCTGGAATTGATCCGCACCTTCCACCGTTAGGTTCGGTTGATTGATGACGGTTCCGTTTTGAGGAACCACTCCGGCAAAATTTTGATCTATACTTCTTTTCGCACGATCGATTAAAAGTAACGCGAGCTTGGAAGGATCGGTTTCCTGTGCTATTTGTCCGCCTAAATCGTCGTTTTGATTTTCTCTTGCGACGAAGCCCGCGCGATAACCCGCGATAATGGAAGATTCTTCATAATAATATTCTGATATAAAATAATTCTTAACCGCACCTAAAGCTTTTTGAAAGGAATTGAACTCGGCCGGACTTTGAAACGTAAACGCTCCGGTTAATCCTCCGATTCTCGTATCCAATTGATCTTCCCAATTTGCGCGAAACGCACCCAACACTCCGTTTAAGGACTGATCGAAAAGTTGAACCTTCTCCGTTGCATTGGTTCCGGTTTTAGAAGCGTTCTCAGCACCCAATACGGCTTGACGCAACGTTGCACGATCCAGATTAGAAATCAAATCCGTAAGACTTGAACTTGCAATTCTTGCCTTCCATTCTCCTTTGCGAGAATCGATTTCGGTCTGAACTTCGCTTTCCCATTGTTGAAGATTCAGTTGTTTTTCGGTTTCTAAATCCGCCTTTGCGGTTGCGTCGTTCGTCTTGCCGTTTTTTGCAAGCTCTCTGTCGATCTCTTCGTCCGCTCTCGATTCCCAATCCGCTTTGAGTAAGTCTTTTCCTCTTTTGAGCGACTTGTCCCAATCCGCTTCAGTACTGGAATTCTCCGCGTTCTGATACTGACGTTCTAATTTTCCATCGGATCCGTTTCTCCACAGATCTCTAAAAAGGGTCGGTTGAGCCATAAGCGGAGCAAGCGAAAAGTCGAATATTAGAAATAACAGAAGTATCGACTTGATACATTTCGTAAAAAAAGAACGGAATCGTTTGAGAAGTTTTTTTCGTTTTCTCGGGTTATCCCAAGTGCGTCGAAATTCGTCGGATCGATTTAAGGAGAATTCGGTGAAGAAGGAGGTTGTTGAAAAAATTGCGGAATAAAGTTTGCTAACGGAGTTTTTCATATTCTTAAATATTTCCTCTATTTTCCGGATCGCTATGAGTCAACCGGGCATAATAACGCGTGATTTTTCTTTTAGCCGCTCTTTGGATTTCCACCGCCGAAAAACCTTCCGAACGTTTTGCGGTCGATGTTCCCACCGATCCGGTCATTCTTTTGGATTTTACGGACGTCCTTTCCTTCGATTCTTCGCTGTTGGTAGCGACAAAAAGAAGGCGAATTACGTTTGTGTCCTCTAAGGAGCGTGCTTTAGTATTGCTTAATTGTTGAATATTCGATATTTTGAATATTGCATCTTCCAAGATTCCCAGCCTTACGAGCTGTACGATCTTGTCTTCGCGGCCGTTTTCGAATATTTGATCCGAAGGCAATCCGCTTTGATATCCGAGTTCGATTCGAGATTGAAGAATCGTGTCGATTCCGAATTCAGTTTTGAAAATTCTCGCCTTGTCGGTTCGGTTGAGAGACGTTTCGTCTATCGTTTCCCAAGAAGGGCTTTCGATTCGAAGGGTTTGTGTTTGGATATTTACGGGAGATTCTGAGGTTTGAAGTTGGAAAAACGGCTGTGAAATTCCGGCTAACGTAACCAAAAATACGAGTACAGTCCAGAACCTTCCCGATTTGGAAAATTCTCCCGACAATAAACGCTTCGCTTGGTTTTCGTTTCCTTTCAGTTGCAAACCCTTTGTTTCAATGCCTTCCCTTGAAAAGAGTCCGCAATTTGGGCTTAAAATGAGCGTCTGTAGGATCTTTGACAAGTTTTTTTTCGATTTGAGGGCAAAAGTTCCTCAGTCTTTGGCATTTTGCGTTCTTTGTTTGGTTCATTTAGGTATGTGACATAATAAAAAATTGGAGAGAATGGCTGAGGTTTTAAAATGTAGGAACTACCACAAAACTTAGAATCAAGAACAACTAACGATTGCGGTCGTCGCATTCGCACCTGAAATCGCGCCATTTGCGTTCGCAATCACGGTACAAGTCAAACCTGGAGGAGAAGACAGAACGGTAATCACATAACTCGTGTGATCCGGATAAGGAAACGGAAATAGAAACGGACCGCCGGTATTGAAGATCGTTTGATCGGTTCCGTTCACCGCCAAAGTCAAGTTAGCTCCTGTTGTTAAACCGGTAATACTTCCACCGATTCTAAAATACTGAGAATCGCCGGGAGGTTTATTGACCGTGGAAGGAGTACTGCTCCCTACAACAAGTCTCCGAAGTAAATCCTGATCCTCATCCTTGTTATTCTTAAACTGACAAGAAGGAATCAAAACGAAAATCAACGAAATTAAAACTGCGGAAAGAAATTTCATTCTAAAATTTGAAAACACTCTATCGAATTCTAATATAATAATACCATATATTTCGGTAAAATAGAAATTTTTATAACATCAAATTTCAAAATTAATCCGAAATGAATGATAGTAGTATAAAACGAGACGGCCGTTGACGAATGACATCAAATAAACTTTTTCTAGCGTCGATTATTCTTCCTTTCCTAATCTTCAACTGCGCAATCATTCAAAGAACCAAGATTCATTGGATATCAAACGTAGAGGATGTCCGTAGTTCCACGGAAAAAACCGGAACGATCAAAAAGGTCAGCATCAATCGTTTCTCTGCGAAGCCGTCCAACTTCGGCGGATTTTCAGCGGAGAATTTTACGAACAGCCTAAGATTCTTTTTAACCAAAGAAGGACTGGACGTTTCCATTCAGGAAATCCAACCGGATCCGCCAAAAGCAAATCCTCCCGAAAATTCTCCGGTTACCGGAAGTCCTCCTCAAAGTAGCACAAGTTTACTCGGTTACGGTAATCTTTCCAGCGGCAGTTCGGGACTCGTCACCGAATCCGGCGAAAAACCGATGGAACCTTCCAAAGAGAATATTCAAAAAGCGTGTAATGCTTCCAACTGCAACGTCTATATCGACGGCTACATATACGAAAAGAAAACGGGCAATATTCTCGATGAGAACGTCACCACCGGAATTTTCGTGAGAATCTACAACAACTCGGGAACAATGATAGCCCAGATCAAACTCAGCTCCAGCGTAACGATGGAAATCTTCGACAACAACGCTCTCCTCGCGGAAATGACTTCGGAAAGAATCAGATCCATCCTGAATCGAGAAACCCGCTCCTCATCCTTCAACTGGAAGTTTTGGGAATAACTTAAGAATTTTATTATATTAGAGTTTCAAAATGAAATTCGAAAAGTCATTTTTCCCAAAAATATCGCTTCTCACGGCCGGATCGATCCTGTTTCTTTATTCGTTCGGAAGATCCATAGACGGAACGTCCGGAGAAAATCTAATTCTCGATTTGAGAAAATCGGAAGACATCGCCGTCGAAAACAGCCCGGATGTTCGTCTTTTGGGAAGCCAACAGATGATCAAAAGTTTAATCGTAAAGGAGAGCTGGAGAACTTACTTTCCGACCGCTTCCGTTTCCTGGTTTAGAAACACGAACGTCGTCGAAAACGAATCGGACAGCAGATCTCAAAGAGTGGCGCTTAACGTGGACCAAGTAATCTTCGACGGCGGAAGAAGATCCCTCGCCCTTCAAGCCGCGCTGAACGACCTGAATCTTTCCAAATTCGATTTTTTAATCTCGATCAACAACCTCAAACTCAAGGTAAGAAACGCGTATTACGCGCTTCTCAGCAATAAAGCTCAACTCGAGATTCAAGCAAGATCCATTCAAAGACAAAAGGATCAACTTCGTTTTTCACAAAGAGAATTAAAACTGGGAGAAACGACCGAAGTTCAACTCTTACAAATCGAAAACAGATTGAACGAAATCGTTCTTCAAAACAAAAGAACCGAAACGGCTTATCAATCGGGCATCGAAGAGTTCAAAATTCTTTTGCGTTTACCGAGTACGACTAAACTCGCGTTGAGTGCGGACATTCTTCACGGAATCAAATTCGCATACAAGGAACTGTCTCTGGAAAACTTGGTCGGCCTTGCATTTCAATCCAGAATCGAATTTGCAAGGACCAGAGCCGCGGAGATCCAAACCACTTCCGAGTATGAAATCGCAAAGTCATTCTATATTCCCACCGTATCTGTGGGAGGATTCTACGCTTCTTCGGGAGATCGTTACGATCCGAAACAAAGAGAATACGGATTCAATTTCAAATTCAGTATGGCCTTAGGTCCGAACTCGATTCAGGACACTTCGAATTTTATTTCCAGAAACGAAGACGCAAACCGTTCTCTTACCTCCACAACAACCGTGGGAATCATGGACAACATGCAATATAAGAGAAAGATCGCACAAACCGGAATCGCCGCGGAACAAGCTCAGATTACGAGAAGACAACTAGACGATATCATACGCATCGAAGTCTCCAAAGCATTACAAAATTATAAACTAACCTGGGAGTCTTTGAAACTGGCCGACGAAAACGCGAAAGTTTTCGAAAAAAGGCTTCTCATCAAAGAAAAACAGGTAAGCTTAGGAGACGCGAGAAGAACCGATCTCGCAGAAACGGAAATTTTTTATTTGGAAGCCATCAATACGATGATTTCGACCAGAGTTCAGTATCTAACCGCGGTTTCCCAATTGGAAATGGCGATCGGCGCCAGTCTCGATTCCTTGGAACTAATTAAAACCGGAAAAAATTAAATGAGTAAAAATAAATTCTTAATCGGACTTCTCATACTTACGACCTTGGCTTTCGTTTCCTGCGGCAAAAAGAAAAAGGACGAAGGCAAAAACGACAACAAACTTCCGTATGAAATGATTCCTTTGACGCTTACAAAACAACAATCCGTCATCAGCGTTCTCGGAAGCGTTTCGCACTACAATAAGGCTGAAATCACTTCCAAGGTTTTGGGAAGAATCGAAAAGATATATAAGGAAGAAGGAAACAGAGTCACCAAAGGACAACCTCTTGCGAAAGTCGAAACCTTAAACTTGGAAATCCAACTCAAAAAAGACACCGCCTCTTTGGAAGTTCAAAACAAACAAATCGAACTTACGAAAGCGAAATACATTCAATCCAAACAAAGAGTGGAACGCGAGTTGGCGAATATTGAAAAAGCGAGAGCGGATTTAAAAGATTCTAAAGCGACATACGATAACCTCAACAGAACGTATGAAAACAAAAAGGAACTTTTTAAAATCGGAGCCGTTTCCGAAACCGAATTGAAAGGAATCGAAACCGGAATCGTATCCGCACAAACGAATTATTTCAAAGCGCAGAAGAATTTGGACACTTTACAAGTCGGTTATCGTCCCGAGGATTTGAAACGCGCCGGCTTCAAGGTCCCAACCGATAAAGTAAAACTACACGAAGCGCTCGTGGATCTAAATACGATCGTTGAAAAATCCGAACTCGATATCGCGATCGCCAATTTGAAAAGCATTCAAGCAAGCATCGATTCCACAAATCTTCTGATCAAAGAATCCACCATTCTTTCTCCTTTAAAAGGTGTGGTTGCGGTAAGATCCATATTCCCGGGCGAGGCGGTTAAGGAAGGTCAGGCGATCTATGTGGTTGTCGACGATTCGGAATTCTTATTAAAATTTGCGGTGAACGAATCGGACTTAAACAGAATCAAATCGGATCAAGAAGTGGAATTCGCAGTGGACGCTTTACCGAAGAAAAAATTAATCGGAAAGATTCTGATCATCAGTCCCATCATCGATCCTCAAAGCAGAACGGCGGAAGTTAAGGTCATTTATAAAAACAACGAAGATCTTCTTAGACCCGGAATGTTCGCAAGAGCGGAAATCAAAGACTTGAATCCCGAACCCGCATTCTTTATTTCCGCCAAGAGCATTCTTCCCGGAAAGGAAAAGAACGAGGGTTTTATTTTCGTATCGAAGAACAATCTTCTGTTTAAAAAACCGGTTAAGATAGAAAGCGTAAGCGGAGAAAACTCTAGAATCACCGGAGATCTAAGCGAAGGCGAACTCGTCGCGATCGGAAACGTAGCAGGATTGAAAGAAGGTGAAAAAGCTCCCGAACCGATCGTAAAAAAGGAAACGACTCCGAAATAAAATCAGTCGTTCAAAGGCAGGGATTTGAATTCCTGCGTCTTCGTAAATTTATCCTTTATCATTCTGATCCAATTTCTTTTGTTTCCGCTTCCGTTTCTTTCGGACGTAAAAAACAACACCGGAACGAATAACAACGTTAAGACGGTGGAGATGCTTAGCCCCGAAAAAACGGTGATGGCAAGAGGTCTCCACAACTGACTTCCTTCTCCGAAATCCAACATCGTCGGAACCAAAGCGGTGACCGTAGTAAGAGTGGTCATCAGAATCGGTCTCAATCTTTCCGAAGCGGACTTTAACGTTGCGCGAATCAGCGCGAAGTTTCTGTTCACGGCCTTACTCTCGTGAAGAATGTGAATCGTCTGATCGACGAGCATGATCGAGTTGTTGATTGCGATTCCGGCAAGAAGAATGAATCCTATATAAACCGAAATGTTAAGCGACATTCTAAAAACGAACAATAGAATCAAATCGGCAAAAACGCCGAGAGGAACCGATACCAAAAGAATCCACGGGATTTTCAGCGATTCGAAAAGAGAAGCAAGAATACAATAAATCAAAAAGATCGCAAGAAAGATCATAAAACCCATTTCTTTCTTATTCTTTTCCAGTTTCTTATAAGAACTTCCGAACTCGAAATAATAGTTATCGGGCATCTGAATTTCCTTCAACACCTCTCCGATCTTTACGACCGCCGAACCGAGATCCAAACTTCCCAGCTTAGCGGTGATCGTCACCATTCTTCGTTTATTCTTTCGATAGATCTTCGTCTCTCCTTCCTTTTCTTCCGGAATGGAAAGTTCCGCGATCGATATGGAAGTTTTGGCTCCGGGAATTTTATACGCGGCGACTTGATTGATGTCGATTCGATCCACTTCTCGAAAACGAACTCGTATATCGATCTCTTTGGATTCTTCGATGAGCTTAGTGGGAATGGATCCTTGGATCGCGGTTCGAACATAGTTCCCCACTTCTTGAGAACTCAGACCGATCAGAGCCATCTTATCTTGAAACACGTTCAAACGAAATTCCTGTTTACCGTCTCGAAAACGTAAAACCGTTTCTTGAATTCCGGTGATCGACTTTATCTTTTGTGCGGCTTCCTTCGCGATGTCCTTTAATTTCGCGGGGTCGTCTCCGATAAATTCTATATCCAATTCTCTTCCGCTGTCCATCGATCCGTTTTCGACGTAATAAACGAAGACGTCCTTAAGCGGTTCCGTCAATCCTTTGAAACTCGTAATCAACTCGTCCGAACTTTTGGATCTTTTATCGGGAGGTTTCAATTTGATGTATAAGTCCGCGTGCCATTTCTCGATCTTAGAATTGATCTTCTCCACATCGGGAACCGTCTTGATCAGATCTTCGATTCGTTTTACACGATCGCTCGTCGCTTCCAAATGGGTTCCGGTTTCCAATTCTACGCTAGCTCTGATTTCACCCGCGTCCACCGGATCCACGTATTCTTGTTTTAAGAACGGGGTGATCGCACTTCCCGTCACGACCAAGACGATCAAAGAAAGATAAGCGAGCTGTGGTTTTCGCAACAATCCGCTCAAAAAGGCAAGATAGATTTTTCTTAGCCTATGCAGATTGAATATATTAGAAAAATAGCGAGTATAAAAACCACCGATCCGACTTAGAATGATCGCCAAAAAGTTCAAACGTTTTCCGATCCAAGGAACACCGAGAATCGCCGAAGAATCGAAACGATACGGTTGAAAATTCTCGGATTTGGATAAAAATATTTTCACAAGCTGAGGTAAAAAGAAAAGGGAAACACATAAGGAAATCAGAATGGAGAAACTGACCGTATAGGACATTCCTCCGTAGAGTTGTTTTAATTCCTTGGAGCCTATAAAAAAAGGAAAGAATACAGCGATGTTGGTTAACGTGGATGCCGCGAGTTCCTTATACAATCCCAAAACGGATTGATCCACGAGGTCCGACGTCGATTCCCGAGTTTGTTCTTCGGGTTCGATCGCATTCGATTCTTCTTTTTTGGATTTCTTTTTCTTTTTTCCTTTCGGTTCGTTTGAAACGCCGCCTTTGAGTTTTGCAAGCGCTTCCGCTTTTGCGTCGGCTTGTTGTCTTAGAAAAAAGATCCGATCCAAAACGACAACGGAGTTATCGATCAACAAACCCGCACCCAAAGCGAGTCCGGCCAAGGTCATTACGTTGATTCCGGTTTTGGTTAAAAACATCACCGCAAACGTGATTACGATCGAAAGAGGAATCGAGGCGCCCACGATCAGCGTCGCTCTGAAGTTTCTCAAAAATAAGAACATTACTAAAATTGCAATGAGTCCGCCCGTCGCCGCAGAACTCGAAACACGATCGATGGAAATTTTGATGAACTCGGATTGATCGTATGTGACTTCCGTCTTAACATAGGGAAAAGAAATCTGCGAAAGCTCCTCTCTCAAACCTTCACAAACGGAAAGAGTATTCGCTTCTCCGGCCTTTTGAACGTATATGGTTACGTTTTCGTTTCCATTCTCCCTTGAAATATCCTCACGATCCCGATGACCGTCGTATACGTTCGCTATGTCTTTCAGCTTGATGAGTTTATCTTGAGCTGGAGAACGGACCGTGATCTCTTCCATAATTTTCATGGCCGAGAATTTTCCGAGCACACGAACGTTGATCCAATGTTCACCGGATTGAATTCTCCCCGCAGGGAGATCCACGTTCGCGGTTCTGATTCGTTCCATCACTTCGGATAGGGGAATTCCCAAATGATTTAGAATATCACGATTTACTTCTACGGTGATTTCTCTGTATCTTCCGCCACCGACCCGGATCTCGCTGACTCCGTCCACTCTCTCGAGACGTTTTTTGATTTTGTTTTCCGCGATCTCTCTGAGATCCTTCAACGAATAACTGGAAGATTCGAGTTTGACGATAAAGATAGGACGATCACTCGGATCGTAACGAATCACTGCGGGTTCTTCGACTTCTCTCGGAAACGTATCTCGAATCAGATCGATCTTTGATTTTAATTCCACCGCCTTTAGAGTGAGATCTCTCACTTCGGAAAAGACGACGTTCACTCTGGATTCTCCTTCTTCCGAAGTGGAATAGATGGATTCGATTCCGCCCACACCTACGATCTGTTCTTCGATCGGCTTTGTTAGAATTTCTTCGATTCTTGAAGGAGCAACTCCGGGATATTTCGTTACGATCGTTAACGCGGGTGATTCCGTAGTAGGCATCAACGAAACCGGAAGAAGACGAACAGAAATCATTCCCCAGAGAAATAATCCGAAGAACAACATAAACGTTGTGATTTTTCTTCGGAGAAAAAAGGAAAGAAGGGAGTTCATTTTTTACGAGTCAACTTAGCAATCTGTTCCACATAAGTCACGTACGCCATCGGAATAAAAACGAGAGTCAATACAGTGGACACAATCAAACCGCCCATAACCGAAGCCGCCATAGGTCCTTGCGGAGAAGGCGGACCGAACGTGATGAGCAATGGCAAAAGCCCGAGAATCGTAGTCGCTGTCGTACTCAAAATCGGATTCAATCTTCTGCGTCCCCCAGCGATCACCAATTCTTCCGTTGTACGAAAATCCCCCGCGTGCAATTGATAGAACTCGATGAGAATGATCGCGTTATTCACCACGACACCCGCAAGAAGAATCATTCCCATAACGGAAATGATGTTCAACGTTTTGCCCGTGACGATCAAACCCATCGCAACTCCGACGCCGGAAACGAAGATCGAAAAAAGAATCACAAAGGGAAGACCCACGTTCTCCATATTGGAAGCCAAGACCATATAAACCAAAAGAATCGAAAGTGCGATCGCGAACGTTAAGGAGTCGATGGACTTCTCCATCATCTTTTGTGTTTCACCGGGAAGAATGGAAATATCTTTCCGATCCGAATATTTTTTGATCACGGGCTCCGCAACGGAAGCGGCTTCGCTGTATTTGATATCCGAGAATTGAGCCTTGATGATACCAACTCGTCTTCCGTCGTAACGAAGAATTTTTCTATTCGACGATCCGGATACAATGTTCGAAAAATCCCGCAAACGTATAAAAGCACCCGATTGAATTTTAAACAACGTATCGGAAAGAGATTCGGTTCCGGTTCTATCTGCTAGACGATGTCTTACCAAAACGGGAATCTCGTCGTCGTTCCTTCTAAATCGAGTCGCTTGTTCTCCTTTGATGACGGCCCTTAATGTCTTTGCGACGTTCTCGACCGATAATCCGAAGCCCGCCATCTTATCACGATCGATCAAAACGCGGAGCTCGGGAGTTTCTTCGGAAAAGGATGAAGTCGCTTCCGTAAAGTTCGGCAAATCGCTCAGCTCTCTTCGGATTTCTTCGCAGACTTCCTTCAACATTGCAAGATCTTGACCCGAAACTTCGAGGGTAAGTCCTTCCCCCGATTCGGGAAGAATGTCGGATAGCAAATCCTTTGCGGGTAAGAATAGAACCTGAGTGCCCGTTTCGTTTTCCAGATTGGCCAAAGGGGTTTCGGATTTTTCGATCAGATCCTCTCCGACGTCGTACGAGGTAAGTCCTATAAAAAGTTCCGCTCTGTTTAATCCGAAGTCGCCTTTCGGATTGATGATGAGATCTTTTTCCTCATAACCTACCTTTAAGAAGGTTCTTGCGACCAACCCGGATTGATTGAGAATATCCACAACCCGTTTGGAAATTTCGGTTGTTCTTTCCAAGGAAGAACCCGCGGGAAGAACGATCTTTGCGGACATCTCCGCCTTTTCCACCTGAGGCATCAACTCCACCGGCAACAGTTTAAACAAAAGAACGGTCAACGGAATCAAACCCAAAACCGAAAGTGTCACCTTTCTTCGATTTGCGATCACGAACTTAACCGAGAACACATACAATTCTTCTAATATGTTAAGCGACTTCTCCCGGAAGGCCCAAAAGAAAGCCAGGCGTCCTCCGCCCGTTTGTTCCTTGGAAAAAAAAGGCAACGTGCATAAAACCGGAATAAAACTTACGGAAACGAAAAAGGAAGAGATCAAAGAATACGTGATCGATAGCGCGAATTCCTTAAAAACGGAAGCCGCAATCCCTTCGATAAAAAGAATCGGAAGAAACACTACAATGCTCGTCAACGTGGAAGAAAACAAGGAACCTACTACGTCCTTAGTTCCTTCCATCGAACTTTTAAAGGAATCGTTCGGATATTTTTTCTTAAACGCGAAAATCGATTCCAAAACTACGATGGAAGAATCCACCATCATACCGACTCCGACCGCAAGTCCACCGAGAGACATCGTGTTCAAAGTCATTTTCTGAAAATACATAAACACGAGCGTAACTAAAACCGAAACCGGAATCGAAAGGGTTACGATGATCGACTCTCGAAACGTTCCCAAAAAAAACGATAACACGAAAAAGCAGATGATGATCGCTTGTACTCCGGAGGAAGCGACTCCTCCGATGGAATCACGGATAAAAACGGATTGATCGGCCACGATGATAAGCTTCAACTTGGAACCGAATTCTTCGTTTACGAAGTTCACGACTTCCTTCGCTTCGTCGGAAACAAAGACGCTATTCTTCCCCGCTTCTTTTTTTAATACGACTGCGACACATTCTTCCGAATCGTAAAAACTGGCGCTCGTTCTTTCCTTATAAGAATCGATAACCTCGGCCAAACTTCTCAGATAAACGGGCGCCCCTCCTTCCGAAAGATTGATCACCAAGTCGGCGATGTTATCCACCTTTTCGTAAGCGCCCATCGTTCTTACTAAGATTTCACGATCTTCTCTCTTGATATTACCCGCGGGAAAGTTGAAATTATTGGCGCCGATCCGTTGTATGATCTCGGAAGGACTCAAACTGTATGAGTTTAACTTGCCCCGATCTATGTTCACAAGAATCTGTTTTTCATAACCGCCCGTAATCGAAACCGCCGCGATCCCGTCGACCCTTTCGAAATAAGGCGCGATATTCTTCTTTAGAAAATAACGAAGTTCTTTCGGATTAATTCCGGTTGGTACGACCGCGATTTGCAAAAGAGGCGCGTCGTTCGGATCGAATTTTAATACGACCGATTTTTTGGCGTCGATCGGAAGACTTCCCTTTACGAGGTCCACCTTCTCCCTCGTTTGAATCGACGCGGTGTCCATGTTGGTTCCCCATCGAAAACGGATCTTAACGATGGAAACGCCTTCCAAAGATTCCGAAGTGATTCGATCCACTCCGTTCACGGAAGACACGATCTCCTCGACGGGTCTTGTGATTAAGGTTTCGATCTCCGAAGGCGATACGTTTTCATAAACCGTGATTACCGTCAGAGTCGGATAGGATATATCCGGCAAAAGATCGATCTTTAGATCCTTTACGCTGATTCCTCCCAACAGAAGAATTAACAGAAAGGTAACTAACGTGGTTACTCGATTTCTAAGAAAAAACGCAGTCATTCAGATTCTATCAAAACCGGAAACGAATCGTATAATCGCTGTCCATCGTATTTCCGTATGTGTCTTTTACTCCGGACGCGCCGCCCTTCACTCGAAGTAAGTAGGTTGCACCTCGACCCAATCCGAAAGCGGTTGTCCCATAAGCCACAATTCCGGGCGCTAAGGCGATGGGAGTCGCGTCCACAAGGTTATTGATGAATTCCGTAACGGAGGTCCCGCTTCCGAATTCTCTCGTTAAGGAAAGTTGAACGGAACTTAAAAGAATCTTCGATTGAGTATCGCCAGTCAAAGTCAGAACACTCGCAGGGGTCAAACAGACGGGAGCCGAGCTAAATTCACCGTAACAAAAAAGAACGTAAATCGGTTGAGAACATCGATCCACAGGAACGTCGGCGACGCATGCTCCCGCAGTCAGAGGAGAACCCGGGTTTAAGTTGATTTGATTCGTGAAAAAACGGTTCGTAAAAGTGCCTTCCGAATAAATTCCCTGCACTCGAATTTTTTGACTGTAACTTCCGTCGACCTTGATGTAGTAAACGTAACCTCTTCTCAGTTTGTTATTTTGAAGATCCACGACATTATTGGTAATCGTCAAAGTATATACTTTATAAACTTCTAATGTTTCCAGAAAGTCGATACGAAACCTCGTGTTCGTCGCGTTTGCGGAAGTAACCGTAAAAGGTACCGATGGCGAAATCTGAACCCCGTCATAGACCGAGGATAGTTTCACCTCTTCGCTGAAATCCAAAAAGATCGGTTTATCTTTGTTTAAACCCGAGGTCGTCGTATATTCAGCCGATACGATTACATCAGCCGAAGCGGGAACGGAAATGGATGTAGTCGGAAAACTCACCTGGGTCAAATCCGGAACCTGAAAATCGTTCCCCACCGTAAAACTGATGTTCACAGGTTGAGCCAAAGTGTTTCCGGATTCGTCTCGAACTGAATTGGCGATGGTGATCGTATAAATCGTACCAAATACGAGAGACTGCTTAGGGGTAAAAACGAAACGAGTGTTCCCGTTCGAAACCGCGACGCTCAAAAAATCCAAAGGAACATCGGGACGAATCGAAATTCCGCTGTAAAGAGAAGCGATATCGATCGGCTTGTTGAATTCTAACGTAATCTTCGTATTGGGGTCAACACCGGTCGCTCCATCCTGAGGGATCGTTGTGATTACCTTCGGGGTTCCTAGGTCCGTATTAAAACTGAAATTCACGCGCAAGTCGTCGATGAGATTCACTCCCAGATCGCTTTCCGCTCGCGATTTGGAAACGACATATGTGTAAAGCCCGGCCGCGGTCAAAACCTTGGAAGGTTTGAAGATCATCGCGCGATCCACCCAACGAAAGATTCCGTCTTGAGTGACCCCGTTATTGCTTAGGGAGAATGCGCCTTCCGTATAGGGTTTATTCATATTCTTGGAAAAAAGAACGACGATTTCCGAATTCGGATCCACTCCGCTCATCCCTTGTCCGGGAGAACTCATCTCCACCTTAGGCGGTGTGGAATCTCCCAATAGATGAACCGCCGGAAGAAAGTCGAAAGGCCCTTGCGCGTTGTCCAAAAGTTGGGAACAACCGATCGAAAACAAACCTAAAAACGAGAAGACCAATCCCTTACATAAGAATTGAATGATATTGTAATGTCTTATTAAAAAGCGAAATTCAAGGATCATAAAATAAGAACTCCAAATCATTCTTCAAAATATTGCCGTTGATGTCTTGGATACCGGAGGCCCCGCCTCTCAGAGTGAATTTATATCTCACTTGGTTTCCGGAAACGCCGCGGATTCGAACCTTTACTCTTTGCGGATTCGCCGTGGGTAAATAATTGATCTGATCGATTCGAAGGGAACTGGTGGTAGGGCCTCCCGAAAAATAATCGATCGAAATGTTTCCAACTGCGAAAATATCCCCATCACCGAAGGTCATCAAAGCTCTCCCGCCCGATGTGTTGAGAAGAAGCTCGAACTCATACTGGGGAGTCGTACATGCTGGTTGTGGTTGAATCGGATAAACCGTATTCAAGTTCGGTGTAGCCGGAACCGTAATGTCCAAAGAAAGTGCACTACAAGTTACATCGATCGTATTTCCGTTCGCACCCGCAAACGCGATGGCGCGGCTATCGTTCGGACTATCGGTTAAAAAATCGATGACATAACCTTCCAAAAGATTCTGACCTTGAAGACTTTTTGCGGAATTCGAAATCTTCAATCGATAAGTGGTTTCCGATTGTAAAGGAGAAGACGGTGTAAAACTAAGCAGGGTTCCTCCTGCATTCCAAGAAAATTGACCTGATATTCCCGGCGAAAATGTGATCGCACTCAAGACGGACGGTTTGTCCATAGGATCTGAAAAATTAAAATCAAATGTATCGTTCTTAGAATTTCCAGTGACAACTGGGTTGATCGTAGGATCGGGCAGGAACGATATGTTCCATGCAGGAAAATTCCCCGGCATACTTGGACGTACGGTCGGTCTGACCGAAGCGGTCCCCGCGCTGAAAGAAACGAGATAATCTTTAGCAAGAGGAATTCCAGAAGCGCTTTTTGCAGAAGAAGAAACGCGTAACGTATAAGTCGTTCCGATTTCCAAATCGGATTTCAATTGTAACGTAGCAGTCGTGTGTGTCGCGTTCCAAACGAGAAGATACACTGCGGGTCCGCCCGAAATGGAAATCGCGGAGTTCGCGGAAGCCTCGTCCATCGGTTCCGAAAAATTAATGACGGGACTGTTGGAAGCCCCCCAGCCGGTAACGATACTTCCAGTTGAAGCTGGCAAAGAAGAAACCACACTCGGAACCTGACCGAGTCCTTCCGTGTAAAAATGGCTTAGAAAATTCTTAGCCATAAAATTATTATCTTGGTCTCTTACTTGGCCTTTGTTGAGATTGATCTCGTATCTTTTACCTTCTGTAATACCGCTTTTAAATTCAAGAATGAGCCTCGTGTCGAACACCCAACTCGGCGAGAATGCCGTATTCCCTCCGTTAGCCGATACCGAAATGGCCGCTTCCGTAAAAATCTTATCCATCGGTTTGTTAAAGTCGATTATGATCGCGGAATCCTTCGACACGTTATACGTATTGTCGGAAGGAGAGATCGCGACCACTTGCGGGTAAGCATAATAACTTTTCCATTCCAGACCCAGCTGGGCTAAAAGTTTATCTTCTCCGTCGTGACCACAGGAGATCAAAACGATCGAAAAAAACAAACCTACCGCAAGTTTGATCCAAATGGAGAATCGTAAGGGGAGAATTCGAGAAATCGGAGATACTATTTTCATATTCAATACAACTTAAGTGAGGCTAAAAGAAAAGTTTTTCGGAGAGAAAAACGGATTCGTTTTGAACGAATCCGTTTTAACGTAAGAATCTTATTCCCTGCTCTGAGTGTGCTCGTTCGCTCTTTCTTCAAGACCGGCTTTTCTATACAGATCCGCCAAATCCCGATGAATTTTATCGAACTTTCTCTTAATCTCCAGGGCTTTATGATATTCTAATAATGCTTCCTTGATCTTGCCTTCCTGTTCGTAGGCCTTTCCGAGATAATACAACGCGTCCACTTGGCTGTCGTCCGACTGGGTCGCATAAACCAAATGTTGTTTCGCCTCTTCCTTTTTGTTGCCTTCGTTTAACAAAATTCTTCCCAACCAAGAATGGGCGTTCGAATTTCCCGGGAAATCCTCGACGATCTCTTCGAAGGTCTTTTTAGCGTCCTCGAATCTTCCCGAATAATAATACGACTTCCCGAGCATAATTCTCGAAGAGATCAGCTTTTTGTCCTTTTTGGAAGCGGACTCGAACTTTTCGATCGCGGTCTTAAGATTTCGCTCGGAATAAGCCTGAATTCCTTCCTTATAAAAAGACAAAGCCTCTTCCTGTGACGAACAGAAGGTCGTCAAAGAAAGAAACATTATAGAAACGTAAAATTGTTTAATCTTGAATAACTTTATTAATCGCATTGTATTTTATCTGAACCGAGTTGTTTTTTTTCAGGGCGCCCACTACTTCCTTCTTCTTGTCGTTCCGGATCTCGTAGATTTTTTTCCATTTTAGATAACGGGCCGTGTTCTCCAATTTTCTCTTTGCGTCCTTTTCCGAAAGACCCTCGGGCAGTTTGCCCTTATTCTTTTGGTAAAATTCATCGATGTCCTTATCCCGAATCTCGATATCCGGAAAGTTATTATTGATTTCGAAAACACCGGATTTTTTATCCAAATAGTACGCGATGATTCCTTTTCGAAGATACGGCCAAAGATAAGCGGCCGCTTCGGGACTATTCAAATCCAATTCGGTTACCGCGTCTTTCAAGATCACGGTATCTTCGATATAACGGTTTAGATATTTCTCAAGTTCTTCGGGGGGAGGAAATTCCTGCTTCAACTCGAAGTGAGATCTTTCGAAAACGAGTTCGTCCCTAAACGCGCTTGCGGAATAGGCGGCTCCGTTGAGTTGAAACAACTCCGGCGTACCTTCTCTACGATCCAACTTCGTTTCGATGACCTTTTCGATCGGATAACTTTTACCGCAAAAGACGAAGAAGAAAAAATAAAGCGACAATACGAAGAATTGAATTGGAAATCCGAACGTGTTTCGTTGCATCTTATCCCTTCTTCAACTCTTCGATTTTAGCCTTTGCGTCTTTTTTAGGTTTTTCGTATTCTGCTGGAGCGAGATCGACGAACTTCTGATAACTTTCGATCGCTTGTTTTTTGTTTCCAACGCGAGTATAAACGATTCCTAAATTAAAATAAGCTTCCGTAATGGAATCGTCGATTCCGACGGTTTTTAAATAGCTTTGAATCGCTTTTTCATTGTTCTGTTGTTTTTGATAAGCGACACCGAGATTGTAGAATGCTCTTCCATAGGAAGGATTTCTTTCAGTCGCTTTGGCAAAATAGATGATGGCTTGATCGAGCTTACCTTCGTTGAGATAAGTAACACCTACGTTATTCACATACTCGGGAGATTGAGGATCGAGTTTAACCGCTTTTTCAAAAAAGGAACGAGCTTGAATGAAATCGCCTCTGCCTAATAAGGTAACACCTTGTTGATTGAAGTCGAAGGCCTTTGATTGTTCTTCCATCGTCGGTACGCTGTCTCCAAAGCAGTTCGTGGAAATTCCAAAAATAACCACAAAAAGAATAATTAACATTTTCTGATTCATAATTCGTTTTTTATCTTCCTATTTGCCAACATTCTAGACGAATATTGAGTTCCTAACTAATTTTCGAAAAAATGATTTCATAAATTTAACTCTTCTAAAACTTATTCTCATTCAACTTTAAAAATAAAAGCCAAGGCGAAATGAATGGGACATAAAATTCTCGAAAGCTTAAGAAAAATTTACTTCGGTTTAATAAATTCGATCATCAAAGCGTATAACGCTGTGAAGACGTTTGCAAAAACTAGAAGAATTCTTTTTATCGTATCCTCCTCGGTTCTTTTTACGGCCATACTTCTGCCAACATTATTCTTCACTTTACGAAAATCTAAATGTATCTACGGCAACTGCAAATACGGATTCGGAGCAAAAGAATTCAGAGACGGAACGCGTTACGCCGGAGAGTTCTATAACGGATTTTATAACGGTAGCGGAACGATCCGAAATCCGGAAGGCCATTCTTACGAAGGCGCATGGATCCTCGGCAAAAAACACGGAAAGGGAAGATATCTCTATCCCGATGGAAGTTCTTACGAAGGAGAATTCGTAGAGGACGTTAAACAAGGACTCGGCCTTTTTACCTGGCCCGATAATACGAAATTGAGCGTAGTTTTCGTGAATGGAGAACCTGAAGGAAAAGGAATATTAAGGCTTTCTAATGGAATCGAATTTATCGGAGAATATAAAAATGGCGTAGTTTATCAAGGAAAAGGAATTTATATCTACGACGACGGAAGCAAATACATGGGAGAATGGTTAAACGGCAAAAGACACGGAAAAGGAACCCTTTTCGGCGAGGCCGGGAATATCATTTTCATAGGAATTTGGGAAAACGATCAGCAGAAAACGGCGATGTCGCTTAACAATCCTCCTTCTAAAAAGTAACGAACATGAAACTAACTTCCTTATTCTCAAACGCGTTCAGAATCGGATCGATTCTTTTGATTCTTTTCGGATTTATAATCCATTCCATTTCGGCTGAAGAAAAACAAAACATACGATTCGTGATTACGTCCGACGGAAAGTTGAACGTAAGAGAAAAACCGAAAGACGGAAAAGTGATCTTTCAATTGGAAAAGGGAGAATCCGTAACGATCAAAGACGGTTCTCAATATGAAGATTGGCAGGAGATCGTAGCGAGTTCCGGAAAAAAAGGATTTGTTTCGGCAGAGTTTCTTGCGAAAAAACGACCGGAAGAATTAAACGAGGCCAAACTCTTCGGTTCCATTTCCTCAAGTACGGAAGGAAGTTGGTTTCGTTCCCTTGCAATTCGTATTAAAAATCAGTGGTTTGCGGCGAGCGAATATTCCGCGGAAGCCTATTTTCTTGAGAAAAAGGCGATTCAAGCAAAGGAAAAGGCGACCGCATACGAAGGGGTTTCGATCGCTGGAGAATTCTCCCCCGAAAAAAAAGAAATCACCGGTTGTCAGGAAGTCCGAGTCGTAAAAGGAAACTTCAACGCATTCAAAAAAATCAATACTCTTGAGAACTCGGTGTACGCGATCTTCGGTTCCAAAATCGGAGACAAGGTGCGTTCCGAAAAATACAAACCGACCGACAAGGTTTCGAAACTGCTGGATTCTTCCGCAAACGCGGTTTTCAAAAAGAAACATCCCAATCCGGCGGAATTAAAATTCCTGAAACGAGGAGATCTTTACACGATCCAATCTCCGGGTAAGAATTATATTTTCGTCCGTTACGCGGTTAAGTTGGAAGTCGAGGAAAAATCGTATTATTCGGCGATTTTCGAATTCGACAACGGCGAAATCGGAAAGAAAATATTCGAAAAATTTGATATTCTAATGAACGAACAGGCGATATACGGCGGGCAATATCATTTTATGGACGCGCTGGATCTGGACGAAAACGGAACTCCCGTAATCATTCTTCATCACAACGGTTACGACGGTTTTATCAACGAATTCGCAAGAATCAAAAACGGCCAGTTGCAAACCATGTTCTTAACGGGCGGAGACGCCTGCTAAGAACCGGCTTTTGTCGAAACCGAAACGATTTCGGAGTTCCATTCTCCCTTAGGCGCTTTTTTTAGAAAGCATCTTGGAAGAAACGATCTGTTCTATATGTTCGATGAACGTTTCCGAAATCGGTCTGTAATTCAAACCCAAGTCCTTTTTGCTGTAGGAATGATCCAGCTCGAAAGGAATTCCCACGTTACGCGAAATATAGGGCCAGGACAATCCGAAAAACGGCCCGATCATATAAGTCAAAAACTTCGGCAGAGAACTTTTCGGCGCGGGAAAACGATTTCCGTATTTCTCCCGTATGATCTTCGCCACATCTAAAAACTTCAATGTGTTTGCGGAAACGATATGACGTCCTTTTGCGGAAGGCGTGAACCCCGCGAGGATATGAGCCTTCGCGACGTCGCGAACATCCACGAAACCGATCGTCATATCGGGAACTCCGGGCGCGAACTTTCCGTTGATCATCGAAAGCATAAAGTTTACACTCGTTCCGTCCGCGCGTTCCGAGACGGAAGGTCCCATCACAAAGGAAGGATTGATCGTCAACAAATCCCATTTGGATTGTGTATCCGCGATTCTCCACGCTTCCCGTTCCGCTAAGGTTTTGGAATACGGATACGGCTGATGATTCAAACTGCTCGTCGTATTCCAGTTCGCTTCGGAAAGACGACTATTCGGAAAGGAAAGCGCGTCCGCGTTGTCTCCCATCACTGCCGCAACGCTCGAAGTAAGAACGATTCTTTTTACCGTCGAACTCGCGTTAGCCGATTCAAGAACGTTTTTTGTTCCGAAAACCGCGGGTTCCACGAGTTCTTTTTGAGGATTTTTGATTCCGTCTATAAAAAACGGAGAAGCCGTATGAAGTATCAACTCCACCCCGCCCTTGTCTTGGATCGCGTTTAAAAAAGATCCCTCTTTCATAAGGTCCGCTTCGTAGAGTTCGAGTTTCCCCGGAAAACGATCCGCGAGTTTGAGAAGGTGCGATATTTTATTGGAATCCGATTTGTTCCTTACGGTGGCTCTTACGGAAATTCCGTCTTCCAATAAATAACGAACCACCCAGGATGCGATGTAACCGGCGCCTCCCGTAACAAGAACCGGCTTAGAACGGTCGATTTCTTTCATTTCGTTTCTCCGATAAAATGGAACGAATCATTCCAAATTTATTAATTACGTTTTTCTGATAGACTTTGATGTCCCGGATGTACTTGAATTCCGGGAAACTTAGAAGCAAGGTCTTTCAGAAAACTTAGACCCGCCTTGTTCTTTTCCTGGTCCGCGGTAAAATCGCCCGGAGGAACGTTATTCTCCCATCCCCAAGCGGTATGACAAGAATCCCCCAAAACGAGTTGATATCCGTTCGAACTTTGAACCAAAAACGCAAGACTTCCTTTTGTATGACCTTCGATGTGAAATATCAGCAAGGATTGATCTCCGAAAAAATCGAGAACTGGATAAGAAGAATCGTTGGACGGAGGCGCGAAACTCAACTCGGACAAGGCCGGATTCTCACCCAAAAGTTGATCCGTGGTTCCTTGAACGAAAGAATTGATAAATTGTTTATGAGTGGCTTCTTGCGGTCCAATATACAACGGAGTTCCCGATTGAAAATCCTTCGTTCCCAGAACATGATCCAGGTGCATGTGAGTTAGAAAAATCCCTTCCAACTTCTTAGGATCTTTTTTGAGCCATTCCGACGCAGTCAGATGAACCTTAAACGCGGAGGTATTCATCACCGACGCTACAAGCCAGGAAATCGGCCAGTCCTTTGGATCCTTTCTAAATGCTTCGGACATTCCGGTATCGATTAAATATCTTCCGAACTTCGGATGATCGACTACGTAAAAGTAGATTTGAATCGGTTCGTCACCGGATTGAAGCGAAGCCGCTTTCGCCTTCGGATCTTTTAGATGGATCAACCCTCCGCGATCCGCAACCCAATCCGCGGCGAGTTTTTTCTGAAATAGAATCGGGCCTTTCGGATTCTGTTTTAAGTCCTTTAAGTCGAACTGTTTTCCCAAGGTCACGGACTTGGAAGAATACGAAGTCACCGCACACGAAAGAAATAAGATGAAACAGGAAAGTTGTAAAAGGTATCTCATGTTTCGTAAAATTCCAAATAAACGGAAATCATCAAGACGGATTTGAAATTCGAATATAAAATCTCTCGATCAATAGTCGAATATATGATCCACCTTAAATCCGTTCTTTTCCGAGTTTATTAGAATCTCATGAAGTCTTGAAACGGGGGCGACCACAGCCACTCGTTTTTGATTCGGCTCGGTCAAAATATTCCATTCGTATAACACTTCTTCCCGATCTCGAAGATTTGTTTCGGAAGGAACAATCAACGTCAAAAGAATTTTTCGATTTCCCGCGATCTCCACAAAGGAAACGTTCTTCTTAACGATTTCGGGAACGGCCTTTGTAAACGCTTCGTATCTCGGAATCGATCGTATATTACCTTTTCCATTCTCCACAACCCAAGCCCTTACTTCAAAAGTTTCCGGAGCGTAAACGGATTCGGTTCCGAGCGCGATCAATTTTCCGTACAACGCTTTGACAAGAAGTTCCGTCGAGAAGAAGAATCTTCTTTCCCATCTTCGAACGAAACTCGTATTGTCTCCGTCTCGAATCGTCCAAAATTCCTTGAACTTGGAATAGAACGGATACTCATACCAAGGCCGAAGTCTTACGAAGTCCGTATAATCCCTTGCAACTTTTTGCATATAGGCTTCCACGTTGGTTTCGGAACTAAGTCCGTTGGTCCCGGCGATCCATTCCGTACATCTTCCGAACGTATTTTCATACAAGGATTTCAACATCAATTCCGCAGAATAACTGACTCCGATTACGTTGATCATGAGGTGATACCCCCAGTTGAATTCGTAGTCGTTCCAGGTTTTGACGATCACTCTTCCGTACATTTTCCAGAATTGCGCGATACTTCCGAAATACGGAAACGCACTCGGTCGAGAATGCATTAAAAAATTCGCATATTCGTCCGAACTAAAAACGATATACCATTCCGGCAAGGTAAGAAAGGTCTGATCCTCGTTGCGCGAATAATCCTTGAGAGAATCCAGGGTCAGTCTGATTTTCTGATCGTCTTCGTTGTGAAAGTAATACTTGTCCCAGAGTTTGTTTCTAAACTTATATTTCGGATCCAGTTTTCTTTTTAATGCGAAGAAACGATTCGCGTTCGGATACGCCTTGTGAAATTGAGTTACGGTTGCGTGCAATTGATACGGAAGATAATAAGCTCCGCCCACGCTCGTAACCGCGTCGATCAACTCTCGGGTCCAAACTCCCACTTCGTTTTTGGCGCTCGCATAGACGCGTTGTTTATAATAAATGACGAACGAGAAAACCTCCGTTCTTCCCCAAGCCATCAACGAACCCGAATCCGCTTTCGAATGACGAATCGAAATGTTCATCACGTTCGCGTCGTGTTTCCGAAGAATGGTTCTCATCAACGGATAGAATTCGTCGAACTTCTCCACGGGAACGAAGTATTCCTGCAGAACATACGTGCTGATTTTTCGAGTCGGAGGTTCCAACTCTTGAACGTCGTAGCTGGCCTCGTAGTTTCTCCAGACGATTCTATCCTTGCGATAATACAAAGGATCGAGAACGGATTCTCTCAATTCCTTCCCGTAAGGAAGTTCCGTTAACCAGAAGTATATTAGATTTTCGAGCCAATAACTTTCTTTCACCGGAACGATCTTATCCGGAACGGTTACGGATTCTTCCGTTTCCTCCCAAGTAACCGCGTTCACGTTTTCATAAGCGGGAGGATAGATGTCACCGTTGTGAAACTGAGCCTTAGGATTGTTGCGTATGTTTTCAAAGAAGAATTTTTTGTAGTCCGTGATCGGAAGTTTTTTTACGAATCGTTTTACCTTTTTGTTATCGGTGAGTTGTAAAACGACTTCGGTAATGATTCCGATTCCGCCGTAACCGCCCACCGCCGCATAAAACAATTCCGGATTTTCTTTCGGGCTCGCGTTCATCGATTTTCCATCGGCTAACACGAGTTTAATGGAACGAACGGAAAGGATCATCGGCCCGTAACCGATATATCTTCCGTGAGCGTTTACGCTGAGAGAACCTCCCACCGTAAAGTTGGAATAGGTTTGTTTGATCTGAACCGAAAGATCGAATGGGTCGATGAACTCCTGAAGTTTTCTCCAGGTGATTCCCGGTTCGACCGTGATCAGTTTCGCTTTCGGATCGAAGGAAAGAATTTTATCGAATTCTCTCGTATCGATAAACAACGCGTTTTCGGTCGCGATCTGACCTCCCATGGAGAATCTTCCGCCTCCTATGGAAATCGGACCTTCCTGATTTTTGACGAGATTTTGTATTTCGTCTAACGTGGTCGGAACTACGACCCGGTTTACCGGAATCGGATTGATCTGAGTTACGTCGTTTACGATCGTAGGTTCGGCAAAAAGAGAACCGAAAAAGAAGAAGACTAAAAGAATTGCTGTTTTTTTCATGCGGTTTTTTCGAAAGCCATCAAAGTATTTTTAGTAGGGTCGCCTTTTTGAAGAACGTATTTTTTCAAAGGTTTTAAACCGAATCTGCTCACCATTTCTTCGATCTCCGCAACGGAAGTAAAGTTCCTGATTTGTTGCGCCGTTTCCTTCCAGGAGATCTCCAAACCGACGTTATACACATCGTGAGCCAAGGCGACGATCGATTTCATTTCCTTCGAATTCACGTCGTGATCCCTGAGAACTAATTTTCCTCCGGGTTTCAAAACCCGCGCGATCGATTCGATAAAACCGTCCAACCGTTTTGCGGGAGAATGATGAAAGCCGATAAAGTTCGTAACCAAATCCAGACTCGCCGATTGGACCGCAGAATTAGGAATCGGATCGTAATCGCCTAACGCGACAAATTTGCCGACCTTACCGAGTTGTCCTCTCTCCGCCACATCTTCGGGGTTGTATTTCGGTTCCAGATCGTTCAACACGAATTGATCGCCGGAAATTTTCAGTTTCTTTTTGAGACTTCCGACGTATCGCCCCGTGGTTCCGATTTCCATATAACCGTTTACGGAACTTCCCTCCCCCAGAAGGTCCACGACTTCATTAGAAATTTCTAATTTTTGTTTTTTGAGAGCGGGAAGAGCGTATGTAATGATTCCCGCAAAAGGTTTGATCCGAGGAATCTCCTTGAGAATCGTTTCGTAGATTTCACGATCGTTTTGTTTCGATTTAGAGATATCGAATATAAGTTTATGAAAACTTTCCTCGGGATAAAGATGATATACGTTTTGAAGAAAAAGAAAGAATTCTTCCTTGAGTTTCGGATCGAGATAGACGTTTTTAAAATTCGATTCGAGATTCGCGTCTAAAGAATTCGAATTCTCCTTCGTTTGCGAAAGATTCTGTTCCTTCTTATCCTTGGAAAGCAGATCCAAAGCGAATCCGCTCAAATACAAATAAAGAAAGGACTTTAAAAACTGTTTCCGATTCAATTCTTTCATGGGCGTCAGATTCAACGGATTCGAATTCTTTCACAATCCATTTTCTCAAACGCAAAAACCGGGAACGACTCGTTTGCGTTAAGAATCCTTATCCGATTCCAATTCTTGAATTCTTCTCGTAAAATACATCGCGACCGCAAGTAGCACGAACAATCCGAACGTGCCCACCAACAATGCGAAGTCCTCGAGTTGAAGAAGCGCGAAGAAGAATAGATAGAAAACAAAAATCGTGCCGCCTGCGACGATAAAGACGAATTCTCCCTTAAAAAAAGCTCTGGAATATAATGTGACGAGCCCGAGAATCAGGGAACTCGCGATCCAATACGCCAAGTTAAACGGGATGTGTTCCGTTAATGATAAAAGCATAATATAGAAAAGTAGAACCGCGAAACCCAAAAGAAGATATTGGATAAAGTGAAGTCTTACCTTTTTGTAAACTTCGATGAAAAAATACGTGATGAATGTAAGAAGCAAAAACAACTCGCCGTATTTGGAAGAGCGAACGGTCTTATGATATTCGTCGACCGGAAGAAGAAAACGAACTCCGAAACGATATCCGTTGATTCCGTTCGATTGTGAATCCGCTATAAAATCCTGAGGATAATTCCGATTGAGTTCCAATACTTTCCAGTTCGCTTTAAAACCGGAGTTGGTAACGTCTCGGAAGTCCGGTAAAAAGTCGCCTTCGAAAGAAGGGGTTTGCCAAGGAGAATCCAGATTGACCTTCGTTTCCTTTGCCATCGGCAAGAAGAACAATTCCTTGCTTCCGTTAAACGAAAGTTTCAAGGAGAATTCTTTCGAACGCGTCGCGTCCCAAGGAGTTTTTAAACTTACACCCGAAACAAAAACGTCGTTACTTCTCGTTCCCGGTCCCATCTCTTTCTTAACTCCGCCGAGATCGACTGAAATTTTTTCACGGATTCCTTTTACGTCGCTGATCCCGAGAGAAAGAAAAGCTTCGGACCAAAGCAGATCCTTATTGGAGATCGGGAGAGAATGTTTGTCCAAGGCGCCGAAACGTCCCTGAAGGATCAATTCTCCCTGATACAAAGGAACCACATAAATTCCTCTGTATCTTTTTTCGGGTTTCACGGTTCCGGTGATCTGCAATTCTTCCGGAAGAAAGTGCGCATAACGTAGAATACTTTCTATTTCCCCTCGATCGTTTTTGATCGAGTCGTAAAATGGAACCGAAACGATCGGACCTCCGATCGTCTGAGAATCTCCCCATTTGGAAGTGACTTCCGCTTCGGCTTCGTTTCGTGTTTGTTGCCTTTCCTGAATCAGGTTGGAAACCATAAAGGAAGGAATCAAAAGTAAAAGAGCCAGAATTCCGATCCCGACAATCCGGATCGTAAGCGAATTCCGAAACCAAAGAAACAACTGTTGGAGGGGAGTCTTTACTTCCATGATCAAAATCTAATATAATTTTCCGCGGTGTCAAGCCTATCGTGTCGCGCAAAACTCCGCTTCGACAACGACTTATAATTCGATACGAAAGAATTTTTCCTCATCGGGGTATCCGGTCTTTTTTAAACGTAAGTTTTCGCGGATCGAGAATTCTAAATCTGCGTCTTAAAAAAAACGGAAATGCGCCAAAGGTTTCGTCGACCCGCACGAATTGTATCAACCTTGGAAAATCGATGTTAGAATAAAACCCTTCGTTTCATAATTTTCTATTCCAAAAAATACGGGCGGAATAAATTCGTTTCAACGCGTTTGTTTTGATCGTATTTCCAAAGGAAATCGATTAAAATCCGGAATTGAAAGAGTCTTATTTCTTAAATGAAAACGAACCTCGACTAAAAACAAATCGGGAATAAACAACGACTTATGCAAAGAGCGTCTCGCCACAATTTGAAGACGATCGGTTCCGGTGACAGAACAATCGTGCTCGGACACGGATTCGGTTGCGACCAATCCACTTGGAACAAAATCGTTCCTCATCTCAAAGACGACTATAAACTCGTGTTGTTCGACACGATCGGTTCCGGAAAAACGGATCCTTCCTTTTTTAGTCCGGATCGATATTCCAATCTTTACGCTTACGCGGAGGATTTGATCCTTCTTTTGGAAGAAATTCACATTCAAAATTCTTTATATGTTGGACATTCCGTAAGCGGTATGATCGGTCTCATCGCTTCGATCCGAAGGCCGGAATTATTTTCCAAACTCGCGTTTATCAGCGCCTCTCCCCGTTATCTAAACGACACGGGTTATAAGGGCGGATTCGAACAGAACGATCTGAATCAACTCTACGCCGCGATGGAACTCAACTTTTTTTCATGGGCGGGAGGTTTCGCTCCGATGGCCATGGGAAATCCGGATCGTCCCGAGCTGGCGCAGAATTTCGCGTCTTCACTTCGTGAAATTCGCCCCGACATCGGACTGTCCGTCGCGAGAACGATCTTTCAATCCGATCACAGAAAGGATCTTCCTCAGAGCAAACATCCCGTATTGATTCTGCAACCGTCAGACGACATCGCGGTGCCTATGGAAGCGGGAGAATATCTCGGTAAGAATATTCCGCAAGCGACCTTTCGTTCCATTCCCGCAACCGGACATCTTCCGCATTTTAGCTCTCCGGAGTCCGTGATCCGAGAATTAAAATCCTTTTTCGAAACAGAACCGGCTCGATGAAAGATTCTTCCGAAAACAAATCCCTCGAAACGATTCACGAATTTTACGGAAACTGCTACGAACTATTTTCCAAAGGTTCGTATCTGGAGGAGATGAGGGCGTTTTACGCCCTTTGTAGAAAAGCGGTTCATGCTGATTTTCTAATATTATTGGAAAGTGGCGATCCTCTTTCCTTAAAAATCTCGGAATCGGAACCGAATTTCGATTTTTCCCTGCGACAAACCAATACCGAATTTCTTTCCCTTTCTTATCCGAACGAAAAACCAGCAAACGCATTCGTCCTCAAACGCGAAGAGATAAAATTCTCCAACTTCGACGCTTTGGAAGAATTGAACTTCGAACAAGCCCTCGTTTTACCGATTCCGAGTTCGGAAACCGGAATTCGAAACATTCTTTTATTCTTATATTCAGAAAACGAAGAGAACATTCCCGAATTTCTAAACGTATTAACCGGTTTGTCTCCGAGAATTCGGGAAATATTTTCGATCAAAAACAAGGAGATCTCCCTAAATTCCGTCCATACTCAGTTGGATTCGATCGTCAAGACGAGTTCTCAATCGATCATCTTTATGGATTCGGGAACGGGCAAAACCTGGATCAACGAAAGCGCGGCGGCCTTGCTTTCTTTTCCGAAAGGAGGAGACGTTTCTTCTTGGGAAGTTTCCAACGCGATGACTAGATTGATGCAGTCCTCGGTCAATCGTGAGGAAATTTTACTCGAAGTAAATCGAAACTTATCCAATCCGAAATTGGAGAAGTTCTCGACCCAGTGGAAATTCGAGAATCCCGAAACAGAACTCTTCGAAGTCACTTGTGTTCTTTTGCCGGGGAAGATCGCGCCGGGAAGACTTTGGTTTTTCGAGGACATCACCTCGTTTCATCTTCAACAGGAAACCCTGGCGCTTTTGAATCAGGCGCTCAAAGAAAAAAGCGAAATCGCCGAACAGGAGAATCTCGCCAAAACCGTTTTCATGTCCAATATCAGTCACGAAATCCGAACGCCGATGACCGGAATATTAGGAATTACTGAATTACTTTTACAGACATCCCTAGCTCCGGATCAAAAGGATTCGTTGGAGTTGATCCAAAGAAGCGGGGACAATCTACTCAAGATCATCAATCACCTTTTGGATTTTTCCAAAGCGGACACGGGTAAGATCGAGTTGGAATCGATCCCGTTCAGTATGGAAAAACTTCTTCGGGATTTAACGGCGCTTTTACGCGTGGAAGCGGAGAAGAACGAAAACGAAATGAAGATCGAACTTCCTTCCGATTTTCCGGAGACTCTCAACGGAGATCCGGTTCGAATCGGTCAGATTTTTACGAACCTCGTATCGAATGCGACGAAGTTCACCAAGGAAGGAACCGTAGAAATCGGATTTCATATATTAGAAAAAAAGAATCAATCGGTGCGTTTTAGAACCTGGGTTTCCGATACCGGAATCGGAATCCCCGCTTCCAAACTCAATTCCGTCTTCGAGCCTTTTGTTCAATCCGACATTTCCATCACGAGAAATTTCGGAGGAACCGGACTCGGATTGTCGATCGCCAAAAAATTGGTCGAGTTGATGGGCGGAAAAATCCAAGTAGAAAGTCAGCCCGGAATCGGAACCAGATTCTGGTTCGAACTTCGGCTTGAAATTCCGACTTCGGAAAAGACGGAAACGATCGAAAATTCCTCATCGAACGAGACCACTTCGGAACAATCCGATTTTTCGGAGCTGAAAGTTTTGATCGTCGAGGACAATCCGATCAATCAAAAACTTCTCGGAAGAATATTAAAAAAGAAGAATATAGAACCTTCCCTCGTCGAGGACGGAATGGAAGCCGTCGAAAAGGTGAGACGTTCGCACTACGATCTGATTTTTATGGATATCAACATGCCGGGAATCGACGGACTTTCCGCGACGGAAATCATCCGCAAATTCCCGAAAGGAAAGTCTGTGCGTATCGTCGGTCTAACGGCAAACGCGGCCCCGGAGATCCAGGACGTAGCCGTCCAAAGGGGGATGGACGACCTTCTTACAAAGCCGTATAACGTGTCTCAAATCGAGGAGATTCTGCGTTCGTTCGACAACCGTTAACTCGCTCGGACGAATTCGCGTATCGACTTTTTAACGCGAAATGATCCATTCTCCCTTAACCTTGGAAACATGAATCGGAGCCGAGTATCCTTTCTTTTTATTTTCGATCGGACTGTTTCCGGATTTTGTAGTCACGAAAACCACCTTCTTATCCGCGATCACCTGATATTGAAGATTCTTAAGATCGAGTTTATCCAACTGACCTCCGATCGATTTTAAAACGGATTGAATTCCTTTTTTCAAATCGGCGGTATATTCTTCGGGAGATTCGTATCTCGCTTTTGCAAGTTCTCTGGCTCTGAATTCCATCAGATCAAAAAGTTTTTTCTCGTCCTTTTTCCGAAAGGCGTCGTATAGATCGGAGATCAACTTTTGAATCTTTTCCTTATCCTCCGAATTCAATTGAATTTCTTCCGCAATATTCCAGAGTTCGGAAGGAGGAACTTCGGTCGGAGTAAAACTAATCTCTTCTTCCAAAGGAAGAACCGGTTTGCCCTCTCCTTCTTGCCATTCAAACCCCGCGATCTTTTGTCCCTCGTCCGGGAACTGACCCTTTTGTGCGAGATAAAGAATCGCCTTTAACCGAGGAGCAAACTCGTCCTCTTTTCTTTTGCGAATTCCTTTTACCTTGATCTTGTTTACACCGGGACGAATCCAAATATTCAAATCGATTTGACCGGTCACGTCTTCCTTGTTCGATTCGGGAACGATCGTCATTCCGTTGAACTCGATGGAACCGATCACTCCGCTTTTGGAATAAACAAACGCGTAATAACCTCCCTGAGTTTGAGAAAACGAAGGATTCGTTAATGCGACAAGAAAGAATATCAATACAAACCTAAGACGTTTCATCCGGTTCCTCCAAAGAAAATCGAAAATCATTCCGAAGGTTCGATCTGTTTTACACCGTTCTGTTCGTGTCTGTATTTTGCGATCGATTCGTATGCAAGTTTTCTAACACGATTGATTCCTCCAAGAGGACGGTGCGCTTCCAAAGAATGCCAAGGATTTAAGGAAAGATTTTCGCAGAAACGATCCTGTTCCGCGGTCGCGAAATCCTGAACCGGAATTTCGATCTTTGCGACGGGAACAAACGGAGAATCTTTTTCATCCCAATGAACTGCAGGATCTTCGACCGGCATTGAAATCGGGTTCCCTTGTTTTTGAATCATAAACTCGAAACAAACCGACTTTTCTTTGAGATGAGAAACCATAGTTTGACGCAGATAATTCTCCGCAGGATTTTCGGGGACCTTAAGATCCTTTGTTTCGCAAGGTCTCGCGGAATATTTAACGGCAGTGGAATCGTTTCCCAAACGATACGGAGTCGTACTCCAATAACGGATTTCCAAAACGTCCGGAATTTTTTTTCTTCGAATCGAAATCGATTCTTTCAACGCGGTCAACTTCCAATTCCAAGGCATTCCTCCGAAAAAATAAGACATCGGTTTTTTAGCGAATGCCGCCTTAAACAAGGAAAGATATTCCGCGGGAGCGCCCGCGGGAAGAACGGGATGATTGATGAGTAAAAAGTCTTGGGTTCTTTTTTCATCCTCGGCCAACTTAGGACCGTCCACTCCCAACAACTTGATTCCCATTCCTCGAATATCCCCTTCGAAGTCCGGCTTTTTAGTGATGGAACCGTTTGAAAAACGGATCCAAGAGGAATACGTTTTAGAAGAATTGAATATTCCAAATTTAAGATCTTCGGGAACGGAAGGTAGAACCGTAAAACTCGCTTTCACACAACCGTGCGCGAAAGGATGTGCGTCCCTTTTGGCTTCGTTGCCTTTTGGATATTTTTCCTTAAGGGAAGAAATTAAAAGCGCGAGAGTGTCCCGAGTGGTTTCCTCTTCGCCCGGAAAAACGAATTCGGCTCCCGGTTTTACATCCTTAGGGATCTCCACCCTCGGCCCCTGCCCCACCCAATACAACAAACCGATTAAAATAAAAATTCCAAGCGTTATATATCCGATCTTTTTTCCCATTCTTCAAGTACCACCAGTTCGAAAGTTTCAAGGATCGAATCATAAATTTCGGAAAATTCTTCTCTTTTATTTTTGGAGAATGGTAATTCGGCGCCTTACACGGTTCCGATGAAAGCGCTTCGAAGGTCCTTCCACGGTTTCTTTTAGGATTCTTCCTTCCAAGCGACATAGAAAAAGTCTGAATGATCAAAAAACACGTCAAAATCCCATTCCAACTTCGTTTTTTTGTTGAAAAACCAAAATCAAAAAGCCACAGAAGTATCGGGAACCCCATGGAAATAACCGTACAAGACGATATTCATATCATCAAAATTGCAGGATCGATTCTTCAATCGGACAGCGAAGAATTGGACCGAAACCTAAGCGAACACAATTTCGATCCAAGCCCTAAGATCATCATCGATCTGACGGAAGTGAATCATATCTGTTCCACTGCGTTAGGCATCATTGTCTCTTATAAAAAGAAGTTCAAAAGTGCGGAAGGCGATATCATCATCGTGGTAAACGACGAGGATCTTCTCCAACTTTTCGAAATCACCATGTTGGACAAGGTTTTCAAAGTGGTTCCCAATATTGAAGACGCTTTCGACGAATTCAAACTGAATCGTTAACCCTTTTTGAAGCAACTCGCTCTCGCCACAAACAACTCCCATAAAGTAAAAGAAGTCGGCTCCATTCTCATGGAGCTCGGAATTCGGATCCTTACGCCAAAGGATCTGAACGTTTCTTTCGACGTCGAGGAAACGGGAACAACGTTTGCCGAAAACGCTCTTTTGAAAGCGAAAGAATTGTTCCGTTTGACGAAACTTCCTTCGATCGCGGACGATTCGGGGATTTGTGTTTCCGCACTCGGAGGAGATCCCGGCGTTTATTCCGCGAGATTCGGCGGAGAAGGATTGAACGACGAAGGTCGAGCACGTTTGCTTTTGGAAAAAATAAAAGGAAACCCGGATCGTAAGGCACATTACGCCTGCGTCATCGCCTACGTGGACGAAAACACCGAACATACTTTCGAAGGCAAATGTGAAGGAATCATCTCCGAAGAATATGATACAATCGGAATATACGGTTTCGGTTACGATCCGGTTTTTATTTATCCGCCCTTTCAAAAACCTTTTTCACAGGTCCCGGAAGTGGAAAAAAATTCGGTTTCGCATAGAAAAAAAGCCCTCGAAGGGCTTTTGGAATTCTTAAAAACAAAATCCTAAACTATATTAGAATTTTACGATAATCGAACAAACTCGGATCCGAGCGCGGAACTCGTTCGTTAAACGACGCTCTTTCCACGAACGAGGTCGATCGTCAAGATTCCGTCAAAACGGGCCCGCCGGACAATCGTTTGTAGAACTCGGCGCCTTCTCTTTCCAAGAAGTCCTCGTAAGAACCTTTGAAGTCGCGGATTCCTTCGGTGGAAACTTCGATCACTCGAGTCGCCAAAGAGGACACGAACTCGCGGTCGTGGGAAACAAAGATCACGGTTCCTTCAAAGATGGTCAATGCGTAGTTCAACGCTTCGATCGTTTCCAAGTCCAAGTGGTTGGTAGGTTCGTCGAGCGCGAGAAGGTTGTCGCCGGTCATGATCATTCTTCCGATGATGATTCTGGATTTTTCTCCCCCGGAAAGAACGCTCGTAGGTTTTTTGGCCATATCGCCGCTGAACAACATTCTTCCCAAAATCGCGCGGATCTCTTCCATTTCCGTTCCCGGATCGGCGTATCTATAAAGCCATTCCACAATCGTATCAGCGTCTTCTAATATTCCTTCTCTATGATCCTGAGGAAAGATCGAAGAAGTGACCGAATCCCCCATCGCAACCTTTCCCGTATCGGGCTCGAGTTGTTTCATCAGAGTTTTCAAAAGAGTGGTCTTTCCGACTCCGTTGGTTCCGATGATCGCGATCTTTTCTCCCTTGGTGATGTTGATCGTAAAGTCCTTGAAGATCGGTCGATCGTAAGACTTGGATACGTTGTCCGCAAGAATCACGTCCTTACCGAGGGGCTTTTTCATTTTAAAACGGATATAAGGAGAAACCCTGGAAGAAGGTTTGACGTCGTCGAGTTTGATCTTCTCGATTTGTTTTTGTCTGGAAGTCGCTTGTTTGGACTTACTCGCGTTCGCGCTAAAACGGTTTACGAAGTCCTGAAGTTCGGCGATTTTTTCCTTCTTACGTTTGTTTTCGTCTAACAGACGTTCGCGGGCCATCGTGGACGCTTCCATATAGTCGTCGTAGTTGCCCGGATAAACGGTTAAGGATTGATAATCCAAATCCGCGATATGAGTCGCGATCGAATTGATAAAGTGACGGTCGTGAGAAATCACGATGACAACGCCGCGGTAATTGGTTAAGAATTCTTCCAGCCAGTGAATCGTCTTGATATCCAAGTGGTTGGTAGGTTCGTCCAAAAGAAGAATATCAGGTTTTTGGAATAGAACCTGAGCCAAAAGAACGCGGAGTTTAAAACCGCCCGTCAGATAAGCGAGAGTTTGTGTATGACTTGTGGTGGGAATTCCCAAACCTTCGAGAAGTTCACCGGCGGTACTTTCGGATTCGTATCCTCCGAGTTCTCCGTATTTTTCTTCGAGTTCGGAAACTTTCATTCCATCCTCGTCGGACATTTCGGGCTTTGCATAAATCGCGTCGCGTTCTTGAGAAACTTCCCAGAGTTCGGGATTCCCCATGATGACCGTGTTGAGAACGGTTTCGTTTTCGTATTCGTAATGATCCTGTTTTAAGTAACCGAGTTTTAATCCGGCGTCGATGGAAACCGCGCCGTTCGCCGCTTGTTCCATGCCGGCGAGAATTTTCATAAAGGTGGACTTACCGGAACCGTTCGCCCCGATCAGACCGTATCTGCAATTCTCCTTAAACTTAACCGAAACGTTCTCAAAAAGAATTTTTTTACCAAAATTTAGGGTTAATCCGGAAGTGCTGATCATTAGAGAATACCTGCCAGGGGAGAATCATGACCATGATTTTCAAGAAGGGGTTTTTTGCCAAGAAAAAGGAGAATTAAGGACTTTTGAAATTCTTCCGAAGTTTATATCGTATGCGTTCTAAACTTCGATCCATTCTTCCGTTGATTCTAAGTTTTCCGTTTTTGACCGGCCTTCAAGCCGAGGATAAATTATTGATCGGTAAGATTCTCCAGTTCGGAAAACTACTCGCCACCGAAAACGCATACGTCCCGATCGAATCCAACGAAATCACTTCCGAACTTTCCAAACTCAACGATAAAACCGTAAGAATTCTCTGCAACATGAAGGGTTCCACTTGCAATCCGGTTCGTTACGAGATCGCTCCTTTCCTCGATTCGAAAGAGATCAAACCCTGGACGATCAAAAAAATTCCCGATTACGTAAATCATAATATATTCGCGTTCAATCCGAACGCTTCTCCGGACGGGAAATATCTTTTCTGGACCGCCTACATCAAACGAGGCAAGTCCGGAACGCAGAAGATCTGGTTTTCCAAACTGGATGAAAAAGGTTTTTGGGAAGACGGAAAGGAAATGACCGCGCCCTTGAACAACGAGATGCCTTCGGCGGTGATCTCCGCGCTTCCAGGAGGAAACGAACTTTTCGTCTTCGGCACGTTCGGAGAAAAGGAACTCATGGACGAACTCGGAAAAGATTTCGAGACCAAGGGAGAATTGGCCGCGCGTTCCTCCAAGAACTCGAACGAGTACAGAAAAAAAATCGAGGAACTCAGAGCCGAATACGACGAGAAGTCGAGACAGATCACGAGAAGAGTTCCTCTTTATAAAAGTTTTAAGGAAAAGGATTCCTGGTCGAAACCGAGTATATTAAAGTTTCCTGATTTTTACAATCTCTACAGAAAGAAAAACGATTCCAGTCAGGAAGTGTTCGGCGGTTCCACTCTTTCGTCTTCGGGAAGAATTCTGATCTATTCCTCGCAACACAAGGACTCGAAGGGCAAGCTCGATCTTTACGCGAGTAAAATGTTAAGCGACGGAACGTTTCCGCTCGGCGCAAACTTAGGCGAAGTCATCAACACCGATCACGAAGAGATGGCTCCGTTTCTTGCGAGCGACGATAGAACCCTTTATTTTTCAAGCGACGGACACAAAGGCCTTTCGATCTACATGACGAGAAGAATCGGAGACGGTTGGGATCAGTGGACCAAACCCGTGGAAGTTTCCGAAAACCTGAAAGGTGTGAACTTCTTTTCGATTCCCGCCAACAGCGACTGGGCGTATATCAGCAAGGAAGGTCAATTGTTTATGGCGTATCTTCCGAAAGAGATGCGTCCCGAAAAAGTCGTCGTGATCGACGGTAAGGTTCTGGACACGGAAGGAAATCCTTTGTCCGCCGATATATATTACGAATCTCTAAAGTCTCACGAAAAGATCGGAAGCGCAAAAAGCGATCCTTCCACCGGAAATTTTTCGATCGTTCTTCCATTCGGCGAGAACTACGGTTTTTACGCGCAGAAGAAAGGTTATCTTCCCGTTTCTCAAAACCTGAACCTCAGTTCCAAAAAGAAATTTTCGGAAAAGGTCGAAGTCGTTTTACAACTTCCTCCGATCCGAGAACGAGGAACGATCCAGATCAATAATTTATTCTTCGAATCTAAGAGCTTCGAGATCGCTCCCGAATCCGCGCCGGAACTCGATCGTCTCGCCGAAATCGTTAAGGAAAATCCCGAGATCGAAATTCAGATCGAAGGTCATACCGACAACGTTGGAAAGAAAAAAGACAACCTGATTCTTTCCCAAAAACGCGCAACCGCGGTTGCGGAATATCTTTCCCAAAAACATTCGATTTCCAAGGAAAGAATTCAGACCAAAGGTTTCGGCGATTCCGTTCCCCTTTCGAAAAACGATTCGGACGAAGGCCGTAAAAGAAACAGAAGGGTGAACTTTACCATTCTCAAGAAGAAATGATCTTCGAGTAGATTCCAACCGGAATTATACTCGAAAAGATTTCTAATACTTTACAAAGTTCAGGCCGTTTCTATTGTCTTTCTCTGAGCTCCGAGCAGATAAGAGGAAACGATGGCATCCGATAACGAAAAAAAAATCTCCGCTTTCATTTCGATCAAAGAAACTCTTGTAAAACTATTCCTCTTTTCCAAAGCGCATTGGAGACAAATTCTCCGTTATGCGACGATCGCGTTCATCGCGATCTCCTCGTTTTTGATCGGAGGTTCTTACGTCGTTTGGCTCTCGAAAAAGGACGAGGTAGTCTCGAACCTCGATAAGTTTAAAAACGAGGTCACAAATTATTACGAAGTCAGTCAGATTCGTCCGATTCGAATCCTCGATCGAAACGGAAAGTTAATCGGAGAATTCTCCAGAAGAAAGTTCAAACCGATCCGCACGGACAATCTCAAAGAACACGGAAACATCGTGTGGGCGCTCCTTTCCTCGGAAGACCGCGAATTTTACAATCATCATGGTATCAATTACACCGCGTTATTGCGCGCGATTCTAATCAACCTGACCACGTTTCAAAAACAAGGCGGTTCCACGATCACACAACAGCTCGCAAAGCTGACTCTGGATCTCGGCGCGAGAAACATATTCAATAAGATTACGGAATTCTACTGTACTTTTTATCTCGAAAGTCAGTTCGACAAGAACACAATTCTTTCCATGTATCTCAATCGTATCTTTTTGGGAGAAGGAAACACGGGCGTTGAGGAAGCGAGTCGTTACTACTTCAACAAGGCCGCAACGGAACTGACCCCGGAAGAAGCCGCGATGCTTGTGGGAATCATTCCCGCTCCTTCCAATTACAATCCGGTCCGCAGTTTAAAAACCGCGCTCAAAAGACAAAGGCTCGTATTAACTCCGATGTCCGAGAATCAAAATCTTCATCCGAACCCTTCGAGCATCGGTAAGAATTTTGCGAAGAAGTTGGACGCGGGTGTGAAATCGTTCCGTTCTTTTTACAAGGTAGATATCACGAAAGACGGAGAAAAAGAATTCTATTCTTCCGATATCGCACGATACGGTTTTGATAAGGATTTTACCGTGAACCTCGCTCCGGATTTTAATTACGGAATCCGTCAGCATATCCTCGATACGTTTTCCGAAATCGATATCGAAACGAGAGGTATGAACGTTTACACGACTCTCGATTACGATAAACAAGACGCCGCGGAGAAATCGCTTCGAGAAGGAATCGAATCGGTTCGCAAAAAGCTCGGAGACGTCAAAGCCGCTTACGTAAAAAAGGGCGACTCCGAAGAAGCGAGAATCCAACAATCCATCATAGACAACATGAACGGTTCATTGATCTCGATCAACCCGAACAACGGTTATATCGAGGCGATGGTTGGTAGTTACAAAATTTCTAATATATTCAGACTGAACCGCGCCGTGTCCGCGCTCAGACAACCCGGTTCCACGATCAAGGCGCTCGTTTACGCGATCGCTTTCGAGAATAGAATCATCACTCCGTCCTCCAAGGTTATGGACGAAGGAATCAATATCCGAGGTTATTCTCCTAAGAACTGGTACAAAGGTTTTAAAGGGGAAACCACCGCAAGAATCGCGTTCGCCCAATCGATCAACACGATCGCGGTAAAATTGTTAAACGAATTCGGAGTGAACGACTTCTTGGAAAAAGTTTCGATGATCCTCGACATCGATAAGGCGACTCTTGAAAAAAGATTCCAACCCAATCTTTCTCTCGCACTCGGTTCCGGAGAATTGTCGCCGATGGAACTCGCTTTGATCTACGCGACGATCGCAAACGGCGGAAAAAAAGTAACTCCTATTCAGATCTTAAGAATCACGGACTTTGAAGGAAGCGAAATGTTTTCCGCTCCTCTCAAGGATCCGAACGAAGCGATTCAAATTCTCGATCCAGTCGCTTGTGCGGAAACGATCAATCTTCTCGAAGCGGTGTTAAGCGAACAAGGAACGATGAAGCTCAAACTCAAAGCGGAAGATTCCTTTCCAATGGGAGGTAAGACGGGAACCGTTCAATCTCCGAAAGAAGCGCGTAAGAAATGGGGATCTCGCAAAGGAGTAAGAGACGCTTGGTTCGCGGGTGTGAATCCGGATTTAGTAACCACGGTGTGGATCGGAAACGACGTGGGCGCTCCGTTTGAAGGTTCCGGTTCCGCGATCAGCGGAAACATCTGGTTTCGTTATGCGAGTTACGTAGCAAGAAACATAGGTTTTTCGGAAACTCTCGTCAAACCGTTTAACGGTGATTTTGTGAAGGTGGACGTTTGTGGAGAGACCGGTTTGTTGCTTCATTCTTCCGTACCTTGTATGTATCCTTTGTACGGTCAGTATTATTATATCGGCGAACAACCTCCGGCTCCTTCCGGTGCGACATCCACTACGACCGCACAGGAGAATTCTTTCCAAGAACCGGGAACTGCTTCGGGCGAAAGAACGATTCTTCCGCAAGCGGAAGACGGGGACGGAGATTCCGTGGAACTGGAACTTCCCGAGTCTACAGAAAATCCGCCAAACTAGGATAACGTTTCGCCTTTTCCGATATTAGAAAAGCCTCATACGGCGACCAAAGAAAAATCCAAGGATATTCCTTGAGAAGAATCTGCAAAACCTTGGTAGTTTCCGATTCCAGATTTAAGGAATCGGAACTTCTCGCTTTGGAAAAAAGAATTTCGAGTTCCTTGTTTTCGTAATGCGCTCGGTTCCCACCGTTGCCCTTATCCTTTCCCGAAAACAACGGATCGATAAAGTTCCAAGCTCCAGGAAGATCGGCGTACCAAAAAAGTAACGTTAGATCTCCTTTGCCTTCGGAATTCTCCTTATAAAGAATCGCCTTTTCCATCGGACTGATTTTCACCTTCAATCCGAGTTGTTTTAAAAAACCGGCCAAAGCCAATCCGTTCGCGCTGTTCTCTTCGTCTCCTCGCATTCTAAAATCGATTTCTCGCTCGAGAATTTTAGGATAACAGGACGATTTTTTGAGATACTCCTTCGCCCTTTCGAGAGAACGAGTTTGTATCAGAAGAATTTCCGGATTTCCCGCGACCACTTCCTGAATCTTGGATTGTCCGATCGTTTCCGGCGGAACCGATCCGAACGTGGAATCGGCGTTTCCTTCCAACAACTTATCGATCACAAGTTTGGGATCGACCGCGGTATTCAACGCTTTTCTAAAGTGATTGTCGAAACAAGATTCTTTCGCGTTGATCGCAACGTATTGAACGCCCGCGCCTTTTCGAAAACGAAGATTCTCTTTTTGAATATGCGGATTTTTTAATAGAAAATTGGGAAGACGCATGAGGTCCATTCTCCCCTTGGAAAAAAGAAACACTCCGGTGGAAGCCGAAGCCAAAACCCTCAGCCGGATTTTTTTAGGAAGATCCTCGGCGACGTTCGGATTTTTTTCGAGAAGGATATAATTGTTCTTCTTCCATTCTTTGAGAACGTATTTGCCGGCCTTTGGAATCGAAACAGCATTATTCTTTTCTAATGTTTCAAAGGATTCGGCTTCGAGTGTTTCGTCTTCGTTTGTTTTACAACATACGATTCCTGCCGGAGGCATGGAAAGAGCGTCCACCGCTTGTCTGAGTCCGCCGGAAATTTTCAGCTCGATTTCCTTTTCCGAAAGAACGTTGACTTCCTTGATAAACGAATATTGATTTCTTCTCGGACCGGGCGTCGTCATCAGCCTTTGTAAAGAATCGCGAACCTGTTCCGATTTTAATTCTTCCCCGTTCGTCAAAAGATGCGATCTCAGTTTGAGCTTGAGTGATCGAACCTCGCCCTTGCCCGATAACACAAACGATTCCACGAGTTGATACGCCGGTTTTCCATCGGGTGTTTTTTGAAACAAAAACGGATATAAAAATTTTCCGAGCGTTCGCGAAGATAAGTCCGTGGAAAAGATCGGATCCAAACTGATCGGATCCGAAGGTATGGAAAGAATCAATTCTTCCGGATCTTCTTCCCGAGAATTACAACCGGAAAAAAGAAGGGACAAAACAAGGATTCCTGCAAAAAAGGGTAGAGAAGTATTCAAAAGACTAAACCTGTCAATGAACATCTATAAACGGCTCCTAAAGTATTCCTTCAAGTACAAATACAGATTGATTTCGGGGATCGTATTGTCTTTTCTCGTTTCGGTTTTAAACGGAGCCTCTCTTACTTCTTTGATTCCCATCTTTGATTCTCTCGGTACGGGAGAAAAAACGAATTTCGAAATTTCTCTCACAAAAAAAGACAAGGCCCTCCTACAACGTCAGGAAGAAAAGGATTCTTTTACGAGTGTGGAATCCATCGAACTGCAACTCGCAGAGTGGAAGGTGCAACTCAATTCTTCCTTGAAGAAGATGAGTCATGACGAACTCGTTTTACTTTTTTGTTTTATCGTTTTTCCGGTTTATCTTTTAAAACTGATCTTTCTCGCGGCGGCGGTTTACTGCATCAACTCGGCGGGTTATCTTGCGATTCGGGATCTAAGGGCGGAGCTATACGCAAAGGCTCAAACCCTTCCGCTCAATCATTTCGTTCAGGAAAAAACCGGAATTCTGATGAGTAGAATCATCAACGACGTGGAAGTTCTCGGCAAGTTGATCAGCTCCGATTTGAAGGATGCGATCACCGATTTTTTCTATATCGTCACACACTTGCTTCTTCTGTTATATCTAAGCTGGAAGATGTTTCTCGCAGTCTTTATCATCGTTCCGATCGTGATGGGACCGGTTTCCGCGTTCGCCGATAAAATCCGAAGAGCCACCAGAAACCAACAGGAACGTCTTTCCTCGTTAAACGGACATCTTCAAGAAGTGATTTCGGGAATCCGAGTCATCCGCGCGTTCTCGATGGAAAAGACGGAAGCGAAACGTTTCTGGGAATTCAATCAGGATCTTTCCGATAAAACGTTCAAAGGACATTTTTATCATCAGGTCGGGCCTTCGTTGACGGAATTGTTCAGCTCGATCGTCGCCGTGATCTTCTTAAGTTTCGGGGCTTTTCTGATGGAAGACGGAACGTTCTCCCGCGGGATGTTTATGGCCTTCTTTTTAACTCTGATTTTTTTAATGCGACCTTTCAAACAGATGAGTATGCTTTCCAACTCGATCCAAAGCGCGATCTCCGCGGGCGATCGGGTGTTCGAACTTCTGGATCAGGAAACGGACATTCAAAATCCTGCAAGTCCTAAGTTCCTAAAAAAAATGGAGAAAGGAATCCGTCTTAAAAACGTAACCTTCACATATCCCGGAGCCAAAAATCCCGCGATCCAGGAAATCGACCTTGAAATTCCGAAAGGGGAAACCATCGCGCTCGTGGGAGCTTCGGGCGCCGGCAAATCCACGTTAGTCGATCTTGTCCCTCGTTTGATCGATCCTCAGGAAGGACAAATTTTAATCGACGACATAGACATCCGCGAAATGGATCTGAGCAATCTTAGAAAAAAAATCGGAATCGTTGCTCAACAAGTGTTTCTATTCAACGGAACGATCCGCGAAAATATCTGTTATGGAAACCAGAGCGTAACCGACGAACAACTTTACGCCGCGTGCGAACAAGCGTTTGCGATGGAATTCATCCTTGGATTCGAAGATGGTTTTGATACGATCGTGGGCGAACGAGGCGTGATGCTTTCCGGCGGCCAAAGACAAAGAATCGCGATCGCGCGCGCTTTACTTCTCGATCCGGAAATTCTGATTTTGGACGAAGCGACTTCGGCGCTCGACACGGAATCGGAAAGACTCGTACAACAAGCGCTCGAATCGCTTTATAAAAACAGAACCGTAATCATCATCGCACACCGTCTTTCCACGGTACAAATCGCGAACCGAATTTTCGCAATGGAAGACGGAAGAATCGTGGAATCCGGGACTCACAACGAGTTGATCCAACTCGACGGAAAATATAAAAAACTCTACGACATCCAATTCGTAGAATCCTCCGAAATCGTTTAATTTTAAAATATTCTAATTTTCTAATGAAATCCTTCACTCCCTTTTCACTTCTGCACGTCGTTCTATTTCCGATTCTATACGCGTTGTCCTTCGTATATCGCGGAATTTTTCTTCTTGATCAGAAGCTCACACAAAAACAAAAACTTCCGGGCGCGTTCGTGATCAGCGTGGGAAATCTTTCCATGGGCGGAACCGGCAAAACCCCGTTTTCGATTCATCTTGCAAAACTCATTCACAGGGAATTTCCCGAAAAGAAGATCGTTCTTTTATCCAGGGGTTACGGAGCGACCGGATCCAAAAACGGACATAGGGTAACTCAACAATCCAGTCCGAGAGAAGCGGGAGACGAACCTCTTCTTTTAAAAAAACATCTTCCGTTTGCGGAAGTTTGGATCGGCAGGGACAGACTCGCGTCTTATCTTAGGTTTAAAAAAGAATCGAATCTAAAGGAGAATCCGATCGTGATCTTGGACGACGGGTTTCAACATCATAGACTTGAAAGGGATATCGATGTCGTATTATTGGATTCGAGTAAAATTCATAAGGAAAGATTTCTGATCCCGGCCGGAAATCTAAGAGAGCCTATTTCCTCTTTGAACAGAGCCGATTGGATCGTGTTCTCCAAATACGAATCCTCCGTGGAAAGAACCGTACAAAACATACAAAAGAAATTTCCGAAAGGAATCCTTCGTTTTACATCGGAGCCGGATAAACTTTTATCGCCGGATCTGCAGTTGGATTCTCCTAAGATTTTTTACGGCAAAAGAATCTACGCGTTTACCGGAATCGGAAACCCCGAAGTTTTCTTTTCGATGATCCGCAAGTTCCAGCCATTCGAGTTGGAAACCAGAGCGTTTCGGGATCACCATTCTTATACGATGGAAGACGAAAACGCTTTGGACACGATCTCCAAGGACTACGACTATCTCGTTTGTACCGAAAAGGATCTCGTCAAAATTTCAAAACCGCCCGAGAATCTGAAAATTCTTCTTTTGGAAAACAAACTCGATAAGGAAGAAAGACTCGTTTCCTTTCTCAAAGAAAGAATCGCATAACAACCTTTCGATTTTCGTTTCGGGTTTTTTATTACGCTTGTAATCTTACTTTTTCGGTTTCCGTTTCGTTTTGCTTTCAAAAAATCGACCTCCCTCAAGTAAGAAAAAGAAATTCTTTTCCATCGAATTTAATCTCGGGAAATCTAAATCGAATTGCAGTATTTAAACCCTGTGTTAACATTCCCGATAACGTCTTTCCGATAAAGAGCTTTATGAAACAAATTATTTCATACTTCATTCTCCTCCTTTGTGTTTGTGTCTTTTCCGTTTCTTCTCTTCGAAGCGAAACCATTCTATTAAAATCCGGAGAAAAATTGGACGGAAACATAGTCGGCCAAGACAAGGAAACCGTAACCTTCAAACTTACGGACGGAACGACCAAGGTTTATCAAAAGTCCCAGATCAAAAAGATCTCATTCGCAAAAATCACGGAGCCTACTTCCAAAAAGGAAGAAGCTCAGAAGATAGAGAAAGAGGAAGCGGAGAAAAAGAAAAAAGAAGAATCCGAACTCGCAGAAAAACAAAAGGCCGAATCGGAAAAACGAAAACTCGACGAGGACAAGCTCAAGGCAAAGGAAGAAAAAGCCAAGAAGCGCGAACAGGAACTCGTCAATTCGAAACGTCATTATTTGGAAGCATCGTTTGGAGTCGGAAGCGGAAACGAACAAACCGAGTTACGGCCTTTTTATCAAACCATTCAATACGCGGGACTTTTATTCAGCAGTTCGGGTCAGGCGGAAATTCTCACCAATCCTTACAAAACGCCTAACAGCAGTTCTACGACTCGGATCAAATATGCTTGGAACCGTTTTACGTTCGAGCTGAGAGGAACGGAAGCGAAAGGAACGATCGATCCGACCGGCTTTCAAACCCTATCCTACGGAAGTAGCGGGGGCTCGGGCGGTTCTTCGGGAGACAGAGCGGTCAACATTCTTATGGGCGACGCGCACACCAAATTTCAAAAAGTTTCTTCGAGGGTCGGTTTTACTCCGTATCCGCATCCGGTTTTGGATCTTCAGGTCGTGGGCGGTGTGGAAAGAATTTGGACCAGAACCAGCGAGGAAGTGGACAGTTTCGGAGGAGTCACGGCGACGGGCATCAATCCAACACGCATTAGCTTTCGTGAATATACGAGCACGTTCCGAGGAGGAAGTTTCGGAATCGGTTTCGAGTTTAAGTTTTTGGAACGATTCACTCTTCAAGGACAAATTTTAAGAATCAGCGGAAACACCCCGTCCTCTTCGAAAAACTACGAATACAAAACCGACAATTCCATCGGAACGACCGCGCTCAACACGACCGGTTTGGATTATTGGTGGACTTCCAAAGGAACCGAAGTCAATCTCAAACTTTCCGCGAAGGTTTACAACAACCTGAGTTTATTCGCGGAAGCGAGCAACATGACTTTGAAGAACACGCTTCAAACCGGTTATATCTCGGACAACGATTCGAATCCCGATCAGATCGGTCTGAAGGTTTTCGGACCGAGAATTCTGATTCCGATCCTACTCGATTCCAAAACGATTCTTACGTATTTTCAAGTCGGCGCGAATTACCGTTTCGACTTTTGAGGTTTTTCGGAATCTTTCCAGTTCCACCACTTTAGTTTTTCCGAATTCGGTTTTTTGGTGTTCAGAGCGTAATGAGCGCAACGAAAAACGTAGAGCATACAACGATCCACGTAACCGCCGTGTTGTTGGCAACAACGGACGTATAATTCTTCCGGATCCGCGTTTCCGATCTCGTCCAAACTTCTGAAACCGAGATTCCAGTAGTCCATAGCGATCGACTTACCCACTCCGGGAAGCGTTCGGAATTCATTGAGAATATCGGACTGATCCTCATATCCCTGTGATTGTTTAGAATATTCTTTTTTACTCATATATGTGCGCAACTTTTACAATCGGAACGACGCATTAGGGAAACCTTATGGAACTCCATGGACTTCGCCTCCAACTGGAGAATGGAACCGAAAACACCTTTCGATTTTTCGTCGACCAATCCTAATAGAAACTTTACCGCCTCGGTCGCCTGAACGCTTCCGATGATTCCCGCCATACTTCCGATCACCCCGGCTTCGGAACAACTCGGGATCGCGTTCGCGGGCGGAAGGGTTTCGTAGATACAACGATAACAAGGATCGACTCCGGGACGAACTCCCAACACCATTCCGTCGAAACGGAGAATTCCGGCGATGAGAAACGGAATTCTCAAAGAACAACATACGTCGTTTACGAGAAACTTCGTTTCGAAATTGTCCGAACCTTCCAGAACAAGGTCGCTGTCCTTCAAAAGATTCTCCGCGTTATCCGCGCTTAAACGAACGGGAACGGATTCGATTTCTATAAAAGGATTTAATTCTTCGATTCTCTGTTTTGCGGATTCCGATTTGGAAGAACCGATCTCGGAATGTTTGAAAAGAATCTGTCTTTGAAGATTGGTGGTGTCCACAACGTCGGAATCTACGATTCGAATTTTTCCGACACCGGCCGCGGCGAGATAATAAAGAACCGGAGAACCCAATCCTCCCGCGCCGATAACGGTGATGCGAGAGGACTTTAACGTTTCCTGACCCTTGCGTTTTACTTCATCCAGAAGAATGTTCCGGGAATACCGGCTGATTTCCGGAGGGGTCAACAAGGTCTTAGGAGAAAATCAGAGTTTTAATTTCTTTTTGATAAGATCCAGAAAGTCGGAAACGAATTCGTCGCCTCTGCGATTTTTATCCGCGTATTCGAATGCTTCTTTTGTGGAATCTTCGAGCTTTTCGTTTTTAGTCGAAATGTTCAAAAGAGAAGCCAAAGAAGCGTAAACGATATCTCCGTTTTCCGAGGAAATAATTTTGTTCTTCAGAGCGATCGCCGCGTCGCCAGGCTCGGCGATTCTTCCGAGGGCGATTGCCGCCGCGGTTGCGATCTTAGGTTCGTTGTTGCGATTGAGAAGATTGATGAGTTCCGGAATTGCGGACTTTTCCTTATTCTTTCCAAGTGCGACTGCGGATTCGTATTTTTCGGAATCGGAACCTGAAGAAAGAGTTTTGATATGTTCTTCGGTGGATTTTTCCGCAAGAAGAGCGCCGGATGAAAAAGATACAACGAGCGCAAGAATGAGAATAGAACGAAATTTCATGAGTGACTCCTTTCCTTCGGAAGAATCGCGTAAAGAAACGGAAGCGTCAATCTAAATATTCGTCTTCACTGCACCCGTTCCGCCGGTTCTTTTCATTTTGTGTCTTTCGTTTCTTACTTTACCGATAGAATGGACGGTCGCAAAATCCTCGAATTCAAGGAAGTTGTTATGGAACATTTATACCCCGCTAATCCCGCGCACGTTCCCTCGGATCTCACAGGTTTGAATCCGGCGCACAAACGGAATCTCTGGTTTACCGTTCTCGGTCTGATTCTTTTTATTCTCGTTTATCTCGCCTTATGCGGATGGTTCGTTTGGGCTTCTTATTCTTTATTCGTCCACGGTTTCGGACCGGGATGGGAAGTTTATTCTTGGATCACCGGAATCGGTTCGGGTTTGATCGCGCTCTTTATGGTGAAGGCGCTATTCTTCGTTAAGAAAGGAAATTTGGGTGATCCGTTCGAGATCACCCAAGAAACTCAACCGCAGTTGTTTCACTTTCTTCATCGATTGGCGGACGAAACCGGAGCGCCAAGACCACATCGTGTTTTTCTTTCCGCCCAAGTGAACGCCTGCGTGTTTTACGATCTTTCGATTCTCAATTTTATATTTCCTTCCAAAAAGAATTTGGAGATCGGACTCGCGCTCGTAAACGTTTTGAGCATCAGCGAATTGAAGGCGGTATTGGCGCACGAGTTCGGCCATTTCGCACAACGTAGCATGGCCGTAGGAAATTGGATGTACATCGCGCAACAAGTCGCTTCTCATCTGATCGGAAGCAGGGACGCGTTGGATAATTTTTTACTTTCGGTTTCCCGTTTCGACATTCGAGTCGCGTGGATCGGATGGATTCTTCGTTTAATCATCTGGTCCTTGAGATCCGCATTGGAATCTTTTTTCAATGTTGTCGTATTAGCACAAAGGGCTCTTTCACGCGAGATGGAATTTCAAGCGGACCTGGTCGCGGTTTCCGTAACGGGAAGCGACGCGTTGATCCACGCACTTCATAAGTTACAAGCGGCGGACGAAGCTTGGGAAACCACACAAGGTTTTATCTCCGATCAGATTCGATCCGGAAAATCCGCGAAGGATATATTTCCGATTCAATCCAAAATCATAGATCATTCCAGAAAACTTTGGAACGATCCGAATTACGGAACGGTTCCGATAATGCCTTCGGAGAATCCGGAACGTCACCGTGTTTTTACATCCGAAATCGCACAACCTCCGAGAATGTGGGCGACCCATCCGTACAATCACGAAAGAGAAGCGAATGCGAAAAAAAGATATGTGCCGAACGTCTTGGATGATAGAAGCAGTTGGTTGATCTTCGACGACGCGGAATCACTACGAGAGAAATTTACGGATCGGATTCTTTCCGGTTTTGGAACCGAATTCAAACAGGATCCGGAAATCCTCGACGCGGTGGACAAGTTTTACGCGAAGGAATATCTGAACAGCAAATACAGGGGCGCGTATTTGGGAAGATCCTTTACACGTTATGCGTCATCTCCGAACGATTATTACGAACATCCGATCTCGGACGTCAAAGAAACATTAGAAAGTCTTTATCCTCCGAGTTTATCCGAACAATTGGAAAGAATTCGCTCCTTGGAAAAGGAAAGAAATCTTTTGACCGCGCTTCAGGAAGGATATTTTACTCCGCCCGACGGAATCATACGTTTTCGCGGAAGAGAATTGAAAAAGCGCGAACTGACCGGAGTGATCGAGGATCTAAATCGGGATTGCGACGGAGCTTACTCCAAACTCTTCGAACACGATCAAAAATGCCGCTCCGCTCATCTCAAAGCGGCGGAACAAATCGGTCAGGGATGGCCGGAATATCTGCGGGGTTTGTTGGAGATTCTCCATTACGCCGATCACTTAAGAGCCAACTTAGAGGACGGCAGAGGTTTATTGAACAACGTATACGCGGTCGTCACCGCGGATCGTCACGTAAGTTCCGCGGAATTGCTTCGTCTTGTCTCGGCGGGCAATCAGGTTTACGACGCTCTTTCCGAAATTCACAAACATAAGGAAAGTATAATATTAGATTCCGAGATATTGGAAAAATTGGAATTGAAGGATTGGAATTCCGGTTTTAGCAAGTTCGAATTCACTCCGGCGACCCAAGACAATATGCAGAAATGGTTGGAAGTTGTGGACTCCTGGATCGACGAGGCCATCGGAATTTTATACGCGCTCAAACAAATCAGTTTGGAAAAGTTATTGATAGCGGAATCCAAGATCGCCGAAAAAATCCGAAACCCGAAAAAAGAATTAGAACCTGCGCCGATCGCTTCGAAAGCGGTTCCGAATTATCCGACGATCACGCCGGGAAAGGAACGCAAACTTCAAAAACGTTTGGATCTATGGGATCGTTTTCAAACCGCCGACGGATTGGTTCCCGGTTTTCTAAGATTTGCGGTCGCGACCTCGATTCTCGGAGGCGCGCTGTATCTCACAAGTTTTGCGGTTTTTCGATAAGAATTTTCGCGGACACAAACTCAAAATACCGCGCGAGAATGGCGAGTCCGAAGTCGATTCAATTCCATCTGGATGCGAATCAAACGGTGTTGTCATTTGCGGGAACTCTGCGAGAATGGTTCGAGATTTCGAAAAAGAATGAAAATACCTTCGATTCAACTCAATCCGAATTCGATTCGACCCTTCTTTCATAAGTGGAAGGAAGAATTCTTTCCTCCGAAAATTTTGGACAAGTATTTGTTCGGAGAGTTTTTCAAAATCTTTATCGGAACCGTCGTCCTTCTTACGGGAATCATGCTTCTTTCTCTTGTAAACGACAACATGAGAAACTTCACGACGACCAAGGCGCCTCGTTATCACGTCGCATTATTTTTACTCTACAGTCTTCCTAAAATCATATCGACCACGGTCGTATCGATGTCCTTGATGTTTTCGATTTGTTTTACCGTAGGTCAATTTTCGGTGAACAAAGAACTCGTATCGATGATGGCCGCCGGTGTTTCATTCTTTAGAATCGTAACGCCTTTGATCCTCTTCGGAATTTTGATGTGGGTCGTTATGTTGATCGGAACCGAGTTCATCGTAAGACCGGTCAATAAATTGGCAAAGATAGAACACGACACTCTTACCGAAGGAATGGGAACACTCGCCAACAGCGTGTATCAGTTCCACGTAAAAGGAAAGGAAGGATTCTATTATTTGTATTTTTACGATCCTGATAAGGACGAGATCAACGGCGGATTCAATTATATTCGACTCAGACCGGACGGCTCTCCCGAAACCGTTATATCTTCTTTGAAAGCGAAGTACAACTACGAAAGCAGACTTTGGAAGATGAAACGCGTTGAAGAATGGCATTTCGACAACGATCTGAAACTGAGTTCGCAAGAATCCTTCGATGAAAAAGAATACGAACTTCCCGAGGACCCGACCTACTTTAAGGTTCCCGCCGGTTCGGTGGAAGAGATGAATCTCATTCAATTGGGCGAAGAGGAAAAAAGAAGAATTCAAAAAGGTCTTTCATACGGAGACGTTCTCACCGAAAGACATTCCGTTTTCGCACTTCCTATGATGACGATCATCGTAACCTTAATCGGAACGATCGCGGGTTATTTCACCAAAAAGACGGCCGGAGTCGCGTCCCTGGGAATCACGATCGGAGTCGTATTGATCTATTATATATTCAATTCCGCGGGGAAATCTCTGGGAGAAAACGGAGTCATTCCTCCGTTCTTGGGAGTTTGGCTTACACCCGGACTTTTTCTTGGATTGTGCCTTTGGATGTTCCGTAAAATGAACCTCTGAGATCTTCACTCAGGTTACAATTTGAGGAAAAATCGCAAAAGCCCGGTAGGGATGAGACAGAACGAGAACGTTGCCCGAAATCGGACCTGATCCGTGGATCTCGAATTGGGTCGGAACTACGGCCACAGCAGTCAAAAAATTATTAACACCTTTAGTTCGAGCCGAAATTTTTTTATAATTTCGGAAAAAAAATTCATTTATTTCCCGGGTACCGTCCGATATCTAGTATAGATTGTCTACAGAAGTAAGATCATTGATGCGACATAGAGTATTCAACGAAAGAAGTCCCTTCTAAAGTTTTACAACATAGTCGGTATTCTTTCCGGATCTGAATTCTGAAGAGGAGGAAAGAACATGGACGTTCCACTCACAAATCTGATAAGCTCTGCGGAAAAGCTCATCCGCGATAAACGGTCTTCCGTTAGCGGCAAAACCGTATCCACTCAAGAAGGACAAGGAAGTCTGGACAAAACCGAATTTTCTTCGGGACTCACATCTCGTTATCTGAAAATTCAGGAAACCCTTTCAAGTCTTCAAGGTGAATTCACTCGCGAGCAAATGAAACTCGGAGTTCTGAACGAAGGAAGTACGCCTAACAGCGAACTCATCAACATTCTGTTCGGAGAAACTCCTTTGTTCAGAGAACTTGCGGAGAATCCGGATATCGACCAAGCCGTTCTCAAAGAGCAGATTCAGGAAAAGAAAAACAAAATCACTGACGCGATCCGTAACTTAGAAGTAGAATCCGAAAATATTTTTTCCGTGGGAATGTTGAAAGGACAGGATAATTTTTCCAAATCCTTGGAAGCGATCACCGGCAAAAACGTTCAGATGAAACAACTCTCCGAAAGAACGATCGAGAGATTGATTAAAGAATAAGAATCGGGGAATTTTTCAATTCGATTCCCCGTTTTTCCCGAACATCGGATTCCGATTCTCGAGAATCCAAGATCCAACTTTTACGTTAAGCGACCTTTCATTTTCTCGCAGATCTCCTTTTGATTCTTATCAAACAAACCGACTATTAGTTTGATTCTTTTTCGTTTGCTTCTAGGATTTATAGTTTCCTTTTGATCCCGCCTTCCAATGATACCCCGACTTTGATTGAAGTTACTTCGTTAAAGTTGGATCGGTAAATTATTTGGAGCCAAAATTGTGAGTCGAACTCAAGAGACAAATGATAAATCAAAAAAGCGGACGATAGATCCGCTAACGTATGAAATTCTAAAAAGCGAAATCGTTCGCACGAAAATTCTATTCATCTTTTTTTCTTTTTCTTCCGTTTTACTGACAATCGTATTCACACTTTTCTACGATAAGATCTCGAAGGAAATCGGAACTCGTTTTCCTTTTTATCCCGTTCTCGGGGTCAATGTCGGAATTGCAATTTACGAATTCGTAGTGAACCAAGTCTTCCAGTATCTTTTGAGAAATAAAAAGAATCTCATCGGCGTCGCAAGATTTGGAAACGTTTTCGTGGAAATATCCGCGATCGGTTTGCTGATCTGGTTGAACATAGGAATATTCGCTTCACCTTTGATTCCATTATATTCTCCCGCGGTGATGATTTTTTTCGTGTTCATCATTCTTTCGGTTTTACGCCTCGAATTCTGGCTGAGCGCGTTTACCGGATTTGTGGCCGGTGTGGAACTTTTCGCATTAGCATATTATTATATTCCACAGAATCCGATTCCTATGCCGGTTCAATTCTTCAATTCATTCGCACCATTTATTTCCAAGGCGGTTTTGCTTTTGTTTGGCGGAATCGCCGCCGGTTTGGTAGGACATCAATTAAAACGTTCCTTGATTTCCGCGATTTCCGCGGTTCAGGAAAAGAATAAGGTGGTGGGAATGTTCGGCCAATACGTTTCGCCGGACGTCGTGGATAAACTTCTGGAACAGAAGAACGAAAATTTTTCGGAGTTCAAAAGCGTTTGTATTATGTTTTTAGACATTCGTAACTTCACGAGATTCTCCGAAAAAAGAGCTCCGGGAGAAGTGATCGATTATCTGAACTACATCTTCACGCACCTGATCGATATCGTAAATCAGCACAACGGAATGATCAATAAGTTTCTCGGAGACGGTTTTATGGCCGTGTTCGGCGCTCCCCTTTCGGACGGATCGAACGACGTAAAGAATGCGGTCGACGCTTCCCGCGAAATTCTCAAGAAAATAGAATTCTTAAATCAAGAAGGTAAAATTCCGGAAACCAGCATCGGAATCGGCTTACATACCGGCGAAGCGATGACGGGTAACGTAGGTTCCGAAACGAGAAAAGAATATACGATCATCGGAGACGTGGTCAATCTCGCGTCCCGAGTCGAACAGTTGAATAAACAATTCGGAACAAAACTTTTGGTCACTCAAGCCGTTTATGACGATATCAAGGAAACGATTTCGGGCAAACATCTTTCTTCCATTCAAGTAAAAGGAAGGGAAGAACCGGTCGACGTTTACGAGTTGGATAAGGTTTAATTGTAAGAGCGAAAACGCTGAAGAACGAGCAAAATAAGACACGACGTTTCTTTGAATACGTCGCTCGATTCTGCGACGCGGGAAACCCCTCAATTTTACTTTAAAATTTTTGAATCAACGAGATTTATTTTTTTCTGACTAACGAAACTCCGTCGGCGATCGGAACCAAACTGAGATCGACGGATTCGTCTTTAAAGATCATCTCGTTGAGCCTACGGATTCCGATCGTGGACGGTTCTTGATGGGAAGAATCGGCCACACTTCCATCCCAAAGAACGTTATCCGCAATCAAGAGCCCGCCCGGTTTGAGTAACTTCATAACGAGAGGATAATAATTCGGATAATTCTCCTTATCCGCGTCCATAAAAACCAAATCGATCGACGCGGGACCGAATGCAAAATCGGGCGCCCAGTCCGGAGCCGATTTGGAATCGATCAATACTTGCAAAGTTTCTAATGCAGATCCGATCTTCAAACGGATCTTGGATTCAAGACCGGTTTCTTTCCAATACTTGCGAGCGATTTTTGTCCATTCTTCGCTGATATCACAACAAAGAATTTTTCCGTCTTCGGGCAACGCGGATGCAAAACATAACGAGGAATAACCCGTGAATGTTCCGATCTCTATGATTCTTTTTGCGTTGGTGAGTTTGGTAAGAATACCGAGGAATTGTCCCTCTTCGGGACTGATTTGCATATTGGCCTGCGCCATCTTGCCGGTCTCTTCCCTAAGTTTTCGGAAAGAGTCCGGCTCCCTTACGGAATTCCGGAAGATATAATCTTCCAGCTTTTCCGTAAGTTGAATATTCTTTCGACTCAAGGAGTTCCTTCGTAGATTTTCTTCAAGTCCGCTACGATGTTTTTCTGCATCGCTTCGTTCGTTCCTCCTCCGATCGAAAGAAGAATTGCGTCTCTATGAAGTCTTTCCACGGGATATTCTCTACAATATCCGTAACCGCCGAGGGCTTGGATCGCATTCCGAGACACTCGTTCTGCCATTTGAGTCGCCACGAGTTTTGCGGAAGCCGCGCCTAAAGAATTTCTGCTATCCGGATTGATTCCGCTCGCAACTTGATAAACCAGGGCCCGAGCCGCTTGGTAGTCCGCGTAAGATTCCGCTAGAAATCTTTGGATCTGTCCGAACTCCGCGAGTTTTTTTCCGAACGCTTCTCTGTGACGGATCGTATAATCGGCCATAACGTCCACACAACGTTTTGCGATTCCCAGAGACTGAGCCGCTAAGGTGATTCTTTCGATCTCCAGGTTTCTCATCATGTGAACGAGAGCGCCGTCTTCCTGACCGACTAAATTCTCCGCAGGAACTTCACAATCTTCGAATATAAGCTGAGTCGTCGGAGAGGAACGCATTCCCATCTTTTCTTCTTTCTTTCCTACGCTAAAACCCGGAAAGGAACTTTCGACGATGAACGAGGTCGGCCTTTTAGCGTCCTTGCTCATTTTTGCATATACTAAGAATACGCTTCCCGTGTTTCCGTTGGTGATGTACTGCTTGGAACCGTTTAACACGTATTTGTCGCCTTTCTTCACCGCGACGGTTCTCATTCCGAGCACGTCCGTTCCCGCTCCGGGTTCGGTCATCCCCATTCCTCCGATCCATTCTCCCGAAATCACTTTCGAAAGATACTTCGCTCTTTGTATCGGACTGGAACTATGATAGAAATTATTTACGAACAATACTTCGTGAGCCAGATACGACAGCATAAAACCCGGATCGTATGCGGACATTTCCTCGTGAATGATTACGGCCGCAACCGCGTCCATTCCCATTCCGCCGTCCTCTTCGGGAACGGTTACTCCGAAAAGTCCGAGTTCGGAACCGATTCTTCGGAACAGAGGAAGATTGAAGGTTTCGTGATCGTCGTGCTCTTTCGCCTGAGCATCCATATTCTCTTTTGCAAACTTTGCTACGTTTTCCCGAAGAGCGAGATGGTTCTCAGTCGGGTTGTATAAATCATTCGGTTTTTCAAGTATTGCTCTCATGTTGTCCTCTTCTCTAATATCCTCTTCCCCACGACTAAAACAGCTCGACAGAGAATCTTTGTTTTCCAAAAACTATCTTATGATCTACGCACTCATTTTGACAATCCTTTGTGGACTTTTTTTGATTCTATCTTATAAGAGCGGGGCCCAAAAGGAAAATAATTCGATATCTTTTCGTTTGTCCTTTTTACGTTCTCGGTTTCAGGAAGCTCTCCATTCTCCCTTCCGGAAAGAATCGGTCTTCCTACTTCTGTCTCTTTGTGCTTGGATGCTTTTGCCCTTATTTTGGGGACTTGCTTTTTTCCTAAAAACGGACGCGAACGTTCTGATCGTAATCGGATTTATGATCTGGACCTACTACTGGTTGAAATATCTATTCTCAACGGATGAGACCGCTTAGACCTGTTTAAAAAAGTGGTTTGCACGACATAGACACAAGATTTTTGTGTTAACAGCACTAATTTTTTTGGAGTACCCATTTAATGAAAATCATCGTATTAGTGAAACAGGTACCTGACACCGAAACCAGTATTAAAGTAGGGGATAAATCCATCAACGAAGCCGGAATCAAATGGATTATCTCTCCCTATGATGAATTTGCTATCGAGGAAGGGATCAGACTACGTGAAAAACACGGTGGCGAAGTAATCGCCGTTTCCCTCGGACCCGACAGAGTCGTAGAAGCTCTTAGAACCGCTTACGCTATGGGCGCAGACCGCGCAGTTCATATCAAAGTTGATAACTACGTTCCTTTCGACACGAACAATACAGCAGAATTGATCGCTAACTTCGCAAAAGCGGAAAGCGCCGATGTAATCATCGGAGGAAGACAATCCATCGATACTGATTCTTCTCAAGTAGTGGTTCAAGTCGCTGAACTTCTTTCCATTCCTCACGTTGCTTTCGCGGTTAGCCTTGAAATCAACGGAACTGCGGTAAAAGCTACGAAAGAAGTGGAAGGCGGAACTCAAACCGTTGAAACTTCAACTCCTGTCGCTCTCACTGCACAAAAAGGTCTGAACGAACCTCGTTATCCTTCTCTTAAAGGAATCATGACCGCTAAGAAAAAGCCTGTTGAAACGAAATCCTCCGCGGATCTCGGAAGCCCAGCAAGCAAAATCGAAGTTGTAGGACTCGAACCTCCTCCACCAAGAATTCCAGGTAGAAAACTGGAAGCCGCGGACGCGAACGGTTTCGCATCTCAACTCGTTAAAGCTCTCAGAGAAGAAGCTAAGGTTATATAAGGAGAACACAAGTGAGCAACGTATTAATTGTTGGCGAATTGAAAGACGGAGAACTTAAAAAAATCTCCAGAGAAATCACTTCTGCAGGAAAGAAAATCGCTGATTCCATCGGCGGAAAAGTTGTGGCTCTTCTTATCGGTAGCGGAGTTGAAAAACACGCTCCTGAATTAGCGGCAGTCGGTGCGGACACGATCGTAACCGTTAACTCCGGAGAATACAACGCTGAAACTTATTCCACAATCGTTGCGGAAGTTGTGAAAGCGCAAAACCCTGCGGTTGTTCTTCTTCCACACACTTCTCAAGGAAAAGATTATTCTCCTCGCGTAGCCGTTAAGATCGGAGCGGGAATCGTTGCGGACGTTGTGGGATTCTCCGTTGACGGAGGAAAGGTCGTAGCGAAAAAGCCGATCTATTCCGGAAAAGCGTACGCTAACTTCAAAGTTACAAGCGCGATTCAAGTTTTCACCGTTCGTCCTAACTCTCAAGAAATCACTCAGAAAGCGGGTGCGGGCGCTGTTGAAGCGGCTTCTCCTTCTGCGGGTGACGCGAAAGTAAAAATCGTTTCTACCGATCTGAGCGGAGGATCTAAGGTTCAATTGACCGAGGCTTCCATCATCGTTTCCGGTGGTCGCGGTATCAAAGGACCTGAGAACTGGCCGATTCTTCAAGAACTTGCGGACACACTCGGAGCGGCTCTCGGAGCTTCTCGCGCGGCTGTGGATGCGGGCTGGATTTCCCACTCTCACCAAGTTGGGCAAACGGGAAAAACCGTTTCTCCTAATTGCTACATCGCTTGCGGAATTTCCGGCGCGATCCAGCACTTAGCTGGGATGGGATCTTCCAAGTATATCGTTGCAATCAACAAAGACGGAGACGCTCCGATCTTCAAAGTTGCGACTTACGGTATCGTAGGCGACCTGTTCGAGGTTGTTCCTGCGGTTACTGCAGAGTTCAAAAAAGTACTTGGATAATCAACCTGCGAAACGACCTATTTCGCGATCCGTAGAGAGCGGAATTGCGTTAGAGGGAGTTGAGCATGAGTTTTTATTCAAAAAAGTACTTGGATAATCAACCTTTGCCCATAGTTTGAAACTATGGCATTTTTGAAAATCAGGAGAATCCTCCCAGGTGCCGCAGGACTGATCATGGTCTGCGGCATTTCTGTTTCAGGGGATCCTGGACGAGACAGACTCAACGCTCTCTTAGGAAGAATGGGAGAAATCAGCTCATTGAGAGCGAGCGTTACGATCAATAACGAAATTTCCGGAACACTTTCCTTTAAGAAACCGAACTATTTACACGTCAAATTCTCAGACGGTAGAGTTGTATCTTCCAACGGAAGATTTCTTTGGTTCTATTCTCCAGCAAGAGCAATCGTCGGCAAACAAGACCTCCGCGGAAGTACGGGGGGCGTCTTCGGATTGTTAAGCGGTTATGAAGATGTGGCTCAAGTTGGAGGATCCATTCGACTCAAATCGTCGACTAAAACATACGAAGAAATCGTCGTAACAATGAATCCCGACAACACCCCGAAATCTTTAAGAATGAAACACAGAGGAACCGGAGAATATACTTCGATCAGTTTTTCCGGCGTGCAAACTAACGTAGGACTTTCGGCTTCTTTGTTCAACTTCAGCGCTCCTTCCAGCGCGCAGATCGTTGAAAACCCTCTGAACGAAAAGGAATAAATTCTCTTGTCTCTGAACTCAAGGACCGACGCCCATAAGATATTTGCGGATCTCTATCGAAAACAGAGAAGCCCCGAACATCAGGAGCAGATCGACGAAGTCATTCAAAAGTCGAACGATATCTTTATCCGTATCGATTTGATGAAGAAGGTCGATGAAGAGTTCGAACAGAAAAAACAGGAAGAAAATAAGAAGTTCGAAGACGCGGACAAATCCAAAAGAGGTTCCGATAAATCTTCGAACGCTGCCAAGACCGCGGCGAAACCGGCCGCTCGTAGAACCGAAACCTCCTCCGGAGGAGGTGGAGTCGGCTTCTTGGCAAATCTATTCGGCGGAAATCCTGCGATCAATAAGTTTGCAAAAGAATCGGGAACGATCGACGTAGGTTTTTTAGGAAGGAAACTTCAGATCGCACCCGGAGTTCAAAACCTATTCAAATTTTTGAAAGAAGATCAGATCATTGCCACGATTCAGGCGCTTCGATTCTGCGAACAACAGGGTTGGAGATATTGGAAACCGCTCGTTTATAACGTAGTATTAAATTTTAATAAACTACTCAACAGCATCATTTCCTTGGATAGTTTATTCATCGATCAGATTTCTCCGGAAATCTTTTTGAACCGCGCGACTAAATTAGAACTTTATTATGCACGACATCTGAGCCGTGAAGATTCCAAAGATATCATCATGACTCAGGTTCCCGAACTGATTCGTAAGGATGAAAAGCTCGTTCCGAGAATGCCTCAGATTATGGCCGGACTTTCTTACGGTCTCAACTTGGAAAACGGAAGACCGAGAATGTCCGACGCGATCCGCGCCTTTCATATCGTCGCGACAAAACGAATGATCACCTGGGAAGAAATCGTTCAACAACTCAACGTTCCTCCGATCAACGAAACCAAGTTCCAAGGTTCTTCCGATATCATCAAAGAAGTGGAAACCACTCTGATCCGTCTCGCGGACGACATTCAAACCAGATTGAACCGCAAGGAAGAATTGCAGAGCCTACGCGAAAGATATTTCAGAATCGACGACAAGGGAAGAATGAACTTCGACTTTCTGAATCTCATTGTAGACGACTACTTCGAGAATCACGTTCCCGAAAACATGCAATCGGCTTCGATCAAATCTTCGTTCAAAGGAACTCCCCACAAGTTGATGTATTTATTGTTGAGGGATTTCCAAGCTTCTTACGCTCCGATTCTGGAAGGAACCGTTAAAGTAGGATCTAAAAATCAGAGTAGAGACGTGATCATTATGTTGCCCGGTCTTTTTAAGGGTGATATAGAACAGATCAACAACCTACTCCGTCTTTTGGACGCATTCAACAAAAAGTATCCGAGCTTTCAATACAGCTTCGCAACTTACAACGAACATACGACTTCCACCGCGGGTGTAGAAGACCAGATCACCCAAAATCTTTTGAAACTTCTGGGTGACGCGGCCGGTTTTATGGGCAAGTTTGCGGAGAAGATCAACATCATCGTGGAAAACCATCTTCTCGCAAAACAATATGAATCGACTGGCAAGTTGAACGAACGCGTTTTGGTTTCGAAAGAAAAGGTGATCGAAGAAATCAAAATTCTTCATAGATTCATTCCGTACTGCGACTCCACGGTCGTTTCGGGAAATCGTCTGAACGGAAAAAATCTCGACTTCGTCTTTTTGGAAATGGCGAAATTACTTTATAACTACGCCGTGATTTACAAAGACAAAACCACGATCACTAAATTGACCTTACATAAAAAAATAGATACGGAACTCGGTTCATTGATGAAAGAATACGAAAGACTTGCCGGTAAACCTTACGAAACAACAAGATCGGAGGAAGCATGAGGATTCTCACAGGAGTCCAGCCCTCCGGTAAACTTCACTTAGGAAATTTCTTCTCAGTCATTCGAAAACTCAAAGAATATCAGGAAACCACGGACTTATTCTGTTTTGTTGCGGATCTGCATTCTTTAACTACATTCTCCTCAAAAGAAAAACAAAGGGAGAATACATACAACGCGGTTTGCGATTTTTTAGCGCTCGGAATCGATCCGGACCGTTGTACGTTTTGGCTTCAATCTTCGGTCCCCGAAGTCACCGAATTGACTTGGTATCTCAGTCATTCGATCAGCGTGAATCAATTGGAACTCGCGCATTCTTTCAAAGACAAAGTCGCAAAAGGATTTCATCCGAGGGGTGGTCTTTTCTTTTATCCGGTTTTGATGGCCGCGGATATTCTCGGGTTTGACGGAGATCGTGTTCCGGTCGGCAAGGATCAAAAACAACATTTGGAATATGCGAGAGATATAGCGGCCGCTTTCAATCGTGAAGTGGGTCCTGTCTTTAAAATTCCGGAACCGGAAATCGACGAAGCAACCGCGCTTGTTCCCGGAACCGACGGTCAGAAGATGTCCAAGTCTTACGGCAATACGATCAACTTTTTCGATTCCGAAAAAGAACTTAAGAAATCCGTAATGTCCATCATGACCGATTCCGCGGGTGTGGACGAAGCGAAGGATCCTTCTAAAAGTCATATTTATGCGATTCATTCTTTGTTTTTAAACGCTCAAGAAAGAGAATTTCTCAAACAAAGATTCTTAACTCCCGGCACAGGTTACGGAGATCTTAAAAAACAACTTTTGCAGGATACTCTGGATTACTTTGCTCCTTTTAGAAAAGAACGAGAACGAATCGAAGCCGACAAAACCTTTGTGGAAGAAGCGTTGAAAAAGGGACAAGAAAAAGCGCAGAAAACGATTACGGGAATTTTGGACCGAGTTCGTAAAGAACTTGGCATCTATCGGTTTTAGTTTTTAGCTCGGGATCTTTTCGTTTTTTGCGGAGAATGTGGTAGTTCCTACACTCGTGGAGACTACAAAGTATCCGCGAGCGGCCGGACTTCCGACCAAATCCCCCGACCTCCGCACCGAACCAACCCGGAACCGTAAAGGATATGAAAAAACATATCCGAAATTGGTTGCCCTGCTCCGCATTCTCCAAATTTTCCTTAGGAACCCTGACCGGAATCGTATGTGATCTTCTATTTCCCGGAACCGCCCTTCTCTGGATCGGAATATTCGTTCTTGCATTTTCGATCGGATCGCTGATCGGAACATTCTTCAAAAAACGAATTCAAATATCCGAATATTTTATTTATGGAATATTCTTTTTCACGGCGGCGACCTCGTTTTATCCGGAGCGATTCACAATCGAACGCCATCCGAAAAACAACTTCGTACCCGCGCAGAAAAAGAATCTATTCGGAGAGCCGGAAAAACGTTTCCAAGAAAAATTTCGGGAAAGAATTTTACTCGATCTAAAAGGCGCGGATCTCGAAAAAAATTCCAATCGAGTCGCGCTCGGATTGATCTTCGGAGAAGCCAAACAACTTTCCAAAGAATTTAAAACGAAGGCCAAAGAAGGAGGAATTCTTCATTTATTCGCGGCGTCCGGCCTTCATCTCGGAATTTTGATGGGAGTTCAGTATAGAATTCTTTCTTTGATCCCGAGCTTAGGTCACAATATCCCGAGAATCATTCCGCTTCTCACCGGCTTTCTTTATTTATCCACGCTCGGTTATCCGGTTTCTCTTGCAAGGGCTTGGATCTTCGCCGGACTTTTATTGACACAAGGATTGTTCTTTCGAAAACTACGCGCGGTCGATCTTCTTCTTTGTTCCGCTTGGATTTTGTGGATCTCCGATCCTTCCCGGTTCTACACCGTATCTTTTTGTCTTTCCTTCGGAGCGGTCGCGGGAATATTCCTTTTTTCTTATCCGATTCAAGTCGTTTGTAGATTTCTTTCGGATGAGAATTTTTTGACTTCTTTCTTTAAGGAGAATCTATCGATTTCGTTTTCGGCCGGACTGGGAACGATGCCCGTGTTACTTTTCGCGTTCGGCTCTTTCAGTTTCGGATCGATTCTTCTCAATCTGCTCGTGGTTCCTCTCGCCGGAATTCTATTGCCGATCCTTTATCTTTCTTTGCTTTTGGAAGAAACAAAACTGACTCCGATCACCGAACCGTTTTGGTCCTTTACGGAATTCTTAATTCAAATTCTGATCTATTTGTCCGAATCTCTTTCCAAACCTCTCGGCTTTTACAAAGAGATGGGAGACGCGGTTTGGATCGGAATGATTGGATGGATTTTTCTTTGTTTCGAAACCTTGTTCTTTGCTTACGTTTTGGAAAAAGTTTTTCCCGGTTCTTCCGTTTCGAATTTTGGAGCGAAAGCGGGAACCGATCCGCGTTCCGACCTCGACAAAAACGAAAACGAAAACGACTTCCTAAAAAACATTCAAAATTCGGAATATTCTTCCCCGAACCGTGGAAAACGAAGAATCAAAAACCTTTATCCGATTCTGTTCTGTTTATTTTTTATAACCGTCTGTGGGATTCACATTCTTCTGTATCGTTCACCCGATTGGTTTCCAAGGGAGAATAAAATCGTAAACAACAGATTCTTTTTTATCTTACGCAACGGAGATTCATTGATCTTTTCCGGAAAATGCAAGTACGGATTCAAGACGATCTCCGCCGCGTTTAGAACCTCTCAAAAAAATTATTGCGAACACAGGAACAATCGCCCTCTCGAAAAAATTCTCGTAGAAGACGAATCCTGTCTGACCTGGGCCTTTCGTTGTTTGAAAGAACACCCTCAAACGGAACTTCTATATTCCGGTCGAGATTTTGAACCTTGGAGCCGCGCGACCGGGTTCAAATTCTTACAATCCGCTCCGCTCCGCGAAATTTCTCTTTCCAAAACAAGGAGCGGCGACTCCTCTAAGATCGTATTCTTTCATACAAAAAAGGATTCTCTTACGGAATTGGCCCAAAGAACAAAAACCGGAAGCGGTTGGATTCTTTTGGAACATCCTTACGGAAGCAAAGACGACTCGGAAGTCTGGAATCGAAACCGAAAACTGCTTGGGCTTTCGGGGAGTTGGGTGTTTCTGGAAAAAGATGAGCTCCAGAGAATACCCGTTTCGGAAAGTCACTGAGATCCGTAAATTTCTGGAATCGAAGTCCTCCGCACCTTTGAAGAAATGGGGGCAGAATTTTTTAATCGATCCGAACGCGATCCAATCCATTCTTTCTTGTCTGAGTTCCGACCTTGTATCCAAGATCGATCGAATTTTGGAAATCGGTCCGGGGCTCGGCGCGATCTCACACGGCCTGCTCGAATTTCAAAAACCTGTAACCTTATTCGAAATCGATCCGGTTTACGCGAACTGGTTGCGAGAATATCTTCCCGAGTTCGAATTGAAAGAAGGAGACGCTTTGAATTTTCTTTCCGAATATTCGAACCAATCGGTTTATCTTTTCGGAAATCTTCCGTATTACATTTCCTCCGAACTTACGTTAAGCGCCGTTAAAAATCTAAAAGGATTAAAGGGCGCGGCCTTTCTCGTTCAAAAAGAATTCGCAAAAAGAATTTCAAACGAACCTTCATCGATCCGGTTTTATCTTTCCGCTTACGGAAGTTGGCGTTTAAAAAAGGATGTTAAAGCGGGAGCGTTTTATCCGAGACCGAACGTGGATTCTTCGATCTTGGAATACAAGGCTTCTCCGGTTTTCGAAAACGAATTCGGGTTCCTCGCCCTCGAATGTCTTTGTAGAACCGCGTTCTGGGGAAAAAGAAAAAAGTTAACTTCTTCTTTTCGGGACGCACCGATCACTTCTCTTCCTTTGGAAATTCGTTCCTCCGAAAATTTTTCGGAAGAAACGTTTCGAAAAGAATGTTTTAATTCTTTGGAAAACGTGAAAATCGATCTGGATAAAAGACCGGAAGAATTGAGTCCCGAGAATTTCCACAACGCCGCAAAATTTCTCTCGAACTATATATCAAAAATTCTGAATGTAATCTAAGACTTCTTGTTGAAGTCCTTGTATTCCTGAAGAATATTCTCCATAAACTCGGAGAACTCCCCTTCTTTTTTAAAATTAAAATACTGTAATACAGTGGATTGAATCAGCGTAAAATCGGCGAGATCCTGTGAAATGTCTATGATCATATCCGAAAGATAAATCGAAAAAACCGAATCTTGAAATTCCTTCTTCACCAGAAGAGGTCTGTGATGCATTTCGGCGGAAACGCGAATCGTATCCGAAAAATTCCATTTCTCACAGATCATTCCCCCCAAGGTCGTATGAGAAATTCCTAATGCGGCTTCTTCCAAAGTCAACGGCGAAGGGAAAGAACGGTTTCCCAATATATCCGAAATTTTTGCGGAAATCTCCGGTTCGAGCGAGATAAGAATGACTCGACCCACGTCGTGCAACAAAGCCGCACAAACAAGAACGGTGATGGTTTGTTTTTTCCAACCCATTCTTTCCCCGAGACGTCTGCAAATAAAAGCCGAAAGACTGGACCTTTCCCAGATCGCTTCGAATTCCTTGTATTTTTCCTCGAGAATTTTTTTCGTTCCCAAACTCAAAAGAATGCTGTTCAATTCCGAAAGACCGATCACCTTGATCGCATCCTCCAGACTTTCCACCCTCGTTCTTTGTGAAAACGAAGCGGAATTTGCAAGTTTTAGAATATTCGTAGAAAGTGATACGTCTCTTCCCACGAGTTCGGTGATGTTTTGAATCGAAGAATCCGGTTTGTTGATCAGACTCATGATCTGATTTACGTTATCGGGAAACGTGGGTAAAGTGTCCAGCTCCGATAAGATCTCTCCGGTTTTCTGAAGATTGATGTTTCTCTTTTTAAAACCGAAAGGAATTTTGATATAAGCGGACGTGACTCCTTCCTCGGATTTGATCCGATAAGAATCCCCTTCGATTCCTTCGTTTTTCAACATCAGCAAAGACATCGCGAGCCCGAGCCCGGCGCCTTCCGATTCGTCTCCGTGATTTTCGAAAATTTCGGAAAGATCGTTGTATGTGTGCGCTTTCGAAATTCTTTCCTGAACCCTTTGATCCTCTTCGGGAAGAATGCTCACGTTGTTCGCGACCTTCAAAAGAAAACTATTCTGATTAAAACCGAACGTGATCAAAACGTGAAGACCGTTTTTTTCGAGAAGATCTGTGTAAAGATCCTTATTGGCGATCAGTTCCTCTTTGAACTTTTCCATACCGGTCGCGTATTGACTCGGATCGTTGATGTCCAAACCGGCTTCCTTGAAGACCACCCTCTTTTGATTGGCCTTTACCGCGTTCATAATGGTTTCGCGTAGGATGGAAAAGATACATTCCCGCAGAGGTGTGATATCCAGATACTGAAGATAACGATCCAGAAGAAAGCTGATGATCTTATCTATATTACGATTGAGATGAGTGATTCTTAAATAGAGTGGATTGAGGGATTCGATCGGCTCGTTGACGTTTTTGACGGAGAGAAAGTAACCCTCCTTTTCATAGTGAAACCACTGAATCTTCATGTGCCGATTTCCAAATTCTACTCGGGTCCTTTGAACGTCGACCCAAGGTAGAATTATGACTCTTTAAAGTTTTGTCAATCGGTACTTTATGTTTAGAGTTCTTTCCTGTCCAGAACAACTTTTACTAAGCCGAAACAGAGAACGACCCAGACTCCGATTTGGATCAGAGAATATTCTCCGTAATAATGGACCTGGGAAAGACTTTTTGCAAGAAGCGAACTCGAGAAAAAGAAGATCGTTCCTTCCTGAGGAAGAATCCAATAAACGACCTCGAGAATCTGTTTTTTCAGATCCGAGGTCTGTACCATACTCGCCGCCGCCGATTCGTAGATGAACAAGTCCAAGAACGTGGAAAACACAAGAAGCGCAAGTCCGCCGAAAAAGGCCGCGTTCTTACCGAAACTCAAAACAAGAACAAAGCCGAAAAGAATCAGAAAGTAAAAAACGAAAAACATAGTGAAGCAGGCTTTCAAAAGATCCCAGGAAAAATTCCCGCCGCCGATCTGCTGTTTTACGAGATACGTTCCGATTAAAAAAACGGCGTTCGCAAAGATGAGCAAAAGTACACCCAAGGACTTTCCGCCAATGTATGTCAGTGGAGAAACGGGTCTGGAAAGAATCGGAATGTACGTTTTGTTTTCCAGCTCCTCTCCCAAAAGAGAAACCGGAAGAAACAACGCGAGAACCGTATTCCAAAACGCGAAAAACAAAAACACGACGTAAATTTGAAAATCGGGATTCCCGGATTGATCCTGTCCTCCGATCTGAAGCTGACAGGTGAAATTTAAAAATAGAAACAAAGCGGATATTATAAAAATGAAATATACGATTCTTTTCCGAAGCGTTTCTCTCAGAGTCAAAAACGAAATCGAAAAAACCTTCGGAATCTGATCGCGGATCCAGGAAAAATTATTCATGGTTTCCTCCGGTGACTCTTAAGAAAACCTCTTCGAGAGATTCGGTGGTTCTTTCGTATTTCAATATGTTGGCTCCTAAGTTCACGAGTTCCGCGGGAATATTTCTGAGATCGATTCCGTTTGCGGGAAGAAACTCGATCTGATTTTCCACGATCTTTTGTTCGGAGGAAATTTTGCGGATATAAGAATCCAACTCGGAACTCATCGATTCCACTTTGACGAGAATTCGATTCTTCCCTTCTTTCAAGGATTCCAAAGGTCCGATCGCGGCGAGAATTCCCAAGTTGAGAATTCCGATTTCGTGACATACCTTTTCCACTTCCAAAAGTCTATGAGAATTTAGTAATACAGTTGTGCCCTTGGATTTGTTCTCTTCCACAAGGGTTTCTCTAAAATCGATGTAACCCTTCGGATCCAAACCGGAACCCGGTTCGTCCAAGATCAACAGTTCGGGATCTCCGATCAAAGCGGACGCGAGTCCGAGTCTTTGTAACATTCCTTTGGAATAACCGGAAACTTTTTTACCGGCCGCGTCGGCGATTCCGGTTTTTTCCAAAAGGCTCTTAGACTTTTCACGGATTGCCGAGGTCTTGATTCCGGCTAACTTTCCGCTGAAGGCTAAAAATTCTTCCCCGGTTAAAAATCCGGGAATGGAAACTTTTTCGGGAAGGTAACCGATTCTTTTCCGCAATTGAGAGGAAAACGGAAGTCCAAATAAACGGAAGTTACCTTCGGTTTGTTTGGAAAACCCCATAAGGATTCGAACCAAACTCGTTTTTCCGGCTCCGTTCGGGCCGAGAAGACCGAAAACAGAACCTTGGCGGACTCGGAAGGAAATGCCTTTGAGAGCATTTTGTTCCTTGTATTTTTTTTGAATCGAATCGATTTCAATTGCAAATTCGGACATGCACTTTTCCTTGGAATCAGAGCCTTTTCTTAAACCGCACGAAGGCGGAATCCATATCCTCCGTAAGGGATACGGAACTGCAAAGCGAAACTTATATCAAAGAAAACTAAGTTTCGTAAGATGCTATGACAACGTTGGACCTTTCTTGCAAACGAAGGTTCCACTTGAGAAGGATCAATGATTTTCGGGAATCATTCCCTGTCAATCCTCTGGAAACATGAAGATTATTATTGCTAGACATGGAGAAGCAGAAACGACTTCTCTGGACGGAACCGATCGTTCTAGGTTGCTCACCGCAAAGGGAGAAACCGACGTACGAAAGATGGCGAATTTTCTCAAGACCGGTTTCAAAATTTCAAAGATCTATCACAGTCCTTACGAAAGAACCAAACAAACCGCAAAAATTTATACGGACATTTTAAAACCCGAACAAGAAACGGAATCCTTGGATTATCTTGAAGCAGGACGGGACATGTCCAACGTTTGTCCGATGATCCGCGACTATTCCAACTCGGATACGATCTTGTTGGTCGGTCATAGTCCGGACGTTTCCATCTTTGCCGAAAAACTTTTGGGAATCGGCGGAGTCGGAAAAAGTTTTCTTTTTTCACCGGGTTCCGCGCTCGCCGTCAACGTTCCTCGAGAAAAATTTTTAGACGGTCAAATCATCTGGTTTATCTGTCCCGATTTTCTCTGCTAAGTCCTTTTCATTTTTCAGTTTACAGAAGAGCCTTTTCGTAAATTCTTACTGTAGTTAGTAAGAATCGGGGTGTAGCGCAGTGGTAGCGCACTTCTCTGGGGGGGAAGGGGTCGCTGGTTCGAATCCAGTCACTCCGAGATTCTTTCTAAATCGAAGTCATCGTTTGCAACGAGCGGTCTTATAAAAAGAATCGATCGCGCCTTCTCTCGAAGCGCCCTGCCCCGTTTGTAAAACCGTAATCACCGTATATTCCTTCGGAGAATTTCGAATCCAACGTTCCCAAAGATTTTGTTTCTTTTCCAAAAATCCCAAAAACCAAAACGCACCCGAAAAAGAACCGGTCTTTCCGTAGACGATCGAATTTTCGGAATCGCATTCGGACCAGAAGGCGGATTCTTTCCAGCGTAAAAAATCTTCTTCGTTGATTCCTTTGGATCGTCCTTCGTCCTTTAAAAATTCCACCATAAAGTTATGTTGACGTTCCGGAGTTCTTTGAACGGCTTTCGAGAAATATATATTCTTTTTATCTAAATAAGATTTTTTGAATTCTTTGGAAACGTATTCGATTCGAATCAGAAAGTTTTCGAATTCTTCGTATCGATTCGGCTCCTCTTCGAAAAACGAAAGAAAAAATGAATTCGAAGAATAAAACATTGCGTCTCTCAGATTCAAATCGCGGGGAGAATCCGGGATATGCGCTTCGAAACTTCTTTTTTGAAATCCGGGCCCAACTAAATTTTTTTCGATTAAGAATAAGGCGATCCAATATTTGAGAGTGGAAGCCGGTGTGAAACTTTCTTTGAGAAGATCCCCCTCCCCGGAAATCCGAGGAGAAGGGTCAGTGAAGTGTGAGAATAGTGTAATTTCCTTAGATTGAATCTCTCCGGCGGAAATTAAAATCCAGAGAGCAAGAAATAGGATTCTGCCGTTTAGCAAGAATCTTATTTCTTAATAAAATGATTTAGGATATTGTCCCGGATCTCTTCGAACCGAACCAATCCCCAAGCTAAGTTGACTTTCAGTTTGAGGGCGTTGTCGCTCATGTCCTTTTCGCCCTGGGCTTTCAGTTGATCGAATCGTTCTTCGATCTTTTCTTTGCCGTCGTTCAGATCATCCACGAGTTTATCAAAAATCTCGCGAGAAGTTTGAACGGCCCCGATTCCTGCATTGATTATGTCGTTTAATTTTTTGTTTTCCATACAGTAACCCCTCAATTTGCTTTCGAGGATCTCTATTGCTATTTTTGTGCAGTGCATAAAAATAGCAAACACTTTTTTGCTTTTTTTCCTTGCCCCGGTTTCCGATTTCCCGAAAGTTCGAAGACCGTACAAATATATGAAACAACCCAATTTGCCAAAACAAAACCCGAAATGTAGGAACTCCTTCAAATTCTATTTAGGAACCATTCTCCTTATCACCTTAAACATCACAAACTGCGGGGCCGAAATCAAGGCCGTCGGTCCATCCGGCGCGGCTTGCACCAAAATCGAAGGACTTCCCGGTCCCGAAGACCTGGCCATCGACTCGGAGGAAAAGATTCTTTATGTCTCAAGCCATGAAAGAAGAATCAAAGACCAGACCGGAAAGATCTTTGCGATCGATTTGAAAAATCCTTCCGCTACGCCCCAGGAAATTTCCGTGAAATATCCGCCGGACTTCCGACCACACGGAGTAAGCCTTCTCAAAACGAAGGACGTCTACAGACTCTACGTAATCTCTCACCCGAAAATCTACGAAGTCCACACGATCGAAATCTTCGAACGCAAAGGAAAAGATTGGTCTCATGTGGGAACTCTTACAGATCCGCTGATCACAAGCCCGAACGACCTATTCGTAGTTTCCGAAAACGAAATCTATCTTTCGAACGACCACGGAGCCGGAGGAGTCGTACGTTATCTTTGGGACGATTTGTTCAAATTCAAACGCGCTGAAATTTCCTACTACGACGGAAAGACTTGGTCGAACCTCGGGAACCCTCTCTCGTTCGGAAACGGAATCCTCTATACGAAAGATTCTCAGGGAAAGGAACTCTTATACAGATCCGGTTTTTCCGACAAAACCGTTTTCCAATTTCCGATCACAAGGGAACAAGGCAAACCCGTATTAGGCGAACCGAAATCGATTCTTCTCAGTTCCGGACCGGACAATCTTGAGTTGGATCCACAGGGTAGAATTTTCGTCGTCGGTCATCCTTCCGTATATAAATTCTTGAGACACTTACGAAACGCGGATTATCTCGCGCCTACTCAGGTGTATCGAATTTCTTCGGACGGAAGTTCTCAGGAAATTTTTGCGACGTCCGGAGATTTGATTTCGGCGGGAAGCACCGCGATTCCATACGATGGAAGATTGTATATCGCGCAGGTATTCAATCCGTTCATTCTCAATTGCGAATATAACAATTCTAGCAAATAGAAAACGGCTCGATTCTTTTTAACGAACGTAAAATTTTCGGATCGTATCCGCATAGACGGTTCCCATCAAATCGTATCCGACCGGATTCGGGTGAATCGGGTCCGTCGTCGGATACAAAGGAATCGTCTTTTCCGTTTCCAGAAATACGGTTTCCATATCGGCGGTCGGATAACGGGAACCTAAACTTCTCAAATACGGATTGATCTGAAAGATATTGGCTCTATAACCCGCCTGGATCGTCGGGGGGAGAATGGTGATTAGAATCGCAGAATTGGTATGAGATTGAATCGTTCCAAGAAGAGTTTCGTAGTGATTCGGAAATTGATCCGTGGGGTAACCGGAAACGTCGTTGGTTCCCAATTCTAAAATCAAAACATCCTGTTGTTCCGTAAAGGCAGTCCCGATCGCTTGGGTCCAACCGGGAACGTCCCTACCCGAAACGGAATAATCCGTTACCGTAAATCGGGAACCGAGTTTTTCTCGAAGACCGAAACCGTCCGATCTTTGGGAAAGAGAATCTCCGATGATTCCCACTTTTAAAAGAGGACCGACCAAGGGCAACAAGGCGGAAAGACCCTGTTGTTCGTGTTCTTTTCCCACGCAGTTATTCGCGAAGAAAAAGAATAAGAAAAATAGAATATTCTGAAATACGAAAACGAAACGAAAGCGAAAGTCCGAAGGCAAACGCGAACCTGAACGCAAGAATTTCATTTTTTCTTCCGAATATAAATTTCGGCCTGAGCGCGTACGAGTTTTCGAGTCGTCGACGGGGAAACGGAAACGTTTCGTTTGTAAAAAGAGGAAGAATTTTCGATTAGATAACGTTCCACCGCTTCGTTGCGTTTGGTTCCTTCGCTGAAAACGAAAGTGTCGATGGAATCCAACGTGGAAACGAACATTTCGTGAGGAACCGGCAATTCTCCCGGAATGAATTCCAAAATCTTTTGATTTGGATACGTTTCCCTAAGACGGAAATAGGGATCGGGAATCGCTTGAAGATAAACCTTTTTGGAATACTTCAATTCCGAGACAATCTCTTCCGAAAATTTCTTTCCAAGATCGAATTCGGGATTTAAAAAACCCACCTTTCGATAAGCCAAAAACAAAACGATCAAATTGCAGAACAAAAGCCCGGACGCGACGTAAATCACCCGTTTTCGATCGGATTCTTCCAAAAGAATTCCGCCTAACGCGGACAATGGGATCGTGAGATACATCACGTAATAAAATTCGGTGGATAAAAACAAAAAGAAAAGTGTTCCGAAAATCCAAATGAAAAGAAACAAAAACCTTTGAAACTTTTCTTTCAACAATCTTCGATTGATCCCGATTCCGGCCAAAAGAAAAATATAGAATAGAATTCTTACGCCCGGATTTTCATAACCTCCGATCAGAATTTTGATCTTGGTTAGAATCGAAAAAACGGAGAACAATTCTTTCTTTCTTCCGAACTGCAATCCGAACTGAAACAAAAACAGATCGAATCTCGGAAACAACCAAACGATCCAAACTCCGAGCGGAATCATTCCTCCGATCCAAAACAAAGGAGCGAGCAACGACTTTCTTTTCCACAAAAGAAACAATGCGGGAACTCCGAACACGGCTCCGAACGGATGCGAAAGAAAGGAAAGCCCGAGAAATATTCCCGAGACAAAGGATTCTATCTTACCGACGGGATCGGGGTTTTCGTCGAACGCACTTCGGATTAAAAAAAACAGACTCGCCAAAGCGAATAAAAGACAAACCGCTTCCATTCTCCCCATCGCACCTACTCGCAGATACAAAAGATCGGTAGAAAGAAGAAGACAGGAAAACAAATTGGAAAGAGGAGAGAATCCGATTCGATTTAGAATTCCATAAAATACCAATATACAAAATGCCGCGGTTGTAAGGGTGAACAACCGAAGCCCTACGATTCCGGGAAAAACGTATTTCATCCAGAAGCCGCCCGTAAAAAAATACAGAGGAGGCATCCATAACGTGGTTTCTTCCATACCGGGAATCAAACCTTCAAGAACCTGCGTTCTTAAGGTTCCATTCTCCGCAAAATCCTGAGCTGGTGAAAAGAATAGGACTTCGTCCGGCCAAACGGGCGGAAATTCAAGCCTTTGATTGAAAGGAACCCAGATGAAAAGGGAAATGATAAATCCCAAGAAGGCCCAGTGGACCGCTTGGATCGGGATTAGATTGAATATTTTCCGGGACATAGACCCGAGGGGAATCCGGGATGAATCCCGGATTTTAGGTAAGCGAATCGAGAGCGGAACTTTCTGTTTCGTAAACTTCAAACAGATCTAAAAGTTCAACCACATCGAATACTTTTTTTACGGGAGGAGTGATACAACAAAGTTTCAACTTTCTTCCCTGCTTTTCCAATTCTCTGACCATACCGACAAAGATACGAATCCCAGAGGATGAAATGTAAGAGATATTTTCCAGGTTGATTAAGATATCGCCCTGTCCGGACTGAACATCGTCTAGTAACTTCGCTTCGACTTCGTCTGAATGTCCGATATCCAGCCTACCATTGAGCGCAACCAGAGTGTGCTTACCGATCTTTTTCGTTTTAATTTCCAAAGATGGCTTCCTTTTAAAGAATTAGGACTAAATTAAGGTTTCAGAACGCGTTTACAACTCATTTTTAAGCTCCGATATCTATAATTTCTTCCCAAGAAAATATTTTTACCGGTTCGGGTTTCGATTTTTTCCCAATCAACTTATAGGTAGCGCGCCTTGTTTTAAATCCGAGATACTCGCCGATAAATCGGATTGAGTTTCCATTCGCGTCCATACGAACGGCTATCGTCTCTCTTATTTTCGGAATGTTCACTTCGATTCCTGTCTTTCGTTTTAATTTTTGAAGAAGTTTCTGAATCGTTTTCGGATGTAGCCTACCGTGCATTCCAGGAAATAAATATTCCTCGGGCATTCTCCCTTGAATCGCACCGTAAAAATCCTTCAACAGACAAAGTGGAACGTCCAGATAACGATCCTTTCTCCGCTGAAAACCACGGATTCTTAATATTCTTTCCTTTAGGTTTACGTCGATCACTCGTATTGAAACCAACTCTTCCTGTTTTAATCCGAATAGAAACAGAAATCGAATCCAAACGTAATGATTGGGGTTGTTTCTACATTCGTCGATCAACCGTTTGATTTCGAGATTGGTGAGAATTTTTTTATTTCCGGTTATCTCGGAATTCTTTTCATTTATGGTCATAAAAACCGTCCTTTTAAAATTCCGGTTCATTGACCATATCCGTAAAATAATGCGAACAAAAATCGGTTTTCGCGCGCCGTGATCCGTAAATTTTCGAAGATTAAAACATGTTTTAAGAATATTCAAAAAACATAAATTATTCTAAATCGGAATAATGCCGGGAGCGACTTCTATTACGAATTATAAATAAAAATTAGTCTATTTTAAGAATAGAAAACAATCGAATCCGAAAAACCGAAGTCCTTTTTCGACGTTTCAGTTCACTTCGACTCGACTCAATTCGTCCAGTTCGACCTTCCAAGATTGGACGATTTGAACCATCACGTCCAACACAGCGGGTTCGGGAGAATCGTATCCATCGGCCGCAAAAGAATCCACAGTCTCGAAACCTTTGATCTGTATCAGGGAATTCTTTTCCATTTTCGCCCGGAAAACCTCGAATTCTTCGACGGAATCCGTGGGAGAATTCTTCACATAATACGGTTTTACGATGCTCACTCTAAAACTTTCGATCGGGAGATTCTTCAGGGTCTGCAAAAGCCGAAAGGACAATAAAGCGACTTCGAGTTTCATTCTTTCCTTATATTCTTTCTGCCCGAGAAAGGTTAACGCGGAATTTCCGCCCACCGACAACGTTACTCGCACCGCATCCGTAGTGGTTCCGTCAGACGAAACACCGGGGGATATTTCAATTTCCTTCAGTCGATCCCCTAACAGTAAAAAGGAGGTCTGACGAATTTTCTCCTCAACGGGAATCCGGCGATCGGATAATATCTTTTCAACCTGCTCCTTTGCGGTCGGCTTACACCCCGTATACGGTAGTAAGATTGCGAAAAGAAGGATAGGGTAAAAGACCCTATATACAATATTTTGATTCTTAGGAATTTGTTTTTGATTTGAGAAGGTGTTCTGATCCGTTTCGTTTAAGTACAATCGTTCATTCTTCATGGAAAAAACCTCCTTTATTTCTTTTTGAAAGAGACTCTTTAATTTTAGGAGATCCATCGTTTTTTGCAAGCTTTTAGCCGTTTTTCGGCATTTTAGCGAAACGTGATTTTGCTCTTATCCTTACCTTAATGAATTTGATTCGCATTCGTTTCACGAACCGACCGTCGGTCGGCTTTGATGGATCGAAATTCTCTCACTTATTAAAGTGATAAAACGATTTAGCCTTATTTAAAATTAGGAAAGAAATTATTTCAAATGATTGGCCTTTAATCACTGTTTGGGGTAAAAAGATGTTCCATTTTTTTAGTCGCTTATATAAAAAATTATATAACGTTAACTTTTTTCTGTAATTTTAATTAGGTGATTTCGTCATAAATATCTGTATGAAACCAAAAAAAATTTCGAACGACGATCTTGAGTCCCTGGTAACAGGTGTTAAATCTCAATCCTTAGAAGCAGTGGGGAATTATCTATATAAAGGATTCAGAATACAGGTTAGTAAATATAATCTGTCCGGAGCTGAAAGAGTTCAACTTCTCTATCAAAGAAGAAGAAACAACGGCCTTTGTATCGTATGCGGAAATAAAGTCTCCAAAAAGAACCCTTCCTCGGGCAAACTTTATAGGCTTTGCGAACACCACCGCAAGACAATCGATAAGAAAAAGTAATCAACCTTTTCGGTAAACCTGCAGATAATCTTTAGAGGGGAACCGTTCTCCTCGGGAGTTTATCTTGCAGGCCCAAAGATTCTTCGTTTTTTTACTGATACCATTCTTAACTTGGATCTCCTTTTCCGGCTCCCTCAATTCGGAAGCGAGTCCCCTCCAAGAAACTCAGGCCGAAAATCTCCTTAGAATCGCGGAAGAAGCCTATAAGGATCGGAAATTCCATAAATCGATCGAAGAAATTAAAAGTTTCCTGATTCTTTACCCTTCGAGTAAATTCAAAACCAAGGCCTATCAGGTTCTAAAGAATAACTATTCGAGACTCGGTCGTCCGGAAAAAGTCCTCGAAATCAATCTGCACCAGTACGCTCAGGAACCGAATTCTTCCCAAGGTCTGAACGCTTTTTTCGAAGCGGGTAAACTCTATCTTGAAATCGGCGAGGAAAGTAAGGCGAGAGACGTCTTCAAATCGATCTGTTCCCAATCCTTTTCCCGAGAACTGGCCGAAAAAGCTTCCTTAGAGCTCTCCGAATGGGAGATTTTAAGCGGTTCAAAGACGGAAATGTCGGAATGCGGAGAAAAGTAGCGCTTTTTTTCGAGTTTCGATTCCCGGATTCCGATAATGAAAACAGTTGAACTCTGATTTTCAAAAAAAATACTAACACAACAGCATGTCCACAGGGATCTTCCAAATCGTTAATTTCCAGAAGGGCTCCTACATTATCGTAGAGGGCAAAAAGGATTCTCCTAGTTTCTTTATTATTCGAGAAGGGAAGGTCAAAATCGGCCGAGAAAACCCGGTTGTCGGTGAAGATCCGAATTCGGTTCAAGGTCCGGGAGACTTTTTCGGCGTCGTCGCCGCGATGAGTCAACACGCTCAGATCGAATCTGCAGTGGCGCTCACCGACGTTTCGGTGATCGAAGTGAGTTACGATCAATTCGGAACTCTCATCCAAAGAAATACTCCGGTAGCGATGAAAATCATTCGCTACTTCTCCATGAAACTCCGTCAGTTCGACCAGACGATCACTCGTCTTACCTTCCGCTCCGCTGTGGAAGAAGATCCGAACGAACTTTATAACATCGGAGAGAACTACTTCAATCAGAAGAATAGTCCACACGCGGCTTACGCGTTTCAAAAATATCTTCAGTATCTTCCGAACGGTCCGTTTGCGACTCAAGCCAAGCTGAAACTGCAAACGATGAACCAACCGATGCAGGCTCCTGCGATCGATCTCACGAAGTTCAATCGTATGTATGCGGACAACGAGATGATATTTTGCGAGCACGAACCGGGACGAGAACTTTATATCATTCAAAACGGCAAGGTAAAGATCACAAAGATCGTGGATAAGAACGAAGTGTTGCTCGCGGTTCTTCAGAACGGAGACATCTTCGGTGAGATGGCGCTTCTCGACAACAAACCGAGATCCGCTTCCGCGATCGCATGGGGAAACGTTCAACTTCTTGCGATCAACAAAGCAAACTTCGAAGGAATGGTGAAGGCTCAGCCTCAGCTCGCAACCCGTTTGATCACTCTTCTTTCGGAAAGGATTTGGACCGCTTACAAACAGCTCGCCAACTTGATGATCAACGATCCTCAGGGAAGAATCGCGGATACGTTATTGACTCTTGTTGAAAAGAATAGAATTAAAATCGCCCCTAAGGTTTCATATAACTTCGAAATCGGAACCAAAGACTTAATCAAAATGGTCGGTCTTTCTTATCCTAAGGACGAGAATTTGGTTTTGGATCTTTTGACCAAAAACAAATGGATCAAACTCGATCAGGGTAAACTGAGTTGTACGGATCTCGTGGAACTGGAAAAACTCGTTCATATCTATAGAAAAAAATCGCAGATGGAAAACAAACTCAAGAAAAGGGCATAACGCGTTACGCGCTCTTCGACCGAGATGCCCTCTTCTTCCGATTCCAAATCCGATTCTTCCAAAGTCTTATCGTCCTCCGTTTCCGCAAAATCTTCCGATCGGGAGAATCGTCTTAAAAAAGCGACCGACTGGCTTCGTAAAAAAGACCCGATCACAAAAAGACTGATCGACGGGGTCGGACCTTGTAAACTGCAAACGATCGGTTCTCCCTATCAGGTTTTGATCAAATCCGTTTTGGGTCAGCAACTTTCGACCAAGGTCGCTCTTACCTTTGAACGAAGATTGATCGCCCTGGCGGGAAGTAGAAAGATTCCTTCTCCCGAACAAATTCTCGAGATTCCGAATTCTAAGATGAGAGGAATCGGTGTTTCCCAGGCCAAAACCGAAACGATCAAACGCGTCGCAGAAGCGTATAACGATCGGGTGATTACGGATTCAAAACTTCGTAAATTAGAAGATTTGAATGTTCTGGAACTTCTTTGTTCTTTGAAGGGAGTCGGGCCTTGGACGGCGGAGATGGTTTTGATCTTTGCGTTGGATCGTTGGGATCATTTTTCGATCAACGATTTGATTCTTCGGAAGTCCGTCGAAAAACACTACGGGATTTCGAAGGACAACAAAAAAGAGATCGTTCACCTTTTGAAGAATTATTCTCCGTATCGTACGATTCTTTCCTGGTATCTTTGGGCCGATGTCGACGGCGGAGAAGGTTGGAATTGAAGCGCGACTTGTAGGAGTTCCTACAAAATCGCAAAGAAAAACGCACTTGCAGAATACCACGTTTTCTGATATAGGCAGACTCGTGCAATTTGCTCCCACAAGCCCACCACCACCTCCCTAACTCGGGTGGGGGCGATCCTCGTTTTACTATAAAATCGTCGGAGCTCCTACAAAATCCTCACCCACGATCCCCGCGATAGCGATTGCAACGGAAATCCCGAGCCTGGAAAAGAAAGAGCTTCTGGTTTTAGAATCGAGTCTGCGAGGGATTGCAGTGGAAAGCGTGGTCGCGAGCCTTTTTCAGGAAAAAGCCCGGCGAGCGAATCGCCCGCTCCGCGCTTTTGAATTCAAAAAATTGAATATTCTTAAAGTTTAATTCCGACCGCTTCGCAATCGGCTTTGGTCATGATCTTTACGAGTTCTTCGAACTTGACCTTCGGTTCCCAGCCTAACTTTTTCTTCGCCTTTGCGGGATCTCCGATTAATATGTCGACTTCGGTCGGACGGTAGAACTTAGGATTCACTTCCACGAGAAGTTGTCCGGTTTTTGCATCGAATCCCTTTTCGGAATCGCCCTTTCCGTCCCAACGAACTTGAACTCCCATAAACCCGAAAGATTTTTCAACGAACTCGCGCACCGTATGTGTTTCGTTGGTCGCCACTACGTAATCGTCCGCGTCGGGTTGTTGCAACATCATCCACATCATTTCCACGTAATCCGGCGCATAACCCCAGTCACGTTTTGCATCCATGTTTCCGAGTTGGATCGGCGCGCCTTTTTTTGCGAGAAGATTGGCTACGCCTATGGTAATCTTTCTGGTTACGAATCCTTCCCCGCGTCGAGGAGATTCGTGATTGAATAGAATTCCGTTGGAAGCGTGAATTCCAAACGCTTCTCTATAATTTACGACCGCCCAATACGCGTATAACTTCGCAACCGCATAAGGTGATCTCGGATAAAACGGGGTCGTTTCCGTTTGAGGAATCGCCTGTACTTTTCCGTAAAGTTCGGATGTGGAAGCCTGATAAAAACGGCTTTTCACTCCGATCTGTTTGATTGCGTCTAAGATTCTCAACGTTCCAACCGCGTCGGCTTCTGCGGTGTATTCGGGAACTTCAAAGGAAACTCCCACGTGAGATTGCGCCGCGAGATTGTAGATTTCGTCCGGATTTACTTTTTCAAGAATTCGATTTAAGTTACTGGAGTCCGTTAGATCCCCGTAATGAAGTACGAGGTTTGAGTTCCCACGAAGATGTTCGATTCTCGCCCGATTGAACATGCTGGATCTTCTAACGATCCCATGGACTTGGTATCCCTTATCGAGTAAGAATTCAGTTAGATAGGATCCATCTTGTCCGGTGATCCCGGTTATGAGCGCTTTTTTCATCTTCAGACCAGGAAAACCCAAAAACCGGATCTGGCAAGAAAGTTTAGAGGCGGATTCTCCCGTTTACGCGCGCCGGATGGCTTCCAACGCGCGAGTCGACGCTCAATTTTCAAGGCTAAACCGCGTTGTGAACCCAGTCCTTTTTTCGAAATCGAATGAAAAACACGGTCGCGAGCACGACCACCCAGGCCACGATCCCGGACCACAATCCGGTGGAACCCATTTTCAAATAAATTCCCATAAAATAAGCCGAAGGTAAAAACACAAGATACGAAGCCGCGGTATAAGCGCGGAACACAAAATCCTGAAGACCCGCGCCTCGAAGAGCACAAGCGATCACCATATGATACGCGTCTATGATCTGAATCACTCCTAAGATGACCAAGGGAGAATAGGCTTCCTCGATCAGATCGGAATCGGTCGTATAAAAGGACAACATCTCTTTCCCCAAAAAGATGAACACTAGTCCCATACTTCCCATCACACAAGCGGCAAAGAATGCGGATCGAAACGCGCCGTGATACGCAAGTTTCGGCTTACCCGCTCCCAACGCTTGTCCTAAAATCGTGGTCGCCGCGATTCCAAACGCGTAACCCGGTAAAAAGGAAAGACTCAACGTGCTGAACAACATATTCGTAACCGCGACCGCCGTAGTTCCGACCACGGTTGCGAATTCGATAAAGATCATAAAGGAAATGTTATTGAGAAGTTCCGCAAGCGCGGGAGTTGTACTCGCCTTTAAAATTTCTCGAAAATGTTCCCAACTAAAACCCCAAGAGATATGTTTAAAATATTTTCCCAAGTTTTTGGAATAGAAGTAAAAAGGAAACGCAAACAAACCCGCGGCGCCCGCCAAAGAAGACGCGATCGCGGCTCCGGTAACTCCCATCGCTTCGAAACCGAGATTCCCATAAATCAAAACCCAGTTTAAGAATATATTCGCAAAACATGTTATGATCATGGACGCAAGACCCGCGGTCGTGATTCCAAGTCCGTCCGTAAACGCTCTTGAGGTAAAAAGCAAAAAGAAGAATACGGTTCCGAGAAAACGATAAAACAAATAACTGCTGGAAAGATCCCGAACAAGGTCGTCCTTGTTGAGAAGATTCATCAGCCAATCGCTGATCGCCGCTCCGCCGAAAGACAAAATACTACCGAATACGATCACGAAATACAACGTGGTGATCGCGATCTTTCCGATTTCGGAATCGTTCTTTTCTCCGAATCTTCTTGCGATGATCACCTGAATCCCCATAGAAAATCCCATCAAAAACGCGAGTACGGTGAAGTGCGCAATTCCTCCGATTCCGATCGCGGCGATGGAAATTTTACCGAGCCTTCCGACCATCATCGTGTCCGTAACCCAAACCACGGTTTGGCTGAGCATTCCGAATACGACCGGCACCGCGAGTTTTAAGATTTTTGAATTCAAAAGACTCGGACGAATGTTTCTATAAAAAGTATGAGCTAAATGATGTAGAGTTCTCACGGTTCTTCCAAGATTTTAAAAAGAAGTAATAAAACTATTCCTTTTCGAAAAAAACTTTCTTCCACGTTAGCGTTTCTTATTTTCTGTAAGTGAACTCGGTCAAGAACTATGAAACTCTACGCGGATCTTCACAATCACCTATACGGATCGATCACCTCCGAATTTCTCTACGAGATGGGCAAATCAAACCCTTCTCCGCGCTGGGAGATTTTTACAAACTCGTATCAACAGTGTTTCGGTAAAAAAATTTCCACGGAAACTTTTTTCGAGGACTACAAGAACCCGGCCGAGTTTAAAAAACTCTATCAATTCAATCACAGAGGACCGTTTCCGGAATTCCAAGCGAAGTTCAATCTAATCATCGCCTTATCCAGATTCAATCCCGAAGAAATCGCGTTAGTCGCCACACGGATCGTAGAGGATCAATTCTCGCAAGGAGTTTCCTACGGAGAATATAGATTGATGTATTCTCCTTTGGAGAGCGATCAGGGAGTTTATGATAAAACCCTCGCCGCCTGCGAAGGTCTCGCGCGCGCAGAAGAAAACACGAACGGTAAAACGATCGGAAGACTCGCGATCTCCTTACACAGAGAAGGGGATGTGGTCCGCGAATATTCTCTCCTGAAAGGATTTATGGAAAAAAATCCTCTGATCCGCAAATACTTAACTGGATTAGATTTTTGTTATATAGAAGAAGGTTTCCCCCCCAAGGACAAAAAAGAATTTTTCGAACTGGTGAACAAGGACAACAAAGCCGAACCGGAAACCGCGCTTGCGATTCTGTATCACGTGGGAGAAAGTTTTCAGGATAAATCCATTCTTTCCGCGTGTCGTTGGGTTTTGGAATCCGCGGAATGGGGCGCACATCGTCTCGGTCACGCAATTTCTCTCGGGCTTCATCCTTCGGAAAAAATAAACGGAACCATTCTCGAATCGAAATCCGAAAGAATCGATCAACTTCGATTGTATTACGATCGAAGGGAAGAATTGAATTCTTACTTCGAGGTTCCTTCTTTGGAAAGAATCGGAAACGAAATCGATTCTTTGAAACATAAGGAAAACGTAACATTGGAAACCGGCCCGGCGTTCTTGGAAGAATGTATCGGCTTTCAGAATTATTGTATGTCCAAGATCAAAGAAACATCCGCGATCATCGAATCCTGTCCGAGTTCGAACGAATACATAGGAATGGTGTTCAATCCGGAATCACATCCCATTCTTCGTTTTGCAAAAAACAAAATGAAATTCACGATCTCCACGGACGATCCCGGAATTTTCGGAACCACGATCGAAGAAGAATATTCAAAGGCTTCCAAGATCGGTCTCGACGCGGAAACCTTGGAAGTTGTGAGACAGAATTCTTTTTTATACACTTCGGAAATTCTAAGCGGACGAAAATCGGCTCCTTAATTTCGCACTAAAAATCCTTGCCTCGCCCCGCGCGGGGAAGATTGTAGAAGAAAGGCCATGTTCAGTTTCACCTCTTGGTTCCGTCCGATCACAGTTCTGTTGATTCTTTCCTTTGTGAATCCGAACTCGTGGCTCGCACAAAGTCAAACGGACTTTGCGGACCCTTATGATTTCAATTTGAGAAACTATAAGGATTCTCCAACTCGAGACGGTTATCAAGAATACGCGATTCCCCCCACTTTTAAAAAACCGGTTTTGGTTTCTCCGAAGAACGCTCAGGTTCCTTTTGAAAGTCCGTTTCCCGCAACCGGCGGTTTGAGAAGAACCACAAATCCGAACGCGGAAAGAGGACAGGAGAATCTGATCAATCCTCTTACGGGCGATATCAACGTCGAAGCGATTCTACAAAGACAAGCACAACAAGCCGATCGAAAGAAAAGACAGAATCAAGTTCATGAAGAGGAAAAATATACCGAAACTACCTTTCGTCGTTTTTCGATCATCTTCTTCATGACTCTTCCGATCACTTTAGGTTTGGGATACGCGCTCGCTTCCGCGGCGAAGGTCAACGGCGTTCATAAGTTTCAAAAAACGTTCGGCGGTTCGATTTTTATTTTTACGTTCGGATCGACTCTCGCATTCGCAAACGCTTGGCACGATATGAAAGAATACGAATCTATGAAACGCGAGAATCAACCGGAATCTCCCCCGGTGGAACCTACGTCCGCGGATTCTTTAGGTTTTGGAAACTCGACACCGATTCCGATTTCCGGTTCGTCCTCGGTCGTTCCCGGAAGAGAATACAAATTAGAGATTTCACTTTTTAACGTCAGATTCTGATGACTTCCTTAAAGGAAAGTATATTCAGATTCTTGAATGCACGAGGCAAGGCTTCCCTTTTTTATCAATCCCATATTCATTCTTATTTAAGAATCTACTATTCTCTTTGCGGATTCGTTTCTCTTTGCCTTTTGATTTTAATCTACGGATTTTATTATCCTCATGTTTGGACGCATTGGATTCGACTTCTTGTAAACGTCATCGTAGTTTCCCTCGTGATCTACGAGGCCTTGTCCTTTCTTTTTGTAACCGGAAATCTGATCGATTATCTCAAAACACATATCACGGAAGCGGTTGTTGTGTTTCTTCTTGTGTTTCAAGAAATCATCAGCCAGGAAATTTATGAACTTCTTACCTTAAACTCCTTGAGCGGTGAGGACGCGAGTTTGGCGTTTCTTTCTTTCAGTCAGATCTTTTTATTGTTCAGCAACTTTTCCCGTTTGATTCGAAAAACGGATCTTCTCAATTACAGACAGATCAGTCCTTCACTTGTCATCACGGGAAGTTTCGGAATTTTGATTCTTCTAGGAACGCTTGCCTTGTCCGCACCGAGGGCACAGGTCGTTTCGATTCCGACGATCGACGTTTTTTTCACGGTGGTCAGCGCGGTTTGTGTCACCGGTTTGAGCACGATCAACGTAGCGACCCAACTCACGGGAACCGGACAAACGATTCTTATGGTTTTGATCCAGATCGGCGGTTTGGGGTTGATGACACTTACGGTTTTTTTCGCGATTTTTTTGGCGGGTCAGGTCAGCGTTACGAACAAACTTCTCATCAAGGATCTTTTCAGTCAGGAAAGCGTGGGAAGGGCTTCCTTCGTTTTAAAACAAGTCGCACTTCAGACTTTTCTAATAGAAGCGTTAGGCGCCTTGTTGATCTTTTTATGTTATCCCGATTCGAACGAAACCGATTTGAAAAATCGAATCTTCTATTCTCTTTTTCATTCCGTGAGTTCGTTTTGCAACGCGGGTTTTTCCACGTTCCCGCAAGGATTTGAAACGAATTGGATGTTAAGTCAGAGAGGATTTTTGTCCGTGGTGATGGTCTTGATCGTATTAGGCGGACTCGGATTTCCGACGGTGCATCATCTGATTCACTGGACGTTTCGCGTAGGGGATATTCCGAAAAGAATGGAACTCGGAGCCAAATTGATTCTGATCGTGTCCTTCGGATTGATCCTTCTCGGAACGATTTCGTATTACGTGTTGGAATCCAAAAACACTTTGGTCGGACTCGAGACCGGAGACGGAATTTTTCATTCTCTTTTTTATTCCGTCAGTACGAGGACCGCGGGTTTTAATACATTAAGTATTTCTAAAATGGGAATTCCCATGGTATTCGTTTCGTTGTTTTTGATGTGGGTGGGAGCTTCTCCGAATTCCACCGGAGGCGGGATCAAAACTACGACGCTCGCGGTTTCCATTCTCCATTTATTCAATCATATACGAGGCAAAGAGGATTTGGAAATGTTCGGAAGAAGAATCTCGTCGGGTTCCGTTTCCAGAGCGTCCGCGGGAATTTTGGTTTCCTTGTTTCTGATCTTTTTCGGAATTTTCTTTTTGACCTGCACCGAAAACGCGGCTTTCATCGATCTTTGTTACGAGGTTGTTTCCGCTTTCGGAACCGCGGGACTTTCCAGAGGAATCACTTCCTCTTTGACTTCACCCGGAAAAATTTTGATCTGCTTTACTATGTTTTGCGGTCGTGTGGGAATGTTGACCATCCTCATTGCTTTCGTTCCTAAAGAAAAAAAATCCGGTCTTTCATATCCGGAAGAATCGATTATCGTCGGATAGGAGGCGCGTCGTGGCGACCAAAAGAAAAAATAAATCTCATAAGAAAAGAATCGCGGTCATCGGCTTGGGAGAATTCGGAAAGGCACTCGTGATTTATCTCAACGAAAACGGACACGAGGTCACAGCCATCGACAAGGACATCAAAGTCATCGAAGAGATCAAGGATCACTGTGCCTTAGCTGTTTGCGTGGACACGAGCAACAAATCCTCTTTGGAAGAATTGGATCTGGAAGACATGGACGAGATCGTCGTCGCGCTCGCGGAAAATTTCGAATCCTTGATCACGACGGCGTATCACTTAAAGGAAATGAATCTGGAATCGCTTCACGTTCGTTATCATTCCGAGGTGAATCGAAAAATTCTTCAGATGATCGGAATCGAAAAACTGTTCAACCCCGAGGAAAGAGCGGCCGCTTCTATGGCAGAACAACTCAGTTATCAGGGAGTTCGAAAGGCCACTTTGTTAAGCGAAGAATACAGTCTTTTCGAAGTGGAGATCTCTTCTCATCTTTACGGAAGAACATTAAAAGAATTGAATCTACGAGAGAAATTCCAACTCAATCTCGTCGCCGTAAGAAAAGCGGATTCAAACGGAAACGATTCGGAAGTTCGGGAAGGTTCCATCTTTCTCCCGGATTCCAAAACGGTTTTCCAAGAGAAAGAGATCCTGATCCTTTTCGGAAGTTCCGAAAGTATTAAAAAATTTACAAAGGCTTATCCCATAGGATAAGGAATCTCTTTAGAGACCTCGTCTATCTTTTTCAAAACGTCGTCGGGAAGAATCACGTTCGCCGCCTTTAAACTCTCCTCTAACTGTTCCACCGTATTCGCGCCAATGATCGTGGACGCAACATACTCGTGTTGTTTGGACCAAGCGACCGCAAGAACCGTAGGAGACATTCCCGCTTCTTGAGCGATCTTTTCGAGCTTCGCCGTGGAGGCTAACGTGCCTTCGTTTAAAAAACGATGCGCCATCTTTCTTTGTCTTTCCGGAGAACTCGCGCTTAGATAACGACTGAATCTCGCGTTTTGCGGAGGATTCGGAGAATTGTATTTTGCGGTAAGAACCCCTCCCGCCAAAGGAGAATACGGAAGAAGACTCACACCTTCTCTCTTGCAGATGTCGGCTAATGCGTCTTCGAATCTTCTGTTTAATATGCTGAAATTATTTTGAATCGATTCGTAACGGGAGAATCCGAAACGTTCGGAAACCGCGAGGCTTTTCATCATTCCCCATGGAGTTTCGTTGCTGTTGCCGATATAACGGACCTTTCCTTCGTAAACCAACTCAGTGAGAACCTCGAGAGTTTCCTCGTAACCGAAATCGTTATCGGGCCAATGAGTTTGATACAGATCCACATAATCCGTTCCGAGTCTGTAAAGACTTCCTTCGATCGCAACGCGGATATTTCTCCGATCCAGCGCGGTCTTTCCTTCTCGAACCGGAGGAACAAACCAACCGTGACCAGGACCGCAGACCTTCGTCGCGATTAAAATCGAATCCCTTTTTTTAGTCTTCAACCACTTGCCGAAAATCTTTTCCGTTTCATGCACGTAACTCGCATCGGGCGGAACCGGATAAATTTCGGCCATATCGTAAAAGTCGATTCCCGCTTCATAAGCCCTGTCTAAAATGCGAAACGCTTCCGCTTCGTCGCATGTGGAACCGAAAGTCATCGTTCCCATACAGATTTCGGAAACGACCATTCCGGATTTGCCCAGCCTTCTTTTTTTCAAGGATTCTCCCCCAAGTATACATTGCCAAATATGGCATTTTATTAAGCGAACGCAACCTTAAACGATTTCGATTCAAATACGGAACCGTCGATTTTAGACCCGTATATTAATTCCTTGGAATATTTTTTTTGCTATTTTCGATTTCTATGTATTATAAAATCGTTAAACCTTCCTTTTAAATTCGTTGCAAGAGGTGCGCTTTTGGATACGGATTCGCTTTACGATCATGAGAAATACCAAGACCTCATGCCTTCGTATTTATATCTCAAGAACGAATCCGACGCAACCGATCAGGAAGCGATCTTCCTCAGTCCGAAAGAAATAGAAATTCTTTATCAGATCCGAAATCACACGACCTTGGAAGGATTCTTCTCGGGTAAAATTCTGAAGGTGTGGAAGGACGAAGGTTCCAAACCCATCTACGTAAACACGTTGAAAAAACTTTCGGACGAAAATCTGATCTTCGTTTTTCCCGAGTTTAAGTTTCTCCCGGAAACAAGCCAACTTACGGTTTGTCTTTGTCTCGTATCCGAAAAGGAATTCAAAAAATCGAACCGCGAAAATCTTAAGGAAATTTATCTCAACAGTCTGAGCAAGTCCGCGTTTGCGATTCAGAACTACATTCTCGGTTGCGAACCCTTTCAGATCAGCGAACTCGTATCCATATTCGAATATCTGATCGCCGGAACGGCCTCGGGAAATTTCGTAAAAGAATCCTTCAGCATCAAAAAATGGATTCATTCGTTCACCTTCGAGGAGCTTCTAAAAGAAGAAACGGTCGCCGACTCGATCCGTTTTATTCTAGATAACATTCAAGAAGGTGAATACATTGCGGTTACGGAAACGACCGGATTGTTTCATGTGGCGGACGAACTTTCCGGCAAGGCTTTCGAAATTCTGAGAGGTTATTATCTCAATCAATTCTCCAAAAGACTCAAAGACAGATTTCCCGAGGCATGGAAACACGTTTCGGAATACAGACGGGAAATCGTAATCGACGCAAATCATGTCGGACCGATTTCGGGAATCGAGGAAAAATTCGTACAGGACGAATTGAAGATCATCGGAGAATCTCTGGAGGACTTAGTCCCTCGATCGTTTAAGGATTTTCTAATACTCGCCAATTATATTTCCAAAAAACACGAACAGGAAAGAAACATCCGCGCCTCTGCGGAAGAACTCAAATCGATTAAGATGCTCAAGACGATGATGTCCATGAAGAATCAGACCCTTTCGCAGTTCGTCACGATCAATCTCGACGAGGATCGGGAGTTTTCGTATTCCATCGTGGACAATCTCAAAAGAGATCCGGATTGTATTTCCTGTGATTGGTATGAAAAGGGAAAAAAGATCGCTTGTCTTTGCCACAAAAAGGACGATACGATTCTTTCCTTGATCCGATTGATGACCGAAAAATATTCCTTCAAAACGGATCTCATTAAGAATTTCTTATATCTTTTGAAAAAGGAAAAAAGCGTTCTCGGACATTTGTATTCGAATCCGGATTTCAAACCGGCTTTGCTTCGTTTGAAGTATTCCTGTTATAAGGAGAATCTTTCCTGGTTCTCAAAGGTATTAAATTTCTTAGGTGTTTACGGCCTGCTCGAAAGTTCTTTGGAACACGAGGAATCGATCACACAATTCGAACAACTCAGTAGGGAAATCGCATATAAGGAAAATCGAAAGAAACAATTGGAAAAGATCAGAGCGGAATGGTTGAGTGAAACCTTGGTCGATTCCGAAACTGCGGTGACGGAAGTAGAGCACGATCCGAAATCCAAACCGAGATCGCGTTAGACAAAATAAGATTCAAAATCAAATTCACGTTAGACGAAACGTAAATTCTCTTAATTTTAAAGCGATACGAACGGACTCCGATTCAAGTCGATTCTTTTCAATCTCCTCCACCGCCGTCCCCGCC